>DAOUCO010000060.1:0-17291 GCA_034432135.1 Dehalococcoidales bacterium | reverse complement strand
TATTCCCCCTTTTTTGAGATGACTTTACGTTGAAAATTGACGGTTTTGAGCTTTCAAAAAAGCATCCGTGTCACTATACTCTCTTTAAAAGTAGACTGTCAAGATTTACGCTCGTAAAAGTTAACATAAAGATGTACTTTGGAATCATATAAAGACCTTTTTTGGTCGCCAGTGCTCGCTTTCTTTATCCCATGCCAGTATGGCTAAAAAGCGCCCGTCCTTGCTATATGCCCGGTTATATTTTCTATTTTCGTTATCCGCCGCGAGATTTTTAAGAAGGCTACCCGTCCTAATAATTTTTTCTCCTTCTTCATTAACTATTACTTTCTCCATATCCTGCAGGACGCAATCGATAGGGTAGAGGTATTGCTGCCAATCTCCTTTCCTGCAGGCTTCTTCCAGTTGGGCTAAAGAGACAGCATATTCTACGTCGAAAAGTCCGTAGCGTGTGCGTACTAGGTTCTTAAGGTAAGCCCCGCAGCCCAGCGCCTCCCCAAGGTCATGTGCCAGCGAGCGTATATAGGTGCCTTTGCTGCATTCTATTTCCAGAATCAATAATGGTGGTTGCCAGGAAATCAGTTCCAATCGGTGGATGGAAACTTTACGGCTCTTACGTTGTATAACAGTATTGGTTCTGGCGAGTCGGTAGAGAGGCTGGCCCCGATGCTTTACAGCGCTGTACATCGGCGGGACCTGCTCGACATTACCCCGGAATCGCGCCAGCGCCTGTTCAACTTTACTGATGTCGATGCCTGAAATATCCCTTTGGTAAATGACTTCCCCGCTTCCGTCATAGGTATCGGTGGCTTTGCCGAGTTCTACTTCGGCGCGGTAGGTCTTCCTGGCATCCATCATGAATTCTACGATACGTGTAGCTTTACCCAGGCACACAGGCAGCACTCCGGTTGCGTTCGGGTCGAGTGTGCCGGCATGTCCAGCGTGGTGTTCTCCTGTAAGACGTTTTACTGCCGCCACAATTTCGAAGGACGTCCTGCCGGAGGGTTTGTTAACATTAAAAATGCCGTCCACAATCAGTCTGTTTTCCTGATAATGAAATATCGAAGATTTTCGTTTGTATATTTAAGGTTTTTCTGGATTATCTTTTTGCGTTACTTCATCAATAAGGCGGAGTATTTTATCGCCATGCTCGATGGAGTTGTCCCAGATGAAGTGCAGTTCCGGTGTATAACGTAGCCTTACTTTATTAGCCAGCGCCGTGCGGAGGAAACCTGAAGCCGAATTTAAGACTCCGAGGATTTTTTGCTCCTCCTGCTGTCCGCTCATAAAACTGACAAAGACTTTAGCGTATTTAAGGTCTGCGGAAGTGTCCACTTCCGTTACGGCGATGAATTCAGTCAGGCGGGGGTCTTTTAGCTCCTGCTGAATAAGGTCGCTGATTTCACGGCGTAGGAGGGTATTAACGCGTTCGATACGATGGGACATGGCATTAATTCCGGCAGCGGACTATTTGCCGGACCTTTCTATCTTATAGAATTCTAGAACGTCACCGACCTTGAAGTCATTAAAGTCCTTAATGCCCACGCCGCACTCATAACCGGCGGTAACTTCTTTGACATCGTCCTTGAACCGCTTTAGACTCGATACCGTTGAGTCGGCTATTATCTCTTTGCCTCGCTTCACCCTAACGGATATGTTGCGTGTTACTTTGCCTTCGGAAACCAGGACGCCGGCGGCTTTGGTGCCTTTGCCGGCCGGGAAGACCGCCCTGACATCGGCCAGTCCCTCGATGACTTCGACATACTTAGGCTCTAATAAGCCTTTTAAGGCCTTATCTACATCATCGATTAAGTTGTAAATAATGTTATAAAACCGTATATCTATGCCGGTACTGATGGCCAGGCGGCGCGCGCCTTCAGCGGCAGTAACATTGAAACCGATGATAAGTCCGTTGGAGGCTGACGCCAGCATAACGTCACTTTCGGTGACGTTGCCGGTGGCGCTGTGGATTATCCTTACCTTGACTTCATCCGTCCCCAGTCGTTCCAGCGAAGTTACGATAGGCTCGATGCTTCCTTGCACATCTGTTTTCAGGATGACATTAAGTTCCTTTACCTTACCGGCGCTTATCTGGTCGTAAAGATTATCCAGGTTGACGGCTTTTCTTTTAAGCTTTTCTTTTTCCAGTTCTGCCCGCCTCCGCTCGAGTATCGCCTGGGCATGGCGTTCGTCGGTTACTGCGGTCAGCGTATCTCCTACCTGCGGTACGCCATCAAGGCCCAGTATTTCCACCGGCATGGACGGCTCGGCTTTCTTTATACGCTTGCCTGTATCGTTAAACATGGCTCTCACCCTGCCCCAGGTCGTCCCTACCACTATGGTATCTTCCTCTTTTAGGGTGCCGGATTGTATGAGGATGGTTGCCAGCGGGCCCATAGTCTTGTCTTTTTTAGCTTCGATAACGGTGCCGGCGGCGGGCAGATTGGGGTTCGCCTTAAGTTCTTCCATTTCCGCGACCAACAGGACGCTTTCCAGCAGCTCCTTAATGCCCTTTTTCTCTTTGGCGGAAACTTCGACGCATACGGTATTGCCTCCCCACTCCTCGACCACCAGCCCCACTTCGGCAAGCTGTTGTTTTACCATGTTGGGGTTGGCATTCTCTTTATCAATTTTGTTGATCGCCACGACGATTGGTACTTCAGCCGCCCGGGCATGGTTGATGGCTTCTTTGGTCTGGGGCATTACGCCGTCATCGGCGGCTACTACCAGAACGGTAACATCCGTGATGTTGGCTCCATGCGCCCGCATGGCGGTAAAGGCTTCATGGCCGGGGGTATCTAAAAAGGTTATCTTTTGTCCGTCTATCGTCACCTGATAGGCGCCGATATGCTGGGTGATGCCCCCGGCTTCGGAATCAACGACATTGGTTTTTCGAATAGCGTCGAGCAGTTTGGTTTTACCGTGGTCGACATGTCCCATAACGGTAACTACCGGCGGACGCGCCACCAGGTTCTCCGATTCTTTTCCGTATTTCCGTTTAAGTCGCTTGCTTTCTTCGGCGGCGCTGGCAAGCAGCTGGTCTTTAATTGGTGCCAGGTGAGGTTTATATCCGAAACTGGTGACGATTGAAGCGGCGGTCTCGTAGTCAATAATTTGATTAATATTAGCCATGATGCCGTTACGCATCAGTTGTTTGATAATACTAATAGCGTCAATATTAAGCATTTCAGCCAGCTGGCGCACGCTTATCGAACGCGGCAGGTTGATGACCGGTGTTTTATCCTGCTCCGGTTCTTTAGCCGGCTTTTCTGCCGCTGGTGAAGCGGTTTTTTGTGGTTTGCTGGCTCTAGCCACCGGTGGACTCCTTTAGCAATTTCTCCCCCTCGGCAATAAGTCGTTCGAGGTTTTTCTGATTGATTTTCGTTTTTAAAGCATGTTCCAGTTGCTGGCTTTTCAGGGCTTTTACCCAGCATGCCGGCTCGCGGCATAAGTATGCTCCCCGCCCGTCTTTTTTCCCCGTGATGTCAATTTCTACCTGCCCTTCCCCGGTGCGTACCAGGCGTACCATTTCCCATTTAGCTTTTACCTGGCGGCAGGAAGTGCAGGTTCGCCGCGGGGCTGCTTTTCTGGCTATCGCTCGTGTTTTAATAATATTCTTCGTCCTCCTCGGTATAATCGCGGCGACCTTTCCTGGCTTTACCGCCTTCTTCACCGGTGTCTCTCGCACGAGCACCCTTCTTTTTCTTCTTGGATTTCGGGAGTTTTTCTTCTACCCTGGCGTGTCTTGGCGTCAGGATATCTTCAGCGAAACGCAGTTGCGGTTTACCTGCTTCTTCAGGTTGCTCCAGTTTTATCTGCGGTGGCATTATTATCTCTGCCGCCACCGGTTCTTCTTCAGTCTCTTCCTCTTCGGCTTCTTCTTTGGCCCGCTCCTCGGCGATTTCTATCGGCGCCAACTGGGCGAGGATTTCTTCAGGCAATTCCTCTACGGCTGTCTCTTTTTCTATTGCCGGGGCTTCTTTTGCCTTTGCCTCGGGCGCTCCGGCCTCTTTAATTTTTTCAGCTTCGGCCGCCGTCGCGCTCTTGATATCGATGCGCCAGCCGGTAAGCTTGGCCGCCAGCCGCGCGTTTTGTCCCTCTTTGCCGATAGCCAGTGAAAGTTGCTTATCAGGGACGATTACCGTAGCCACCTGTTCCTCATTATTTAATTGAACGCCGACAATGTGCGCTGGACTAAGCGCGTTAGCAATGAAAGTCGCCGGGTCTGAACTCCACATGACCACGTCTATCTTCTCGCCGTTAAGCTCACTGACGATATTTTGTATCCTGATACCCCGCAGTCCAACACAGCAGCCCACCGGGTCGATGCCTTCCTGCTTGGCGGCGACGGCTATTTTACTTCTAAAGCCAGCTTCGCGTGCAATCGACTTAATTTCTACGGTACCGTTGTATACTTCGGGCACTTCCAACTCGAATAAACGGCGCAATAGCTCCGGGTGAGAGCGCGAAACGATTACTCTGGGACCCTTGGTAGTGCGGGCTACCTGAAGTAATACCACCTTGAGGTGCTGACCTACCCGGTAGCGTTCGGTGCGTACCTGCTCGGCTGGCGGCAGGACGGCTTCGGTTCTTCCCAGCTCGATGAATGCCTGCCCTGCTTCGAAGCGCTGGATGACACCGCTTACTACCTCACCCTCTTTATCGGCATATTCTTCGAAGATGGCACTGTGTTCGGCCTCATGCAGGCGCTGTAGAATTACCTGCTTGGCCGTTTGCGCTGCAATGCGTCCGGCGTTGGCTGGGGTTGATTCTATCATGAGTGCCTCGCCGAGTTTGACATCTTTCTTTAGTTTTTTCGCTTCCCGAAGAGTAATTTCGGTAACCGGGTCTTCAACTTTATCAACTACTGTTTTTTCCGCCCATACTTCGACATTACCTGTATTTGGATTAATCTTGACGGCTATATTCTGATTGGAGGAAAAGCTGTCCTTCTTATAGGCGGATACCAGCGCCGCTTCCACCGCGCCCAGAACTACATCCTTCGGCAGGTTTTTTTCAGCCGAAAGCTGTGTTATGGCGAGCAAAAAATCGCTCTTCATTTCGGATGCTTACCTCCGATTTTTTTATATTCAATAAAAAAGTGGGTTTTTACCCACTTCTCATAAAGCTATTCTAATCTCCAGGCAGCTTTATTATAACATGCTTTATAGCGGTATGCAATATCAATTTAGAATATATTTTTTATATTTAGATGATGAAAAGGCACTCGCTGGGAAAAATATTCTAGAAATCCATTGTTTACTGGGTTATAATGTGAAATGTAGCTTATCCGATATTTATTCGGAGAAAATAGGGAGGTCTGAAATGAAGACTTTTAATAAGAACGCGCTGAAAATACGTCGCATGGTATCTAGTGACATTACGCCGACACTGGGAATCTGGTGGGCAAATATCCCGGAAAAGGAGAAGGTAGCCGACCAATTGCGTGACCTTTCCGATTTAAGCTTTATCGCCGAGTATGAAGGTACTCTAGTCGGGTTTATCCTGGCTAAAATGCAATATTCGGGTTTCCCGATGACCGGCGCAGGCGTTGCTTTTCTCATTGAAGTGCATCCTGATTATCAGAGAAGCGGTATTGGCACAATGTTGATTAATGCGCTGGAAAAATACTGCGCTTCTAAGGGGATTAATACTGTTCGCGCCATTATTCCTAAAAACGATAAAAGAATGATTAAGTACTTCGTCGATAAGGGTTTTAGTGAAAGCAACGTGGTTAACTACGATAAACCATGCTCTTCTAAATAAGTAAAACTTAAGAATATCGAGGCATTTTATTTTTGGATATCAGGAAATTTAAATCTGCCGTCGTCAGGGAAATAGATAAACGCTATCCGCAGTTTGCCGAATTGAGCCGTAAAATCCATGATAATCCAGAAACGGCAATGCAGGAACGCCGCGCGGCAGGTTGGCTTACGCAATTCTTGAAAGAAAATGGCTTTACTGTGGTTAAGGGTGTGGCCGGATTGCCGACGGCTTTCCGCGGCATTTATGGCAGAGGTAAACCGACCATCAGTTACTTGGCCGAATATGATGCCTTGCCTAAAATAGGTCACGGCTGCGGACATAACCTGATCGCTACGAGTGCGGTAGCTGCCGGGATAGCATCTAAGGTGGCGGTAGATAAGTTCGGCGGAAGTATCGTTGTCTATGGCACTCCAGCCGAGGAAGCCGATGCCGGCAAGGCAATCATGGCGGAAAAGGGTGTTTTTAAAGGACTGGACGCGGTTATGATGATGCATCCTGCCGTAGGTGGCAGGGTGATAATCAACGCTTTAGCTTGCCAGACGCTGGAGGTAGAGTTCTTCGGTAAAGCCGCTCATGCTGCTGCCTATCCGGAAGGGGGCGTCAATGCCTTGGAAGCTATGATTTTATCTTTTAACGCCATCGATGCCCTGCGGCAGCATATAAGAGAAAAAGCCCGCATTCACGGCATCATCACGGACGGCGGCGAAGCTCCCAATATCGTTCCCGCCCATACCGCTGCTACATTTCTGGTGCGGGCTGCAGACGATGAATATCTGGATATTTTAAAGGAAAAAGTAATCAGTTGTTTTGCTGGAGCGGCAGCGGCCACCGGCGCCGAATTGAAATATCGCTGGGCTAAGGTGCGTTATGCTCCGATGCTCAATAACGTTACACTGGCTAAACTTTTCCGCAAGAATATGCAGTCGCTGGGGCATGATATTCCCCTGGGCGGTTCTGATAAATGGAGCGGCAGTTCTGATACCGGTAACGTAAGTCAGTTAGCGCCGACGATACATCCGATGATAGCTATTGCGCCGATAAATGTGCTGATTCATTCTTCCCAGTTTGCTGAAGTTGCTGCCACGAAAAAAGCATTAGAAATTAGCCTTGATGCCGCTAAAGCCATGGCAATGACCGCCGTCGACCTCCTGGCAAGTCCTGAAACTCTGGCTGGAGTCCGTGCGGAATTCCAGAAAAATAAGAAAAAATAGAGTAAAGTTGCGATGGAAGCGTATCTTGGTATAGATGTAGGGTCGGTCACGGTTAAATTCGCCGTGCTTGACGTTAAGGATAGCTTGCTGGCTAATCTTTATTTACCTGCGGCGGGGAGGCCGGTAAATGTTATCCAGGAGGGGCTTGGCGAGATTAGCCGGCGGCTTCCACCGGGTGTTATTATCAAGGGAGTGGCGACTACCGGCAGCGCCCGTCACCTCGCTGGAGCTATCGTTGGTGCGGATATTGTGAAGAACGAAATTACCTGCCAAGCAGTGGCGGCGGTTCATGTTGTGCCGGATGTCAAGACCGTTATCGAAATCGGCGGGCAGGATAGTAAACTAATTATCATTCGCGACGGCATGGTTATTGATTTTGCGATGAATACGGTCTGCGCCGCCGGCACCGGCAGCTTTCTCGACCATCAGGCGGCGCGCCTGCAGATGAGTATAGAAGAATTTTCGCGCCTGGCATTCGCAGGGAAAGATAAGGTTCATATCTCCGGTCGCTGTACCGTTTTCGCCGAATCGGACATGGTACATAAACAGCAAATGGGTCACCGGATTGAAGATATTATTTACGGCCTCTGTCGCACGCTGGTACGCAATTATTTAAGTGATGTCGGCTCGGGTAAAGATATTCAGTCGCCGGTGGTGTTCCAGGGCGGGGTTGCCTTTAATCAGGGCATTATCCGGGCTTTGCGAGAAGAATTAAAAATAGATATCATCGTGCCTCCCCACCACGAGGTTATGGGGGCTATCGGCGCTGCTCTGCTGGCTCATGAAACGGCGGCTCAAATGCCGGGTGCTTGCCGTTTCCGCGGTTTTGATATCAGCAATGTTGAATATGATACCTCTTCATTTGAATGCCGTTCTTGCCCGACCTCCTGTGAAATCGTCAGGATTTCGCAGAAAGGCAATGTCATCGTTAATTGGGGAGGCCAGTGTGATATGTGGGATAATGTCAGCACAGGGATGAAGGAGAAAAATTGAAAGCTACTAAAATCGTTCTTGATGCCGCTGGCGGCGACTATGCTCCGCACGAGATGGTAAAAGGCGCTATAAAAGCCGTCCAGGAATATAAAGTGGAAGTCATCTTGGTAGGCAGGAAAAACGTACTCCGGAAACTACTGGAAAAGTCCCCGGTAAAAAGCGGCATTTCCATTGTCGACGCCAAGCAGGTTATCGACTTTAATGAACATCCAATAAAGTCGATTCAAAGCAAGCCTAATTCATCAATCGTTATTGGTATTAATCTGCTGAAAAATAACCATGCTTCAGCTTTTGTTTCCGCCGGAAATACCGGCGCCGTTGTCGCCTCGTCCTTACTCACCTTGGGTAAAGCGAATGGCGTCAATCGACCGGCCATAGGCGCCTTCCTTGATATACTTGCGTCGCGGCCGCCGTTACTGGTAGACGCCGGCGCTAACGCCGATTGCCGCCCGGAACACTTACTTGAATTCGCTCGTCTGGGTACGCTTTATAGCAGATACATTTTAAAGATTCCTTTCCCCAAGGTCGGTCTTCTTAGCAATGGCATTGAGGAAGGCAAGGGTAACCGCTTGACACAGGAGACTTACCAGCTTTTAAAAGAAGCCAGGGATATAACCTTCGTTGGCAATATCGAGGGGCATGACATTCCTCGAAAATCTGCCGATGTTGTCGTGACCGATGGCTTTACCGGGAATATCGTGCTTAAAACCATCGAAGGGTTTAATGATAGCTTTTTAAACTCGATACGTGAACTCGGCCACGTTATGTCCAGCGTTTCTCGTTTAAGGACGCGCGACCTTCTCAAGGAAATTGGGTTGGGTGCATGGACGAAGAAACTGGATTTCAGTGAATATGGGGGAGCCTGTCTTCTTGGTATTAACGGGACGGTCATTATCGCTCATGGGCGAAGTAAGGCCAGCGCTATAAAAAATGCCATCGGTCTGGCTAAAGAAACCGTCGAACGCGGCATTACGGAAAAATTGAAAGAGGAGAAGTATGAGCAAACCAGTGGAGATCAGCAGTGAAAAATTTAGTGAAATGGTCCTGAAAGCCAAACTGCCGGTATTGGTCGATTTCTGGGCGCCCTGGTGCGGGCCTTGCCGGATGGTCGCGCCGGTGGTTGATGAACTGTCTGGCGAGTACGATGGTAAAGTGTCCTTTGTAAAAGTAAATGTCGATGATAACCCGGAAACCGCTAGGCAGTACGGTGTTATGAGTATACCCACGCTGATTATCTTTAAGAACGGCCAGCCGGTTTCCAATATCGTCGGGTTCCGCCCCAAGCCGGAACTTAAAAAAAGTTTGGATGAAGCTCTGGCAGCCGGACAAAGCAGATGACCGAACGGCAAAAAAAATACGATGTAATCATTATCGGCGGTGGGCCCGCGGGCTTAAGTGCCGGTATCTATACCGCCCGCGCCCGTTTATCAACGCTACTGATTGAAAAAGCGGCAATTGGCGGCCAGATAGTCAATGCCTGGATGGTGGAAAACTACCCCGGGTTCGCTGGTGGTATAAGTGGCGTTGAATTAACGCAGTCCATGCACCAGCAAGCAACCAGATTCGGCATGGAAACTCTTTATGATGAGGTTATCGGTATTGAAATAGACGGCAAACAAAAAATAGTTAAAACCCCGCAGGGTGATTTTATTGCGAAAGCGGTGATTATCGCTGGCGGTGCTGAACGGCAGAAACTAGGCGTTCCCGGCGAAACTGAATTTACCGGTAAAGGCGTATCTTACTGCGCTACCTGCGACGGCGCTTTCTTCCGCGATAAAATGGTTGCGGTAATTGGCGGCGGTAATGCCGCTGTTACCGAAGCGCTGGAGCTTACTAAGTTCGCCAGTAAAGTCTACTTGATACACCGCCGCAACGAATTGCGTGCCACCAAAATTATGCAGGAAAGAATCAAGGCTGATTCCAGGATACAAATTCTCTGGGACACGGTTGTTCTGGAGATAGCGGGAGATAAATTTGTTGATAAAATTAAACTCCGCAATGTCAAAACGGGGAGCGAATCGGAATTGGCAGTCTCCGGCGTGTTTATTGCTGTGGGGTCGCAGCCGGCTACCGACTATCTGAAAGGGGTAGTGACTTTGGATGGGGTGGGGGCTATCGTTGCCGATGACAAGTTAGAGACCAGCGTACCCGGCATCTATGCCGCTGGAGATATCCGCAGTGGCTCTATCCGGCAGGTGATCGGCGCTGCCGGCGATGGCGCTGCGGCCGCCGTTTATGCCAGCAAATATCTTAGCGGATAAAAAATATTTTTTCCTTTTTTCAGAGTTTATATATAATAATAAAAATTTGGGCATTGACGTATTCCCATGGTTAGTTGTTAAATAATTTGTCATTAAAAAAAGGAGAGAATTGTGAAGGTTATTTTCATTGCAGATGTCCCCAATGTCGCCAGGGCTGGCCAGACCAAAGAGGTTGCCAACGGCTATGCCCGCAACTTCCTGTTTCCGCGTAAACTGGCGGTCCTGGCCAGTTCAAAGGCGGCGGCCAATATCGAGTCGCATCTTAAGAAGTTAGCCAGACAGCGTGCTATTGAAGCAGCCGAGATGTCTGAACTGGCGCAGAAAATCAACGGCGTAGAACTTACGATTAAAGCCAAGGTCGGCGAGAAAGATAAACTCTACGGCTCGGTTACTAATCATGATATTGCCGGGGCGTTGAGCCGGGAAATTGGCCGTGAAATCGATAAAAAGAAGATTGAACTTGCGGAGCCGATTCGCCAGGTTGGTGTATATGACGTGACCCTTAAATTAGCCCATGATGTTACTGCCGCTATAGTCGTGACTGTGATGTCCGACGCCGAGGGCGCGGAGAGGCCGGTCAGGCCAGAAAAAGTCGAAGCCCCGCCGGAAGAGTTAAAGGCAGAGGAAACGGCAAAAGTCGAGAAGAAAGAAAAGAAACCAAAGAAAGAGAAGTCTCCTAAAGCGCCAAAGGAAGAAAAGCCTGCCGCGGAAGAAAAAGTTGAAAAGTCGGCTAAAGAAAAGAAAGCCAGAGTGGAGAAGGAAGTTAAACCGGAAAAATCGGAAAAACCGGTTGAAGAAGTTAAGAAAGAAAAGAAATCTAAGACCAAGAAATCGGAAAAAGCAACGGAAGAGAAAAAGGAGTAGTTAGTCGTGAATGAGGTCAGGCTCCCGCCTAATGATGAGGGTAACGAAAATGCGGTTATCGGATCGTTGCTGATAGACGGCACTTCTATTTTTCAGATTGCCGACTTTTTGCAGCCCTCTGATTTTTATTTCGAGCAAAATAGGATACTTTACGAAGCCGCTATGACGCTTTACAAGCGTGATGAAGCTATCAACCAGGTGACGCTGGCTCAGGAGCTTGGTCGCATTGGGAAGCTTGAGGCCGCTGGCGGGGTCGCACGTATGAGTTACTTGATATCTGAATGCCCCACCTCCCTTGATATTATGACTTATGCCCGCATCGTTTATAGATTATCTGTAATGCGCCAGCTGATAATAGCTGGCGATCGAATCTCTGCTATCGGTTATGAGTCCGGCCCGGACCCCGATGAGAGCCTGGCTAAAGCCGAGAGTGTTTTATTCAGATTGCGACGTGGTAGTGCCGTTAACGACCTCACCCATATCCGCGAAGTGCTGGATAAATACTTCGAGGTCGCCCCGGCTGCTACAGAAGAGCGGCCCGAGCGCCTGCCTTTTGTTCTTTCCGGTTTCGTTGAAATTGATGAATTCCTCAATGGGTTCCAGCGGTCCGACCTCATTATCATTGCTGGTCGCCCCAGTATGGGCAAGACCAGTCTGGCTTTAAATATTGCCCGCAATGCCGCTGTTGAGTACCGTGCTACCGTCGCTTTATTCAGCCTGGAAATGAGCCGCGACTCTCTGGTAACGCGTCTGGTCTCCAGCGAATCAGGCGTTAATGCCCGCCGTATCCGTTTCGGTGAGCATAAGACCGAGGAAGAAGAGAAAAAAGTCATGGAGGCGACCGGCGTCCTTTCGGAAGCCCCTATCTATGTTGACGATACGCCGATGATTCGCATGGCAGAGCTGCGTTCTAAGGCGCTACGCCTCAATTACGAGCGTGGTATCGATTTAGTTATCCTTGATTACCTCCAGATGATGCAGGGAGAAAGCGGTGGTCGGGGCGAAAACCGCGTGCAGGAAATCAGCTTTATTTCGCGGTCGCTCAAAGCGTTGGCTCGTGAAATTAATGCGCCGGTTTTAGCTGTCTCGCAGTTGAGCCGAGCTGTAGAGTGGCGTGCCTCCCATGAACCCCAGCTTTCCGACCTCCGTGAAAGCGGCAGTATCGAGCAGGATGCTGATGTCGTTCTCTTTCTTTATCGCGATGAGTATTATTATAAAAGTGAAGAAGAGTGGATCGCTGCCCATCCCGACCGGCAATACCCTCGTGAAGAAGCCGATGTTATCATTGCCAAGCACCGCAACGGGCCTACCGGCCGGGTGAAGCTGCGCTTCCGCCATAATCTGGCTAAATTTGAAAGTCTGGGCAGCGTGGAGCCGCAATTATTATGATGCAATTTCAGGGTTTTCCATCCGGCAGTAAGGTTCAATTTACTGCGGTGCCTAATGTCTTTTTCAGCGCTTTACTGCCGCAAATATCGGATATTAACGAACTGAAAGCGACGCTTCACATTATCGCCGCATTATATAATCGTAAGGGTTATCCCCGTTTCATCCGTTACAGCGAACTTGCTGGTGATGCTATTTTGATGGGTGGTCTCAATAGCTCGGAGGAAGCTTTAAAACAAGCTTTAAAAAAAGCGGTTGAACGCGGCACTTTATTAAATTTCACAATGGAAAAAGATGGCGCTTCCGAAGATATCTATTTCCTTAATGATGAATCCAGCCGTCAGGCGGTAGCAAAAGTCCGCGCCGGAGAGCTTAAACTGGCAGGATTTAAAGTTGGCGAACCTTTACCAGCACCGTCAGAGCCATTGCCCGATATCTTTACTCTTTATGAGCAGAATATCGGCATGTTGACTCCGATGATTGCCGAGGAACTCCGCGATGCCGAAAGGCTTTACCCGGAGGACTGGATTCGAGATGCTGTTAAAGAGGCTGTTTTACATAATAAGCGCAATATAAAATATATTACCAAGATTTTAGAAAATTGGTCGGTACAAGGTCGTAGTGATGGAGCATATCAGCGAGATTCTAAAGCGGCAGGGCCGGACAAATACTTCAAAGGAAAATACGGACACATGGTCCAGCGCTGAAGAAGCGCCGTCGAACGGCACTCCTTGTTCTATTTGTAAAGGCGCCCGTGTCGTCCATCCCCGTTTACCTTCGGGGCAGCCAGACTATAGCCGCGTCGTCCCCTGCCGCTGTGTGAAAGATAAGCAGGATAACGAGCGCCAGTCCCGGCTTAAGCAGTATAGCAATCTCGGAGCTTTAGTCCGTTTTACTTTTGATAATCTCGTGCCGGAGGGGCGCAGTAGCAGCCCCCGGGTGCAGGAGCGATTTAGTCAGGCCTACCAGGCCGCCCGCGCCTTCGCTGCTAATCCGGAAGGGTGGCTGGTCTTTAGCGGACCCAGCGGCAGCGGCAAGACGCATCTGGCGGCGGCCGTCGTTAACGAATGCGTTGAAAAAGGTCGCCCCGCCTTCTATATTACTGCCCCCGACCTACTCGACCGCCTGCGCTCATCTATCAGTCCCGATAGCGAGACCCCATACGATGAATTCTTCGAACAGGTAAAAAATACACCGCTCCTTGCGCTGGACGACCTTGGTGTGCAGTCAGGCACTCCATGGGCTAAAGAAAAGCTCGACCAGTTATTGACGGCACGCTTTAACGCCGGCCTTCCCACCGTTATCGTGACCGCTATCCCTCTGGATGACTTAGATGACCGTTTACGCACCCGCCTGACCGATGCCAGACTCTGTCGTGTGTTTATCCTTGAGGAAGAGTCTCCGACCTCAATTTACGCCTGGCCGCCGGAGTTCGAACTCCAGAAAAATATGACATTTATCAACTATAAGCGCCGTACCGATTTATCCATGGAACAGCAGGACAACATGGACGCCGCCTATCGTCTGGCTTTCGATTTTGCTAAAAACCCGGAAGGCTGGCTGGTCTTTATGGGTGAGACCGGCTGCGGCAAGACGCATCTGGCGTCCGCCATCGTCAATTACCGCTATGAACAGGGCAAACCGGCTTTATTTGTCGTCGTCCCTGATTTTCTCGACCATCTCCGCTCTGCCTTCAACCCGGAAAGTAAGGTTTCTTACGACCAGCTTTTCGAAAGCGTTAAGACTACGCCCTTACTTGTTTTAGATGACTTCGGTGAGCAATCCACCAATCCATGGGTTAAGGAAAAGCTTTATCAGCTAATAAACTATCGCTATAACAGCCGCCTCCCTACCGTTATCACCACCCGTCTCTCTCTCGATGAAATTATGACCGAAGTTGATAGCTCTATTAGTTCTCGTCTCGTCGATAGGAAAATCAGCGTGACTTTTGCTATCCTCGCCCCAGATTTCCGCACGGATAGAAAGTCCGGTCAAAAGCGAATACCTCCCCGCCCCAAAACCACCCGTAATCATTAGTCCTTCATCATCAGCGCCCCCGTCGGGCATACCTTAACGCATTGTGAGCAGTCCATACATCTTTCACCAATAAGTTCGTCCCCGAAGGTCGTCAGCATCCTGTTAAAACCCCGGTGCGCAAATCCCAGCATAGCTTTATCTCCCTGTTTGCGGCATTCCCACACACACCGAGAGCACAGGACACATTTATTGGGGTCGTAAGTGAAAAGGGGATTGCTATCGTCTATAGGTAAATTACGTAAAAGCACTCTTAAATTCTTGGGTTTCAGACTGCATTTTAATACCTTGGCTATTTTTTGAAGCTCGCAGATGCCATTAGCTTTACAATGAGAGCAGTCCAGCGCATGGGAAGCCATCAGCAGTTCGAAGCCTGCCTGTGCCAGAGCTAAAGCCTTTTCCCCCTTGGTATTTACCACCATGCCTTCGTTTATTTCTACTGTGCAGGCAGTCACCGGCTTATTGATGCCCTCTATTTCTACCCAGCAGAGCCGGCATGAGGCATTAGGTTCCGGTTTGTCTTTGATGGCGCAGAGATTTGGGATATAGATGCCGTTATCCAGCGCCGCCCATAGGAGTTTTTCACCGGCGCGGGCTTTTATCTCCTTGCCATCTATGGTTAGATTAAATATTTTCACTTCGGCACCTCGCTCGGCGGCGATAGCTTGACGATGGCGTTATACTGCGGCGGGCAAGACTTAAGGCAGGTGCCGCACTTGACGCATTTCTCCTGGTCGATGATTTTATATCGTTTTTTAGGATGGCTTGATATTGCTTCGACCGTGCAGGTCCCGACGCACGCGTCGCAGGAACGTTCGCATTTATCGGGGAGGATATAGTAGGCGATAAGGTGCTGGCACATTAATGCCGGGCATCTCCCCAGCTTAATGTGTTCTTCGTATTCTTGGCGGAAGTAACGTAGAGTGGTAAGGATAGGGTTGGGCGCCGTCTGTCCCAGCCCGCATAGAGACCCTGCCTTTACTTCCCCTGCCAGTTTTTCCAGTATCTCAATATCTTCAATCTTGCCCTTGCCTTGTGTAAAGTCGGTAAGTACTTCCAGCATCTGCTTCGTGCCGAGTCGACAGAAGGTGCACTTGCCGCAGGACTCGCGCTGGGTGAACTCTAAAAAGTAGCGCGCCATTTCCACCATGCAGTCGTCCTCGTCGCATACCACCATCCCGCCGGAGCCCATTATCGCTCCTGCGTTTTGCAGAGAATCGAAATCCACCGGCAGGTCTAAAGTTGCTTCCGGCAGGCAGCCGCCGGAAGGTCCTCCTATTTGCACGGCTTTAAAGCGTTTGCCTCTAGGTATGCCGCTACCAACGTCGAAGATAATCTGACGCAGGGTCGTGCCCATCGGAACTTCCACCATGCCCGTGTTGACTATCTTGCCTGCCAGCGCAAAGACTGCGGTGCCCGGGCTCTCTTTCGTGCCGGTGGTTTTAAACCATGCCGCTCCATTTTTAATAATCTGCGGCACATAAGCCAGCGTCTTCACATTATTGATGACCGTCGGTTTACCGAAGAGTCCCGCCGTGGTCATTCGCGGTGGACGAGGGCGGGGAGTGCCTGTTTTCCCCTCGATAGAGTTAGCCAGCGCTGTGGCTTCTCCGCAGACAAATGCTCCGGAGCCCTGGAATATTTCAATATCGAAGCTGAATTCGCTTCCCAGTATATGACTGCCGGTAAATTTTATTTTTTTAGCTTGCTTGAGTGCTATCTCCAGTCGCTCTACTGCCAGCGGGTATTCCGCGCGGACGTAAATATAGCCGTACCGGGCGCCCACTGCATAGCCCGCGATAATCATCCCTTCTATTACAGAATGGGGGTCGCTTTCCAGTATCGCTCGGTCGACGAAAGCCCCCGGGTCGCCCTCATCGGCGTTGCAGATGATATATTTCGGCGTTCCTCGAGCGTCGCGGCAGGCCTGCCATTTTAGCCCAGCGGGAAATCCGGCGCCGCCTCGACCCCTTAGCCCCGACTTTTTTATTTCATTAATTATTTCTTGAGGTGATTTTTCGAGGGCTTTAGCCAGTCCGGTGTAACCGCCTGCGGCGATATATTGCTCGATGTCGGTAGGGTCGATATGCCCGCAGTTTTTCAGGATTATTTTTTGTTCGTATTTAGCGCGGGGGAAATCCTGGAAACTGGGGAGGATGTCGCTGGCTTCCAGTGCCCCGATGACGAACTCCGGGCATGGATTTTCGCCGAGGATGAACTCATTGACCAGTCTCTCGGCGATGACTGGGTTGACATAACCATAACATATCGGCGGATAACCCGGTTTACCGATGATAACGATAGGCTCGGCGTAGCAATGCCCCATACAGCCGACCTCTATCACCGGGCAATCTAGATTATGCTTTTTAATTTCCTCTCGGAACGTCTTGAGTATGTCTAAAGCGCCGGCGGCTCTACCGCACGTAGCCGCGCCCACCAGTATATAAGGTTTGTTTTCCTTAAGTTTGCGTAAATGGACCTCGGCGTATTCTTGTATATCTTTGAAAGTTGCGGCTACCGGGCTTTCACTTGCTTTCACTTTTTTCTTTTTCCCTCGTTCCTTGTTCGTGCCCGAAGCCCAGTAGCAGGCCGTCTACTTTAGTTGGCTCCACTTGCCCCTCCGGTTTCCCGTCCACCACCGTGACCGGGGCTTTGGTACAGCAACCCACACAAGCTACTATATCCAGGTCGAACTCCCGGTCTGCCGTCGTCTCCCCCGAATTTATCTTTAAGCGGCGTTTCCAGGCGTCCAGCGTTATATAGCCCCCCTTCATATGGC
>DAOUCO010000059.1:0-20957 GCA_034432135.1 Dehalococcoidales bacterium | reverse complement strand
GTGATAACCTGCATCTGGACCAGCGATTCTCCCAGTCTGCCTTTTGGTCTGTTATTGGTTAGCGTCAACTCTCATCTCCATGGGAAGACTTATATTTCTAGATTGCTTCGGTTCCTGTTTAATATAGCTATAGGTGGCGATATACCGAGCTATTTGTGTTAAATCCTGGGCTAACTTCTGATTTGTATTCGACTGTATCACAGGCTGGCTGTCCAGATAAAACAGCTGGTACATTTTGGCGTCGAAAGAAACAACCTCCACCAGCGTAATACCCAGGCTAGCCTCGATATACGGTTTCATATTGGCCGTCGTCAGGTTTTTGTTTTTACCTTCCGGGTCAACCAGCACGACAGCCATTTTCCCGGTAGCGATGCCGAGGAAATGTAATAACGTTACTGTGTCTTTCACCGCTACGAGACTATCGATACGGTAATCGCTCAAAATCATAATAAGGTCGCTGTTCATAAGCATGGAACTTACAAAATGGTTAGGCTTGAAAAGCAGGTCCACAAGTAAATAATCGTTAGCTTTGCCGATTTTCTGTATCAGGTCAAGATTGTTTTCCATTGCATTGTTCTGACCGTTAAATACATCGTCAATATGCAAGACTCTTATACCGGAAGGCAGTGTTTCCAGACCATACTCCTGCTCGCCGTTATTCGTGGAATCCACCTCCAGAATCACCCTGCCCTGCTGTCTGTAAGATATATTGTCTTTTGCGGGGCGGCCCATATGGTTATTCGAAGCATCGACTATGGTAACCCGTTTATCCTGCTCAACCAGAGCCGCCGCCACATTAACGATAACCATAGCCAGGCCGGGTATCTCGGTGGTACTTATGAAAGAAACCACTCTTGCCTGACCGGTGACTTTCTTAGAAAGCAGATTCTCCACACGACTGATAATTTCGGCTGGCGAGGCTGGCTTAAGCAGGTAGTCATCGGCACCGGCTTTAAATCCGGCATTGATATCTTCTTTTTGAGTTTTGGCGGAGATAATCAGTATTGGTATATTAGCCGTTTGCGAACCTGAGTGCAGCCTGCGGCATACCTCGAAGCCATCAATCCCCGGCAGCATAATATCCAGTATAATCAGGTCGGGCTCTTCTTTCTGGGCGGTGATGATGCCCTCCAGCCCATTTAAAGTCGTCAGCACCTGATAGCCATGCTGTTTCAGGGCATACTCTATCAGCCTCAAAGAGGTGGGGTCGTCTTCAATTATCAGTATTTTACTCGGCATGGCTTGTCTCTACTTGTTTATTTTCATGCGTCGCTGCCATATTTACCGGTAAAGAAAAACAGAAGGTGCTGCCTTGTCCTTCCACGCTTTCCGCCCAGATTTTGCCGCCGTAAGAATTGATTATTTGCCGGCAAATATATAAGCCCAGACCGTCTCCTGCCACATTACCCCGGTTTGTGGCTTGATAGTGTTTATCAAATATTGCGGAGAGTTCCGCCCCGGGGATACCGATACCGTGGTCGATTACCTGCACCAGTAAGGCGTTATCTTTTATCTGGGCTTTCACTAAGATAGGGCTATTTTCAGGACTGAATTTGATGGCATTAGTTAATAGATTAGTGATTACCTGCTTTATGCGGGAGACGTCAATATTTATCTCCGGCAGGTCGGACGCAAGCTCATGGATTATCAGATTTTTTTTTTGCTGCGCAATCGTCTGTACACTATCAACAGCCTCGGTGATAATCTTATGTGAAGAAACCGACTCGTTTTTTACGGATAAAACCTCGCTTTTATTGTTTAATATGCTTGAGAGGTCATCGATTAATTTATTCAGGTTCTCGGTCTGTTGCTCCACGATAGAGAGAAATTCCTTCCGCGTCTTGGCATCGGAGATATTATCCTCTTTCAGTAATTTGGCGAATCCGGAGATAGAATGTAAAGGAGTACGTATTTCATGTAATACGGTGGCGATATTCTCGGCATCCAGCTTTGCCTGGCCTGGCTGAACCGTCGTTACCTCACCGGGTTTTAAAGTCGTTTGGGGCTCTTCAAAATCTTGCCTCGACTTGATAATTTCATCGCGGGTCATATTCACAATGTCTTTCTTGGCCTGCATCAATGCTTGGTTAGCCAGCTTTAAGTTGTCTTCGGCTTCTTTCTGTACCCTGCGACTGGTTTCCTGCGATTGATTTATAACTTCAAACATCGCCTTTTTAACTCTTTCAACCTCGTTTTGAGCTTCGAGAGTCTCACGGCGTGCCGCATCTATCTCTTTCTCGCAAGCTTTTTTCATTATCTCCAGTTCTTGCTTCGCCCTCTGGCTTTCACTGCGGGCCCTGGCGATGGCCTCATGCGCTTTTGCATTAGTAATATCAACTTCTTCTCTTAGCTTTTTTATCTCTCCTAAAAACTTGTCATAAGCCAGCTTTTCGGCGATGGCTGAAGCTTGTTGAATCGCCTTCCGGGCGAGTTCAATATCAGTTTGAGCCTGCTGTCTTTCAGAAGCCGCTTTTTCTATCGCTTGCTGCGCTTCAAGGCGCATGGCATCAGCTTCTGCTCTGGCTTTCTTCTCCTGGTCCTGCGCCTTTTTTACGGCAACCATCGCCTGAATTCTTAATGCTCTTAATTCCTCGGATTCTTTCTTAACTTTCTCTCTGGCTAAAATAAGAGCTTCTTTTTCTTTATCAAGTTCGGCTGTTTGTTCGAGTGGTTTACCGTTATTTTGAATCTCGGGTTGCTTACAAGCGACCTCGTTAACAGCTTCCTCCTTTACTTGGAGAGCATTCATTCCGGCACTTTTACGGGCGTTTTCGGCATCAAGGCAGGCTTTTTTCGCCTCTTCTCTGGCGACTCTTACCTCTTCCTGGGCTTTACTGACCGCCACCCGGGCTGCCGCAATTTCCGATTTTGCTTCAGCGATAATTTTATTCGTCTTAACCCTGGCTTTTTCTTCAGTCAAATCATCGATGAGTTGACGCAGTTGTGGACTTTTACGCATCACCACACGATAAAACTCTTCTTTAATTTCTTCAGCGGTGGGTTTGGTTCCTAAAAGTGATTTCTTCAAATCCGAGACAATACCGAATGGACTAGTATGCATGACTTTCATAGCTGATCTGGAATTCTTTTTATCATGCGGTACTATCGCGGACTGGCCAGATTGTTGACTGGCTTCTTTAGTACCTATGCCGCGTGTCTTTTTTGCAGCACTTAAGGCAAGCTGAAGCGCTTCCTCCAGCTCACCCAGCATTTTGCCGGCTTTCATTTCCGATGCCTTACTTTCCTGATAAAACCGGTTAATGGCACCCAAGGCAGCCTCTTTAGCTTGTAGAGCGCTTTGCTGCGCTCTTAATAGCGTTTCTTTCGAATCGCTATTCAAAGAGGCTGCCTTTTGGGTCTCCTCACCGGTCTTAGCATTTAGCGTAGTCGGTGTCTCCGGCTTATCGCTATACTTTATACCGCTTTTTGCAGTTATCGCGTCTGTCGGCATAAAACACTCACTAATACCCGGTTTTTGTTTCCGTTTTTGCTTACAAGTTACTAATTACTAACTTATACGCCGTAACTTTATGGCTGCTCGAAGCCGGTTAGGGTTTGCGTAACCAAGCCAGTTGAATCGCAGGTGTAGTTGCCCGTGGCGCTCTCGAACCGCAGGTAGGCAGGATAAAGCGGATGAGCTGCTGTGAAATTACTCATGTTTGATGTAGCGTGAGCGGCATCGACTTCATCCACAGTTGCAAGGTTCTCTTTAGCCATCATGGTATCCATCGCGGTCTGTATGATGGATAGTTCGGCCAGGGCTGCTTTGGTTTGACCATAGCCGATTAGTCCTGACACGTTAGGAATCATGATAGCGGCCAGAACTCCCAGCAAGGTAAACACGATGAGTAGCTCGACCAGGGTAAAACCTTTTTCACCCCTGCTGCCCTTTTTCGCAAAGCCTTTCATAGTTCTCCTCCTTTTCTTAAGACTTTCGCATATATTAATAAAGTTAGGTGAATTCTTTGAGACACGAAAGCTCAGTATGAGCCTCATAAAATCGATCAGTCTCGGAGGTCAACTTTCTAACATCCTTACAATAAGTTGATACGGCGCGATAAAGGTTTATACCTTAGATATTACTTGCTTCGAGAGTAAGTCGATAGCGAGATTCCCCCGAATTTTAACTAGGGTAAACACCAATGTTATTTGGGTTCTGGCTATCAATTTTTACTTGTTATATTCTTGACTTTCTTTGAGTATTTTTACCCTTGCTGAAAGTTAAACAAATACATTGGCTTTTTTAGTTCTGCCGAAGCTAGGCGCTTAATTTGCCTGACGGGATATGCTATAATCATGCTGAGTGTATATTTTGATGTCTGTTTTACAGACATCAAAGCGATGAGTTGCCATAGAATAGTTTCATCGTCTTTTTAAAAGAGGTAATTATATGAGAACTCGCCCTAAGTGTCCCAATTGCGGCCAGGAAGCTTTTGGCACGGTATGCCGCTGGTGTCACCAGCCTCTAACACCTACCAGTCTTTTTGCAAAACCTGAAAAGAAAGAACCATCAAAGTCGCCGTTTAAGGTCGTCGACCATCTGGTGCGACGAAACAGAGAAGCAGGAGTGCCGGTTAAAGCCGAAGAGCATGCTACATCCTCAACCATGGTTTTCAACGATGCCCGGCAAAGGGCTACCCAAATTATCTCAAGGGCAGAACAGGCTGCGAGAGATATTGCTATCAAAGGCCAAACTGATGCTGAAACGAAATCTGCCAGGTTCATTGCTGAGGCTAAAGAAAAAGCCGAACAGATTATCCAAAACGCCGAACAACAAGCTTCCCTCATACTCAGTAAAATTAAAACTGAAGCTGAAAACGAATCGAACACGATTATAAACGATGCCCAGCAGAAGGCGGAACAGATAATCAACGTTGCGGAAGTCACCGCTAGAGAGTTGATGACCCAGGAAAATATTGTTATCAAGGCCCAGGCGGAGGCAGATAGACTCATTGCAGAAGCGCGACAGAAGTCAGAGAAGATTATCCAGGAAGCAGAAGAAACTAACCGCCAGCTGACCACCAGAGAAAATATTGTTAAAAACGCTGAAGCAGAGGCAGCAAAGCTTATTGCCCAGGCTAAGACCAAAGCCTCGGAAATCGTCAGTGAAGCAGAAAAAACCGCCACGGATATCGCCGAGAAAGCCAGACATAATGGCGAGGTTAAAGCCGCTAAGATAATAGCCGAAGCCCAGGAAAAGGCCGCAGCAGCTGCCGCTGACGCCGAGCATATTATGAAAGATATTGCCGTTAAAGAGCAGTTAATCAAAGAGTCTGAAGCGGAAGCTGGTAGACTTATCGCCGAAGCGCGCAAGAAGGTGACAGAAATCACCCGTGTAATGAAATCAGAAGCCGCGGCCTCCGCTGCCGCGATAACCGCCGATGCCCGTAAAAATGCAGAGCAGATTATACATGACGCGGAACAGACCGCCGCCGAAATCACAGAAAAAGCGAAAAAACAAGCAGAAGCCGAGGCATCAGCTATCACTAACGAAGCGCGTAAAAAAGCCGAACAAATCAACCTGGAAGCAAAACGCGGGGCGGCGGCAATTACCGACCGCGCTAAAGCTGAAGCCGCCAAGGAATCAACCAGGATCCTCGCCGAAGCCCGCAGCAATGCGACCAAAATCGTTAATAAAGCGGAAAAGGACGCTGAGGGACTAACGGCGAAGATCAAAGCCGATGCAGAAAAAACCGCCAAAGAGCTTATTGCTGGAGCGAAAGCTAAAGCTGATAGTGCTATCGCTAAGCTAATCGCCGATGCAAAAGCTAAAGCCGATAAAACTATCGCCGACGCGGAACAGGCCGCCCGCGCACTTGTAGCTAAAGAAAACGTGATGGCTGAAGCGGAAACAGAAGCTACCAGGCTGGTAGACGAGGCTAAGAAAAATGCGGCAAAAATTATGGCTAATGCGGATAAAGCCATTTCTCATGCTCAAACAGAGTCCGCCAAGCTAATGTCTGAAGCTAAGAAAAATGCTGCTAATATCCTTGGCAATGCAGAAAATACAGTCGCCGAAGCGGTAGAAAAGGCTAAAGCTGAAACTAAAGCAGCCTCCACCAAACTTATAGCAGACGCAAAAGAAAAAGCTAAAGCCATAATCAGCGAGGCGGAGTCTAAAGCTAGAGATATAGTCAACAAGGCGGAGAGTGAAGCCGGTGAAAAATGGACCAGTATCGTCAACCAGGCTACGGAAATAGCCAACCTTACCCTATAATTAGCCGTAGTTTAGCAAAAACCCGAACCAAAGCCAGCCCCCAAAATAAAAAAACGCGCCTCCGTAAAAAAATAATACTCCCCTTGAGACTTATCTTTAGTAATTCACGAGTATAGTACTTTATACTTTTTATTGGTTTCATTGTTCCCTGCTATCTCCTGCGAGAAGAATCAAGTGCTAGTATGGCAAGTTAAAAGATATAGACAATACACCTAATAGCAGAATATAATATTATAAAATAATGTTCTTCGCTTTCGGTCGTTTTGCCCAAAAATACCAGTATTACATACTCGCGGTCTGGCTAGTCCTTACTGCTTTCATGGCAATTAGGGCACCTTCCCTATCGGAGGTCGGTGTTACCGACCAGAGTCAGTTTCTCCCCGAGAAAACCGAGTCTGTCTATGCGCGGAACCTTATAAATGAAAAATTCGGTATCAGTACCAAAGGCACCAGCAGCGGATTAATCGTTGTTTATAATGAACAGGGACTGACCGGCCAGAATTATGAACAGTCGGAGATGCTGCGCAACTGGCTCGTTTCGGGTAATCGCCTCCAGGCAGTCAGCCGTGTTACCTCAATATTCGATAATGAAACTCTGCGCTCTTCGCTTGTCAGCGCTGATAACACCTCTATGATGATGTACGTAACCTTTTCCGCTGCGGCGCTGGATGATAGTGTTAAGCAGGCAATTCAAACAATACGCCAGCAATTTACGCTTTATCCGGAGACATCTTTATATTTTACGGGAAGTGTCGGCTTCATCAACGATATTTTTACTTCGGTCCAGCGCACCATTGATAACACCACACTTGTTACCATTATCCTGGTAATTATATTACTCTTAATCGTTTACCGTTCGCCAATTGCCGCTTTGGTGCCTCTGGTAGCTATCGGGATAAGCTTCTTGGTCTCGCGCGGCATTATTGGCTTTCTCGCCGAGGCTGGACTAAGCGTTTCTACAGTTGTCGATGCCTATATGGTAGTCACTATATTCGGCGTCGGTACCGATTACTGCCTGTTTATCATCTCACGTTTCCGTGAAGAATCGGCGCGGGCGGAAAATAAACAGGGACTGCCCTTCACGATGCGACAAATAGGCCCGGTTATCGTCGCCAGTGCTATTACTGTAATTATTGCCTTCCTCTGCTTGAGCGTTTCACAATTCGGGATGACTAAAACCAGCGGCTATGCACTTGCCATCGGCATTACTGTTACCCTAGCCGCCGGGCTGACTCTCGTGCCGGCATTGATGTCTATTTTTGGACGCTTCCTGTTCTGGCCAACTAAAAACAAACCTAAAACCGAACTAACACCGAAAAAGAGATACTGGGGCTGGGCGAAAACCGGAGAATGGATATCCCGGCACCCGATATGGACAGCCGTACCGATAATTATTGTTTTAATTATACCTTACTTCGCCATACCCGGACTAAAGCTTTCCGCCAATGTAACAAGCCAGCTATCTTCCAGCGAGGAATCTACCCAGGGACTCAATATTATCAGAGACCATTTCCCGATGGGCGAATTATCACCGTTGGTCTTGGTATTACATTCTGAAAATATTAACATGCTTACCCAATCGTCACTAATAAGTGTAAATAATATAGCGCAGTCGCTAACCCACGATGAATATTTAGCGCGTGTGGACTATCCCTCCATTACCGGTCAACAGCTTATCAGCCTGGGGGAACAGATAATAAGTCTCGGCAGTATGTTAACCTCGCCCAGTTTTAATTTAAATAACCTGTCATTGTTGCAATCTCAATCCAACCAATTGAAGACTCTAGCGCTGCAATACCCCAGTGTCATACAAAGCCCAAATTATACCTCTTCATTAGGCATACTAACACAGGTTTCATCTTTAATCGAGCAACTTAAAACAGCACCACTGATAGAAATACCCAGTCTCGTATCCCAGCTACAGACTGAACTCAACAACCTTGGTGATGCTATAACAGCCCTGGGCAATGAGTTCGAATTAAACGGCAACAGTCCGTTTGTCGACAAACTTAAATCAGCCTACTTCTCCCCCGACGGAACGCTTGCCAGGATGTACCTTATTTTAGAAATAGACCCTTACTCCAATGATGCCGCGACTGCCCTGCCGAAAATCCGCGAATCGGTCGCCGCCGCCGTAACATCATCCGGCCTTGAAGACGCTGAGCATTACGTGGGCGGTGAAACAGCTCTCTATACCGACATGTTAAGTACCAGCAATGACGATTTTACGATTGTCATCGTTGTTACCTCTATCGGCATTCTGGCTGTCATCATAATCCTGTTACGCAGTCTTTTAGCCGCCCTGTATATGGTCGTGACAGTATTACTCAACTACGGCGCTACGCTCGGTATTATTAGCTGGATTTTTATAGATATTCTTAAATTTGAAAGTCTTATCAGTATGCTACCGGTGTTTGTCTTCGTAATGCTGGCGGCCGTAGGAGCGGACTATAATATCTTCCTGGTATCGCGCATTCGCGAAGAATCTGAAAACAAAACCATTAAAGAAGCAGTACACCATGCCGTGGCCCATACCGGTAATGTTATCACATCCTGCGGCATCATCCTGGCAGGTACTTTCGCCACCCTGGCGGGTTCATCTTTCCCCATGGTCATGGAGATCGGCCTCGCTATCGCCCTCGGCGTGTTGATTGATACTTTCCTGGTGCGGGCACTCCTGGTACCGTCGCTGGCAACTCTATTCGGACGCTGGAGCTGGTGGCCATCGCGTCTATTCCGCGAGATGAAATAAGAAGCTTCTTTACCGCTTATTTGTATTGTTTGTATTGCGATAAGTGTATTTACTCCGACCCTTTAAAAGCTCCCAGGTTGATATATCTGCCACACGGCGCACTTCGGTTATCTTGCGTAATAACAATATAACTACTAAAGCCCGCATTGCGCCTGATATGGTGAACAGTGTGCGTAGTTGATAGCCGAAAAGCTCCGGTAGACGTGGCGCGATATATCCACCCAGTAAAACACCAAGAGCACAGGCAATTCCATCTATCGCGGCGAATATAGCCAAGTATTTCGTCCTGTTTTCCGGCTCAGAAGCATCATAAGCAAAATTAGTTCCGGCCAGTCCGAAACCGGACCAGACAAAACCGCTGAAAATATTCGCAATCACCAGATAAAAAACATTATCGTTGAATATCCATAGTATAGGTATCAGCGGCATAAGCATCGATGTTATGCGTACCACTTTAAGATTACCTGCTGTATCCGCCCGACGCCCCCAGAACGGTAGAAACAATATGTTAGATATTTGACTGGCTGAACTGATAATGACGAAAGTTATATAGCTGAAACGCAAATCCCGCATCATGAAAACTGTGAAAAAAGGCGCCGAGATACAGGTACAGAAGTCGATTAACGAGAAATATACGATGAACCTCCCCAAGTTTGCAGACCCGATATTCCTTATCATCTCGAATAGACCGGGTCCCTTTTCCTCGCTGGTTGTCTGTGGTGGCTCATACATGCGTGAGATGAAGTATGCCGATATTAAACGAAAAAATGTGGCAGCCGCGAAGAGAATGGCATAACCGGTGAATATAGCACCGGAAAATAACGTTAATATACCCCCTGCCATATAAAAGAAGACCTGGGTAATGAAGCCCATGATCATGCCCCTTGCACCGAAATATCTTCCCCTCAAGCGTACCGGCACCAGGTCCGCCATCATGCTGCCCCACGGTGGAAAGGTAATTGAACCCAAGACAGTGCTGATAGTCATAAATGCTATCAACCACCATACCGCCGAAACATGGAAGATATACGGCACCAGCAAGATAGGAATGAACATCAATGCGTGTGCCAGAAGAACGGGCAAGATAAATCCCTTACGGCTACCGGCTCTTTCCGAGAGGTTGGGTGCTGCCAGCTGGGCAACAGCCGTGGTAAAACTGGGCAGGCTTGCTAGCCACGCTATCTGGGTAGTATTAGCTTTAAGCTCCAGCGCCAGCGGCGTGATAAAGTTTTGAGTGAGGCCCATCATCGCCGCATAAGCGCTACCATCTAGGATACTAAACTTTAAACTACTTCTAACTGCGTGTCTTGCGTGTTTCGGTTTCATATATTTCTCTTAATTAATCCAAGAAAAAAGCCTTAGGCGATTTTTCAGCACTAAGGCTTGATAAACGTAAAAGCAAAAAACAATCGCCTCTTGTTTTTCCTTATACAGTCTGCCCCCTTATAACCTTATTCTCAGTCATCGCCCCTCCTCCGCTATTTAGTACTAAATCATTTCTACGTTGCCAGTTTTTAAACTCACAACGAATAAATATCATACCTTAAATAAAAAAGAAATACAAGGGGGTATTAAACTTTTTTATGCTTTGGGATTCAGCGCCACCTGGTAATACAACGTTATGCCTGCTGCTAGCAGGACGTTACCCCAGCGCGGTATGCCCGCAAGTTCAAAGGGGACGAGGTAGAAAATATAGCCCGGCGCCTTTTCCACTGCCCATCGGTCATGGCCAAGATGGACATACTGCATCAGCATGCCACCCTGATGCCTGACTTCATCCATCTGCTGGAACATTAACTGGTTATCAATTACCAGCTTGCCCTGCGAGAAGTTCTTTACCCCGTAATAATAAGCCCAGGGGGAAGCCCCGCTCATCTGCACAGGAATCGTCATCACCAGAACAACCGCTATGATAAACCCCGTTGCGGTAATGGCACGGTAGATATTGATATGGCGAAGTAAATTAGATAAAAACATTGCCAGGTCTGTTCACATGCTAAAAGCCATAGAACTTAGCTATTTCGTCCAGTGGTTCTCTGGTCCGGAAGTCTTTCGTAATCGGATTATTCCAGTCCGGATAGCCGATAGATATGCCCAGCGCGATAAGCTTATCTTCCGGTATCTCCAGTTCCTTACGTATAATATCCGGATAAACCACCGCCATCGCCTGGGCTATCGTCCCCAGTCCATAATTCACTGCCAGCAGCATAATATTTTGCACTACCGAACCACAGTCGTACATTGCCCAAACATTAACGCCCTTGTTCTGGTATAGAAAGTTTTTTTGCATCAAGAGGTAAATACAAACCGGTGCGCCGTAGTGACGCCAGTTCATAGCAAAATGGGCTTCCATCTCTTCAGGCGTCGCCTGGCTGGTACGCCCTCTGTTTTCTTGTGCCTGCATTTTCTTAATACGTGTTAACAACGGCTCAGGGTATTCATAAGGATGGGGGACATCCGGCCGGGAAGTCTGCATACCCTGCGGGCCCCGTTTAACAAAGGCATCCTGTATCGCCTTGAGCTTTTTACCGCTGGCGATGGCAAACTCCCACGGCTGTGTATTCGCCCAGGAAGGCGCTCTTAAAGCCTGCTCGACTATTTTCTTAAGCAAATCCAGCTTTACGGGGTCGGGTTTGAAAGCCCGTATGCTTTTTCTTTCTTTAATAGCATTGATAACATCCATTCTCTACTGTTCCTCCTTAGTTTTTTATTATAATAATTATCGACACTTAAAATCCGCCAAGTCAAATAGTATCTATTATCTATCAGCAATTCGGATGTTTTTAACATTAACATTTTAAAAATTGTGTTTTAGTCATTCTATTTGTAACCTTTTTAATCTTGACAGGTGTTATACTGGGTGTTAAAAATAAATATTAATACGTATTATTTATGAAAATTTAATAATATTTTTAACATTATTCGCGCGATTGTTGTAATATATTGTTGTAATAAAATAGATATAAAAAATTATGAAAGACTCACAAAAAACCCGGCAACAGCTTATCAAAGAACTTAACGAAGCACGCCGGCAACTGA
The DNA here is from genome assembly GCA_034432135.1 of Dehalococcoidales bacterium. Lineage (GTDB taxonomy): Bacteria > Chloroflexota > Dehalococcoidia > Dehalococcoidales > RBG-16-60-22 > RBG-13-51-18. The sequence goes on along the minus strand of DAOUCO010000059.1, from coordinate 8,949 downwards.
AAATCCTGACTGCTACCGAAGTAGAAAGTAAAAAGTCCAGCCAGGACCTTAAGCAGCCAGAGGACAAGTTTTACAAGGCATTTCTCTCCAGCCCCGATATGATTATCATTTCCTCTATTAAAGACGGTAAATATATCGAGGTTAATGACAGTTTCGTACGCAATACCGGTTACAGTCGTGAGGAGCTTATCGGGCACACCGTCGAAGAATTCAACCTCTTCATCAGTCCTGAAGACCAAGAGCGGATGATGCGTATTTTAGAGAAAAACGGTAGCATGAAAAACGAAGAATTCAACTTCCGCGTCAGGTCTGGCGAAATCCGCAAGTGGCTCTGTTCGGCAGAGATTGTTAAAATAAATGACGAAACCTGTTTGATTGCTGTCGCTACCGATGTTACCGAGCTTCGTAAAATGGAGCAGGCGATACATGATTCCGAAGAAAAGTTCGCTAAAGCTTTCCGCGCCAGCCCACAGGTAATTAGCATTTCCAGAGTATCGGATGGAGTCTTTAAGGAAGTCAATGAAAGCTTTTGCCGCGTTATAGGTTATTCCCGTGAAGAAGTCATCGGCCATAGCTCTACGGAACTTGGCGTCTGGGTAAAAACTAGCGACCGTGAAGATATGGTTAACCGACTAAGAAAGTACGGGCGTGTTAGCGGGCAAGAATATCTTTTTCGCACCAAGTCCGGCGAAATCCGTACTATGCTCTGGTCGGCTGACCAGATAGAACTTGAGGGCGAACCCTGCGTTCTAGCTGTCACCATCGATATTACCGATTATAAACGCATGGAGGCGCAAGCTCTCGAAGTAGAAAATCTAAAACAGGTCGATAAACTCCGCACGGAACTCCTGGCAAATGTCTCCCACGAATTACGCACTCCCCTTGCGAGCATTAAAGGTTTCACTACCATGCTCATGGACTATGATAAAAGACTCTCCTCTGCCGAAAAACGGGAATACCTTGAGACCATCGATAAAAACGCCGACCGCCTGGTGGAGTTAATCGAACAACTGCTGGAGATGTCACGCCTAGGTGTCGGCATGCTTCCCATTCATAAAACTCCTACCGATATCATTACTCTTTGCCAGACCGTTATCAATGAAGCCCATGTAAGGTCGCCGAACCATATATTCATATCGGACCTTCCCTTAAAACTACCGAAAATGGATATCGATTACCGGCGTGTCCGTCAGGTGCTGGACCACATTATCAATAACGCTGTTAAATATTCCAACCCAGGTACAGAAATAGCGCTATCCGTTCAAAAAACCAATAATGATATACTCTTTACCGTGACCGACCACGGTGTGGGTATACCTAAAAACGACCTGCCCCGGGTTTTCGACCGGATGTTCCATTCTAGGCTAGGGCAAAAAAAAGGTGTTGACGGCGCCGGTCTAGGCTTATCCATCTGCAAAAGACTGATTGAAGCCCACGGCGGTAAAATCTGGATTGAAAGCGATGAGGGCATCGGCACGAAATGCTACTTCACCCTGCCTCTAAATATTGAAACTAAAGTAAATGATACCGGTAAATCTCCGCGGAAGTAGCAATCGGCTTGTCGTTAAAAATGGCCCACTAACGCCTTATAAGTATCTGCCAGAGCCTGCGGTATTACTTTGACTTCCCCAAGAACAGGCATGATATTATTGTCTCCCTGCCACCGCGGTACGATATGACTGTGAAAATGGTCTTCAATACCGGCGCCGGCTGCTCTCCCCAGGTTTGCCCCAATATTGAAGCCGGCCGGCTTCATCACCTTCTTCAATACCACGATACTCCGGCTGACCAGTTCATAGTGCTCGTCCCGTTCTACTTCCGTAAGCTCTTCCAGGTTCGCTATATGTCGGTAAGGCGCTATTAAGAGGTGACCCGGATTATAAGGATAGCTGTTCAGTATGATAAAGTTCTTCTTACCCCGGTGGATAATATAATTCTCTTTATCCTTATTTTCTTTTGGTAAATTACACAGAACGCAACCGGCTGGCTTTTTTGCCTTGATATATTCAATCCGCCACGGAGCCCAAATATATTTCATAATAAATAATCTCCCTTTAAGTTCGCTCCTGCTATTCTAATCGCCTGATGATTTCTCCGTCAATAACATATATAACTAAATAATTCGCTTTTCCTTAAGCGCCGCAATTTCCCGCCGGCTGACACCCAGAAGCTTTCCATATACATATTCGTTATCCTTACCTGACGCCGGTGCTACACGCTTATATTCCGCTCTCGATTCTGACATTTTAATAGGTGTGGCATCCACCAAGGGTATTTTCTCATCCTGAATAAAAAATCCCCGCTCTTTCAACTGCTGGTCTTTAGCCAGGTCGGCGGCACCTTGCACGATACCAGACGCAACTCCATTTTTCTGAAGTAAGGACATCACTTCTTCTGCGGTATGCTGATGCGTCCAGTCTGTAATTAGCCTGTCCAACTCGTCTCTATTCTGTAGCCGACCGGACAACGCAGCGAATTTTTTATCCTCCGCCCAGGCCGGACTACCCATTGCTTTCTTCAGTCTACGCCATTCCTCCTCCGTAAAAACCGTTATAGCACACCAGCGATTCTCACCCTTGCATCGGTAAATGTTATGCGGGGCCGCAACCGGCGAACTGTTACCCATAGGTTCCAATACTGCCCCCTTCAGCAGTCTTGCCATGACTTCAACCTCGGAAATATCGATGTGCTTGCCTTTCCCTGTTCTCCTCCGCTCTTCCAGCGCTCCCAACAGCGCTATCGAAGCATACAGCCCAGCCACATGGTCGGCGTAAGAGAATCCAGGCCCAATCGGCGGGTTGCTAGAGAAAGATATCAGCCGCGTCATTCCGCAAAGAGCATGCACCGTCGAGCCGTAGCCGGAATAGTTGCTTTTAGGACTTTTTTGTCCCATCACAGACATGCTTACCATGATAATATCCCGCTTTACTTTTTTCAGGTTTTTATAGTCCAGCCCCCAGTTAGCCATCACTCTGGGTGTAAAATTTTCCACTACAGCGTCGCTGACAGCTACCAGACGCTTTGCCAGAGCAACCCCTTCCAGCATATTCATATTTAAAGTAATCCCCAGCTTGTTGCGGTTCCAGGTGTTATAGTAGCCACGAGTAAAGGCATCTTCATCCTCCGCCATCAGCGGCGACTGCACCTTAATCACCTCCGCCCCGAAGTCCGCCAGCAGCCGCGTGGCATAAGGTCCCGCTAAAGCCCACGTGAAGTCAAGGATACGGAGATTACGTAAGACGGACTTATCGCTCATTTTTCCTCAACATAGCCCATGAACGTATATTACTCCCCGGTATTATCCCTTCGTCAGCCACCTCGAACCCGAAATGCTTATAAAGCGCGACGTTCTTTTCCAACTGCGTTTCCAAATAGCACGGCAGTCCCTCTCTATCCGCTCGCGCCAGCATCGGCTCTAATAGACGGCGCGCCAAACCCTGCCCCTGATAAGCAGGGTCAACCGCCAGTATCTGCAGATACCAGTACCGCCGGGGAACGACCCGCTCTCTAACTTCAGCGTAATATTCAAAGAAAGTCTTTTGTCGTTTGCGGGCTTCCTTATCGGTAAACAAGAACCTAAAAAACTTGGCGAGTGAAAACCTGCGTTTCCCGGGTAGCCGACCACCATCGCACAGTTGCCAAACCGCCACACCCTCCATCTTCAACGATATCGCATAGACCTCGCCATAAGAGATAGCAGAGCGTAAGAGCATGTGATAAATGCCGGTCTGCCGCTTTTTTCTTTTGGCTACATCAGGCTCAAAATAGGCAGATAGCGGATATTCCTGAAACGCCTTTGCGACTACCTCCGCCGCTAATTTAATATCCTTTTTCTTCAAGCGTATTAAATTATTAAAATCCGAACTCATCGATTACCCCTCTCTGGCTTTGTACCTGTATTTATGCTATAATTACTACTTGAAATACGTTTAAGGATATTTATATGACCGCTAAACCTGTTAAAGCTGATAAACCACTTAAGGACCTTAAGACCTTCATCGAGAATGTGAATAAAAAAGACAAGCTCAACGGTCTTAAAATAACCTTCGGTTTTACCAAACGCAAGAGAAAACAGTAAACAGGGTTTTTACCTCCTTCTCTTTTTTCGCTTCCCTTCTTCAAACGGCTCTTCATCGGTGAAATCCGGCCGGTAACTTTCAGTCGATGCCATGCCCTGCAGCCAGCCGTTTTCTATACCGAGTTTCTCTGCGATATCGACCACTTCCTGATATTCCTTAGGTGTAATTTTGCGGTTTAACTCCTTATACTTATAGGCCCGGTGCGTCGGATAATACTGGGACATGATGCTGACGGCGACGTGAGGCGATACTTCTTCGACAAGCCAGCGCAACGATTCCTCACTGCCGGCAATTCCATTCGGGAATATCAGGTGGCGTACAATCAGTCCTTTTTGCGCAATGCCATCTGCATCCGCTACCAGGTCGCCGACCTGCCGCTGCATTTCAATAATCGCAGCACGAGCATGGTCGACATAGTTCCTCGCCCGAGAGTACCTCCTGGCAAGTTCATTAGAGGCATACCTGATATCCGCCAGGTAGATACTGATAACGCCATCAAGTTCTTTTAACGTCTTAAGCGAATCGTAGCTACTGGTGTTATAGACCAGCGGCAGGCGCAAACCCATTGGAACAGCTTCAACTAACGCACGAAAGATTTGCGGCACGAAGTGCGTAGGCGTTACCAAATTGATGTTATGACAGTGTAGTTCATCCTGTAAATAGAGCATGCGCTCCGCCAATATTTGAGGGGAAACCTCATTATTCTTTTGCAATTCCAGCGACTGGCTGATTTGATAGTTCTGGCAGTAGACGCACCGCATGTTGCAGTTGCCGAAGAATATAGTCCCTGACCCGCGTACGCCGGAGAGCACCGGCTCTTCACCGTGGTGCGCGCAGAACGAAGAGATAATCGGCAAAGAACCTGAATTACATTTTCCCACCTTCCCCTTAATCCGGTTAACACCGCATTCTCGCGGACAAATATCACAGGCTGTCAGACGCGCTTCGAGCGCGAGGGCGCGACGCTCCAGCTCCCCCGATTCATAAAGGGCTAAGTATCCCGGTTCATAATTCATGGTTGTTTTTTCCTGACCTCAAGGTCCAGTCCATTTATACCAACCACCTCGACGTCCTCTCCTATATTCACCTCGCCGTCGATGCAGGTAGCTTTCCAGTATTCGTCCCTGATTTTTATCATCCCCTTAGGTTTCAGGGGTTGTGTCACCCTACCTGTAATGCCAATCATACCTTCGGCACCGCTGACCTTGCGACGGCGTATAGCGGGAATTACCGCCTTATGCACGACAAGAAAAAAGGCGATTATCACCACCACGACGATGAGAATAATCCACCAGGTTATCGGTATATGGAAGAGCCACAAGCCAAGAAAGACAAGCGCCAGCAGTACGATGTCATCTAATAGCGATGCCAGCACTATCAGCCAGGCTTTACGGACAGATATTTCACCTTTCTTATTCATTTAACTTCCGCCCAGGGGAAATGCATTAACTGCCCCTTCTCTTCCAACTCTTTAGCAGTGTGGCATAATGTCCACTTCTTTAAAACTTTTAAAATATGGTCGATATTGCGATTGCGCTCTTCTCTATTCCGCCATTTTTCATCGGTTAAATCGGCAGCCATGCCTTCGGATGCCAGCAACTCTACCAGCGTTTCCCAGTTTTGGTGAATCGAGAGCAAAATATCGCCTTCTTTACAGGGAAAGATGTGGAAAGCATTATTCCAGTGTAAACTGCCATGCCTTTTAGAGACGATACCCTCGTAAAAATAGCGGGGTAAAACATGGTCGAGAGTCGCCGCCACGCACTCCATTATAGAAATATCGATATATTGTCCCCGCCCTGTATCTTGCCTTTGCCAGAGTGCCAGCAGAATGCCGTTGACGGCAAAGAGCGAAGCTATATTATACGACTGATTACCAAAGAGTTTCAGCGGCACTTCAGCCTCGCCGGTAACAGAGAGCCAGCCGCCCAGCGCCTGGTCAACAAGGTCGGAAGATTTAAAGTCTTTATATGGGCCGTTCTGTCCGAAATGAGTGATGGAAGCCATAATCAGGCGCGGATTGAGTTTACTTAAAGTATCATAGCCCAACCCCAGCGAAGGTAAATAGCCTGGCGGAAACGCTTCTATAAAGATAACAGCTTTTTTTACCAGTTCGAAAAGCTTATCTCGCTCTTTTTCATTTTCAAGATTAAAACGGGTGATGCTGGCACCCATGTCGGAGAGAAGCCTAATAGCTAACTCGCCTTTTTCATCGGTCAGGTCAATGACGTGGTAACCGTTAAGGACATTATCTTGTGGCTTATCATACATTTTCAAAGCCTTTTAGCTAAAGGCATTATTTCTGCTGCTTTTGTATCTTTGCCCAGGTATCGCGTAAAGTTACTGTCCGGTTGAATACCAGTTTTCCCGAAGAAGAATCCAGGTCAACGCAGAAATAGCCTATTCTTTCGAACTGGTAGAAGCTACCTGGTTGAGCATTAGCAAGAGAAGGTTCGACCCGGCATGATTTTAAAACCTCAAGGGAATTCGGATTAAGGTAATCCTTATAATCGGCGCCTTCTTCAACATCCAGAGGGTTTTCCTTGGTGAACAGTTTATCGTACAAACGCACTTCAGCTTCGAGCGCATGTGCGGCCGAGACCCAGTGCAAAGTTGATTGAACCTTACGACCATCCGGGGCATCACCGCCACGCGTAGCCGGGTCATAAGTACAATGGACTTCAATTATCTCTCCGGTATTTTCGTCTTTTTTAACACCCACGCAGGTGATAAAATAAGCGTACCGCAGTCTTACCTCGCGGCCCGGCGTTAAACGATAGTATTTCGGCGGCGGCACTTCGCGGAAATCTTCCTGTTCTATATAGAGGACCCTGGAAAAAGGCACTTTTCGCTTCCCTGCAGCGGGGTCTTCGGGATTATTCACCGCATCAAACTCTTCCACCTGATTTTCCGGGTAATTATCAATCACCAGGCGTAACGGACGCAGCACACCCATGACGCGCGGTGCCCGTCTGTTTAAATCCTCACGAAGACAATGCTCCAGAAAAGCAATGTCTATGGTAGTGTTGGCTCGGGAAACACCGCTGCTTTCGCAATAAAGCCTGATGGCTTCCGGCGTATAGCCGCGCCGGCGCAGACCCGAAAGTGTCGGCATGCGAGGGTCATCCCAGCCTCTAACAATTCCCGTTTCCACCAAAGGACGGAGCACACGCTTACTCATTACGGTGTAGGTTAAACTATATCTGCCAAACTCAATTTGCTGCGGATGATAAATACCTAATTCATCCAGAAACCAGTCGTACAACGGGCGGTGGTCTTCAAACTCCAGCGAACATAGGGAATAGGTAATCCCTTCGATAGAATCTTCCAGGCCGTGAGCCCAGTCATACATCGGGTAGATACACCATTTATCACCCGTATGGGGGTGCGTTTCATGCAAGATGCGGTACATGACCGGGTCGCGCATATTCAGGTTGGGAGAAGCCATGTCAATCTTTGCCCGCAGCACCCGTGAGCCGTCGGGGAATTCTCCGGCCCTCATACGTTTAAATAAATCGAGGTTTTCTTCTATCGAGCGGTCCCGGTAAGGGCTCGGTTTACCCGGCTCGGTCAAGGTACCGCGGTATTCCCTGATTTCATCGGCGGATAGGTCATCAACGTATGCCTTGCCCTTCTTGATAAGCTGTATGGCATATTCATACATTTGTTCAAAGTAGTCCGAAGCAAAATAGAGTCGGTCTCCCCAGTCCCAGCCGAGCCACCGAATATCCCGGATGATTGCGTCAACGTATTGTTGTTCTTCCTTTACAGGGTTGGTGTCATCGAATCTTAAATTATAAAGACCGCCGAATTCCTCGGCTAGAGCGAAGCTAATCCAGATGGCTTTGGCATGCCCGATATGCAGATAGCCGTTGGGCTCCGGCGGAAATCGCGTATGCACCCGCCCACCGAACCTGCCGGTTTTCAGATCTTGTCGGACAATATCCCGGATAAAATCTTCTTGTTTTTTTGAACTGGTTGTATCCATATTGCCCTCTTTTTTTCACTGGTTACCCAGATTGGATATTGCAGCCTTTATTCTCTTCAGGCATCTTTCTTTACCCAACACAGCCATCGTCTCAAAGAGCGGCGGTGAAGCATCACGAGCGGTGGTGGCAACCCGCAGAATATTGAAAAACTGCCCCGCCTTTATTCCCAAGTTATCAGCAAGGCGCCGGAGGCTATTTTCCAATCGGTCGCGGTCGAAGCTCTCCAGTGAAGACAACTTTTCTTCAGCACTTTTTAAAGCCGTTAATGCGGTTTCTACATTTGTCTTTTTATCTATAAACTTAGAAGCGTCGTATTCCAGCTCATCTATGAAGAAAAAGTCAGCATAGGTAGCCGCGTCTTTCAGCGTATTTATGCGTTCCCGTATCAGCGGCACTACTTGTCTTACATAATTTACATCCAGAGGCCGCTTAATCCCAGACGGTAAATACTTTTCCAGGAAAGGCAGAAGCCTGTTCGTTAAGTCTTCGACAGGCAGACTGCGGATATAGACTCCGTTCATCCAGTCCAGTTTTTCTTTGTTAAAGATGCCACCCGTTTTACTGATTCTCTCCAATGAAAAACTCTCGATAAGCTGACGGCGGCTCATTATCTCTGTTTTATCATCCAACGACCATCCGAGAAGAGCGAGAAAATTGATGATGGCATCCGGCAGGTAGCCGCCTTCCATATATTCAGAAATAGCTACATCGCCATGGCGCTTGCTTAATTTCTTACGATCGGTGCCTAGAACATCCGGCAAATGGGCATACTGCGGCGGCTGATAGCTAAAAGCTTTATACATCAGCATGTGGCGGGGCGTGCTGGACAGCCATTCTTCAGCCCTTAAAACATGGGTTATTTCCATGAGATGGTCATCCAC
>DAOUCO010000058.1:0-23031 GCA_034432135.1 Dehalococcoidales bacterium | reverse complement strand
TGGGGGCGTTAATCGTTATACCTGTTTTCTTTATCGGTAAAACTCTTTTTAATAAATGGGTTGGTATTTTTGCGGCGGGTTTAGTAGCGGTTTTCCCGGGCGAATTTTTATCACGCACGATGTTAAGCTGCAGCGATTTTCCGGTCGTCGAGGTTTTCTTTACCACTACAGCCCTGGCTTTCCTGATTGCGGCGATAAAGACAGCGAAGCAGAACCAGTTTACCTTTAGCCATTTATGGAAACGCGACTGGAAGATAGTACGTAAACCGCTCATCTACGCCCTTTTAGCCGGTGTATTTCTTGGTTTCTATCTGGCTACCTGGTTCGGAGCCTTAATATTCGTCGCCATAATCAGCCTTTACTATGTTATTCAATTTATCGTTAATCATTTAAATAATAAATCATCCGACTATCTGTGCTTCACAGGCGTAATCTCGTTTTTCGTGGCATTTTTAATCTATCTGCCCTTCGTAATAACCAATGCTATAACCTTCACAATAGTAGTTGCGATTTTTATTCCGCCGGTTTTATACGGCGTCTCCAGATTCGTTTCGAGCAGGGGTTTGAAAGCCTATTATTATCCCATTGCGCTGGTAATTATCGGAGTGCTGGTATTCGTCGTAACTCGTTTTGCGGCTCCTGCCGTTTTCGATACGCTGCTGGACAAATTTAATTTTGTCTTCTTCCCCGGGGGCCCCACCGGAGAAACCACCCAGGAAATATCAACAATGTTAATACCTGAAGGATACTATACACTCACTACTGCCTGGGGCAATTTTTCGACCAGCTTCTTCATTGCGCCGTGGTGGCTCATCTTCGGCATCGGTGCGGCAGCGATATGCGGGTATATACTTTATTTAAACAATCAAAACAGGAACGGGACGTCCTTATTTATATTTCTTATTCTAGCTACGGTAATAATGATAATATTTACCGTAATACAGGTACCCCATGAATACATGATGTCCGATGACCAGATTTGGTTTATTCCAGGTATAGCGTTCATATCACTTTCGCTCTTATTATATTCCTTCGTAAGACGGGGCAGGGAACAGCCCTGGTATTTCATTTTATTATGGATTGTAGCGATACTTATAGTGCTGTCAATGCTGATAAAATTCACCACATATAGCAACATTCGTTATCTGGTTATATTACCAATGGGGATATTGATTTATGTTTTATTTAAGCAAAGCGAAGGCGATGAGAATCTCCGGCTTTTTATAATCTGGTCTTTAGTAATTCTTATTATCGCGTTGATACAACGCCGCTTCCAGTATTATCTCGCCGTTAATATGGCGCTTCTTTCAGGTTATCTGGCATGGCAAATCATCTGGCAATCGGGCCTGAAAAAGCTAACCCAAAAGCCGGAGGAGCCAAAAGAGATTGTGCATATTTCCAAGACCAAGATGAAAAGGAAAGCCATCGCCGAGAAACGAGGTATGAGAACATATTACTTAAACGCTTTTTTGGCTTTAGTGATAGTCGTCCTGTTCATCTTTTCTCCTAATATATCAATGGCGCAGAGGCAGGCGAAAACACCGTCTTTTGTTATACCGGACCACATGGTGGCAGCTATGCTCTGGCTCAAGGATAATACCCCGGAGCCCATGGGCGATGCTAATGCCTATTATCAGGTTTACGATGCCGTGTCTCCCGGTGAAAAGTTTAAATACCCTGAATCATTCTACGCAGTAACCGCCTGGTGGGACCACGGCTACTATATTACGCGTATCGCACATCGTGTACCTAATGCCAACCCGAACCAAAATGCTGATGCTATCAGGAGAGTTGCCACATTCTTATTATCACAGAACCAATCTGCGGCGAACGAAATAAGAAAAGAGCTTGGCTCTGGTTATGTTGTAGTCGATTATCAAACAGCAAATTTTGATATTTCTCAAAGATTTAGCAGTTTTTATCGGGCAATTGCTAAGTGGGCAAATCAGGAGACAGAAAAATATTCGGAAATATACCTGATACAATATGGTAACAATCAACTCGTACCGAAAATTTTTTATTATCCCGAATACTATCGTTCCACGTGTGTCCACCTTTACAACTTTAATGGCAAAGCGGTTACAAGTGAAAACGCCACAGTTCTTACCTACCAAATTATAAAAGATGATGAAGGAAATAGTTATAAGTTAATTACGGAAACTAAAGAATTTGCCAGCTACCAGCAGGCGATGGATTACGCCACGGCACAGGGGTTAGACACCCATGCTGTAGTAGGAGTAAGTCCTTTTATTAGCTGCATAAAACTCGATGCGTTGAGCGATTATAAACTTGTTTATGAGTCACCGGTATTAAAGACACATCAGGATTTTACGTTATTGCCATCACTGAGTGTAAAGACCGATACCGTACCTATTGTCAAGATTTTCGAATACATCGGGAATGATTAAGGGATAAGAAGCCAGAATTTAGCTACCTTTATTTTTCTTAACAACTTCTATTAATTTTTCTTCCAGCTGGCGAGCTATATTTTCGTTACTATGTTTTGATTGGACATAAGCCAAGCCTGCTTGTTCCAGTTGTTTTCTACGTCCGGATGACTTTAATAAAGTAATTATTTTAACAGGCATATCTTCAACATTATCACTATAGAGCACGCCCTGTTCCTCGCCAGCGATGACGGCTGCCATGCCGGGCAAACGCGTAGCAACAACTGCCTTACCGCAGGCGAGATATTGCGTAATCTTGGTCGGGAAGATATCCCTGGTAATATCGCTCTCAAAGAAAGTATTGATACATAATGTAGACGTATTGATGTATTGAGGCATGGTGTTGTAGGGCTGGAAACCGGTAATGACTACCTGCTTCTGCAGCCCGGTTTCCGTAACGATTTTTTCCAGTTCAGGACGCTGCGGCCCGTCACCGACGATAAGTAATTTCGCCTGCGGCACCTCTTTAAGGACCTCGGGGAAACGCCGTATAAAAATATCAAGTCCGCTGAAGTCGAATAGAGTGCCGATAAATAGAATTACCTCATCCTGCGTACCCAGACCCCATTTACGGCGTAGCTCTCCCGTATCGGGCATAGGTTGAAACATACCGGTGTCCACCGGTATTAAAAGCAGGCCTACCCGCGAAGGATTGGCTCCCAAATCTATAACGTATTTAGACATTTTAGGCGTGAGGGCAAAAATAAAGTCCGCTCTGGAGTAGACGCGCTTTTCAAGCATTCTGGTCAGAGGACGGAGTAAAGGGCTGGTTACCATTTGATTAAGCACATCTATGGAGCGGAAAACCACCGGAATATTAAATTTTTTAGCCAGACTGATAGTCTGCCAGCCATTAGTGGGCACGGAGTAAAGCACTACGGCATCGATTTCTTTTTCTTTAAGCGTCCTGCGGATTTCCCGGTACTGGGTGAATAGGGCGGAAAGGCGGCTGATGCCGGGTATCTTAATGAAGGCGGGGCGCCTTAACTCAACTGTGGCAGCGGGGTACGCTCTATTAACGTTATTGATTACCCTGGTGCGGAGACTGCCGAAGTCGAAAAAACTGTCTCTTTGCCACATGGACTCGTAATCAATGACATAAACGCGGTGTCCGGAGAGAGACAGAAGCTCGGAGAGGGTGTGTATTTCAAAGACGACCTTCTTGAGCCAGTCAATTTCATGAATAAAAAGGATATTCACAATATGTATTATCCATTTTCTGTTGCTTCGTAATAGAACCTGATTATAAGGGGACGGCGCATGGCTTTTTTAATTTCCGTCTCTTTTTTAGCCAGTTCATCCCGGATAACTTTATGCTCTACCAGCACTACTAGAGCGTCGGCACCTTTAGCGATTTTAGCAATGGATGAATACTGACAGCCTTCCACTTTAGGGTCGTAGGCATTTACCCGATAGCCATCTGCTTTAAGAATTTCGATTATCTTTTGCGCCGGGCTGTTCCTGGTATCATAGGTATCCGGTTTATAGGTCAAGCCCAGGACGACGATTTTAGGGTCTTTGATGTCCTTAAGGGCATGCCTGATTTTAGCGGCAATATTGACCGGCACCTCGTCGTTAATGAGCCGGGCAGTATGGATAAGGCGCGAGTTAACGGGGTCGACTTCCTTAATAAACCAGGGGTCGACGGGGATGCAGTGCCCGCCGGTGCCGATACCGGGTTAAAGAATCTTTACCCTGGGATGCTTGTTCGCCAGCCTGATGGCTTCTAAAGGGTTCACTCCCAATCCTTCAGCGACGGCGGCAAACTCGTTAGCGAGGGCGATATTAACGTCGCGGTAGGTGTTTTCCATAAGCTTGACCATCTCGGCAGTAACGTCGTCGGTGATGTAGAGATTGCCTTTAACGAACGAGGCATATATTTCTTTAGACATCCTGGCAGCTCTGGCGTTCATGCCGCCGATAATTCTATCGTTGTTCACGATTTCTTCAAAGACCGCGCCGGGAAGAATCCTCTCCGGGCAGTGGCAGATAAAAACATCTTTCCCGACTTTCAGCCCGGACTTTCCTATAAGAGGAGCCACGACATCGCGGCAGGTTAGCGGCGGAACGGTGCTTTCCAAAATTACGAGGTTACCGGGGCGCAGGCAGGGAACAATCGATTCGACGGCCTTTATTACTTGCGTAAGGTCGGCGACCCTTTTTCTTTTGTCGATAGGCGTGGGGACGGAAATAATAAAGACGTCAGCGGCGCAGGGCGTTTTTTGGGCATGAAGATTTTTCCGGACATTCGGTTCCTTAAAGATACGTTTTATTTCCTCTTCGGCTAAATGTAAAATGCCCGTGTTAATTGCATTGACCACATTCTCTTCAATATCGACGCCAACAACTTCGTAGCCGGCCCGTGCCAGCATAATAGCCAGCGGCAAGCCTACATAACCCGTGCCTATAACAACGATTTTCTTAACCAATTTTATATACCTCTTTCTGCCATTCAATCGTCCTGGGGATGCCTTCCTCTAAAGAAACCGTGCTTTTATGCTTGAGGTCGCGCACGGCTTTGGTAACGTCCACCTTTTTCACGAGCGTGGTATCCGGCTGAGCATCTTTATATTCAACCAGACTATCGTCTTTGCCCAGGTATTTCAGGATGATATCCGAAGCCTTTTTCATGTTATGCAGCTCGTGCCCGGCAATATTATACACTTCACCGGGTTTAAAATTATCAACGATATTTGAGAGCGTCCTTACCGAGTCATCGATATAAGATGATGTGCGCTCATGTTTCGTATACACGGTATAAGGCAGATTATGAAGGGCTCTATAAATAAAGACACAAATAGCGCTGCGGTACTCGGAGTAATATTCGCCGGGGCCATAGGTGTTAAATAACCTGACACGCACCGTCTCCGTGCCGAACCGGGCGGCGGAGTTTAAAATCTGCATCTCATTAACCCACTTGCTCATGGCGTAGTCGTTCATCTGCTTGACAGCGACCTTATCCATGACATCCTCGCGCATTACCTGCCGGTAGTCGCCGTAGACCTCGGAACTGCTGAAGAAAATCATCTTAAACTTAAGTCTTTCCTGCATTCTAATAATATTTTTGGTGCCGATGGCATTCGTTTTCCAGAGATTTTCGTAGAAATCTTCGCCGTTACGGCGGCCGAACTCGGCGGCAAGATGGTAAACATAGTCATAGTCATAATCACCTAAAAGCCGCTCTACCTGACGAAATTCTCCGACGTCACAGCGGATGTAATTCGGCTCGGCCGAGTGTACCCGGTCGGCAATCCAGACTTCGTTGCCCCTGTTTTTAAGCTCGGCGGCCAGCGGCTTGCCCACCGCTCCCAGCCCGCCGGTCACCAGAATTTTAGCCATTTTCTGCCTCCGCGATTATTTTGACAATTCTATCCGCCGCTTTACCGTCGCCAAAGGGATTTACCCATTTATCCTTCTTTTCCAGCATGATATTGACACATTCTACAATACGCTTCGAAGATGCCCCCGCCAGAATGTTAGAGCCTACTTCAAGCGTCTCCGGACGTTCCGTGTTATCCCTGATAGTGACACAGGGGACACCTAAAATACAAGCCTCTTCCTGCACGCCGCCGGAGTCGGTAAGGATAATCCTGGCATGACTCTCCAGCTGTAAAAAACCCAGAAAATCAACCGGCTCGATAATCATCAGGTTTTCGGGTTTTAAGGCAAATTCTTTCATTTTTTTACGGCTGCGGGGGTGTATGGGATAAACGACGGGCAAGTTAAACTGAACGGCTATTTTCTTTAAACCTGCTAAAATCGAGCCGAATCTGGCGGCATTATCAACGTTCTCCTGACGGTGCAGGGTCACCAGAAAGTATTGTTCCGGTTTAACCTTCAAATCACCTAACACATTTTTACCGCCTTTTGCCAGTTCCAGGTTCTGCATCACGGCATCGACGATGGTGTTGCCGGTGACAAAGACCTTGTTTTCATCGACCCCTTCACCGAGCAATATTTGCTTGGCTTTGGGAGTCGGCGCAAAGAGATAATCCGAAAGGTGGTCGGTCAGGAGCCGGTTAAGCTCCTCCGGCATGGCGCGGTCGTAGGAGCGCAGTCCCGCTTCGACATGGCCGACTTTAATGCCGAGTTTCGCCGCCGCTAAAGCCCCGGCGAGGACGCTATTAGTATCGCCTTCGACGAGGACAAGAGCCGGCCTTTCTTTAAGGAGTATTTTCTCGATGCCGATAAGCATCCTGCCGGTCTGTTCGGCATGAGAACTCGAGCCGACGTCGATATTATATTTCGGTTGAGGAAGCTTTAGCTGGTCGAAGAAGACCTTATCCATCTGGTAGGTATAATGCTGGCCGGTATGCAGTAGAAAGAAATCCGCCCGATTTTGCTGATAGATTTTTATCAGCGGAGCCATCTTGATGATTTCCGGGCGGGTCCCGAGTATAATAGCAATTTTCATTGTTATGAAATCAGAGGTTATTCTATACCTTGATTAAATCTAATTATAGTGCGCAAGATTGAAACAAAGCAAGGGTTAATGATACGGATAAAGTAAAATCAGGCGTTGTTGCCCGATTTCTCCCGGCAGGCAACGTTATTTCATTCCGAAATATCTTCTTACCCGGTCGAGACGTTGCAGGAGAGCATTGTAGACAAGTCGGCGAGCCTTGAGAATTTCCGCCTCTTCAGACATGGACGGCTTGCCGCTTCTGCCCCCGAAGCGGGTCACCAGATAGGCCTGGGTGATATAGTTAAGAGCTTTAGCCTCCTGTGGAAATACCTCACCCAGGCTATCAGCGAATTCCAGGGGCGTTTGTTGTGGTGCAGGAGCAAAACCGACCAGCCCGGCGAGCTTGCACAAATTAATATAGACATCATTTGCCAGAGTCTTCCTGTTCACGCGCCACAGCCAGCGGAAAGAAAGCGACCTGAATAGCAAGACGAAGCCTATTATTATGGCGATGATTATCGCACCGATAAAAACAAAAAGCAGCGCACGCCCTAATTTGTCAGTAAAGGATAGGGAGCCCGTTGCATCAGATGTACCGCCCTGCATCCTACCGACATCGATATTAGGATAAATATTAATCCCTTGAGGCGTCCCCTCTCGCCGTAAGTGGTCCCAATAAGGCGACTCCTCGATAGTGCGGGAGGATACCAGCGGAGTATCGATAGGCACCTGGCTTGACTCGCTGAAGGGCGTCGCTTCAATATCCACCCAGCCATAGCCGGGGAAATATATCTGCGGCCAGGCATGATAAAACTTATCACGGAGGATATATTGTCCGGCGATATTGCTCAATTCGCCTGGAAGATAGCCAACGGCTAAACGGGAAGGGATACCGATAGAACGTAACATCAATACCGTTGCCGAGGCAAAATGGAGGCAATGACCGCTTTGTCGATTGAAGAGAAAATAGGTAACGCTATCGGCACCTTCGGGAGGAGCGTTGACTACTAATTTATAAGTAAAGTGTGATAGATAATCGACGATAGCCATGACTTTGGCATAAGGCGTACTGGCAGAACGGGTTATATTTTCCGTTAAAGTTTTAATATCGGCAGAGATATCGGCGGGTAATTGCAGATACTTAGTTTTTAAAGCTTCAGGGTATTGTTCACCGGCACGTGATAAATCGTTCTCCGTCGCCGTAACAATGCGTGACGTAACCATGTAATTTTCGCCGGGGTTAAGAACACGCGCCGCGTTAACCGCTTCGATATCTCCGCCAGAACCAACGCTTACTCTAACCGGTATATCGGAGGAAATAAAACTGCCGGTAGTAAATAATACGTCCGTGTATATCTGGGTGTTGACAGCATATCTCATAACTTCTTCATCGGGGTGTTCATTAGCGTCTACCCAGGGAGTACTCGCCTCCAGCAGGGTCTTTTCGGTGGGGCTGCTGGTCCAGTCTTGAGATGTATAAGTGTCATATACATTCATCCGCCAATAAGATGGGCGTTCAGAAAAAACGATATATTTGATTTCATCTCCATAATTCCAGGTATTACTAAATGGCAAATCTTTAAGGGTGCCGGCCGTGCTTAAAGCCTGTTTAGCGGGTACGAGGTTAAAGATATTAATTTTAGATTCCGTGATATCCCTCTGCCAGGGCAATTTCGTGGCGATAAAATCCTGCAGGCCGGTAGCCCTTGCCTGCGGCGCAACCCAGGAAATAGAAGCTGCCACCGCGGTGATACAGAGAAGCGAAACGCCGAGATAGATAATGCTCTTGCCGGAATATTTACCGGTAAGTCCCGCTTTTAGAAACGGCCCGGTCATACGCGTCGAGGCAAGTAACAATGCCGCGGTAAAAAAGTAAAGGAAAAAGAAGATGTAAAAAGTATCCGGCAAATTGCCGAGATTAAACAGGACAACCAGTCCACCGAGACAAACCGCTACCCAGGCGTTATTACGCCGTATTATAAACCATAAAGAAAGACAGCCAATAATCCAGGTGAGGAAGGTAATGAAAATAACGTAAATTATTTTTTCATCGCCAGGCAACGGTGCCGTCGAACCCTGCCACCAGGAGCTGATAACATCCAGCATATGAGTAAACCTCGGAGTTGTTTCCGGAACCGTTAAAACGTTCATCGCCTGCCAGAGCGTCACAGCCAAGCCGATGACCAGAGACAGGAGAAATTTTATAAATCCGAATAACCGGAGCCTGGCTAATATCAAGGTTATGACTACCGAGAAAAACAAGACCAGCGAAAGCGATGGTTGAGGCGTAATCCAGTGGGCTTGTTCGATAGATAATACGGCTATTTCCAGCGTCAGAAAAACAAGGAAGATACCCACCCAGTTCTGCCAGTTATTCAACTCCGCAACAGAGTCCCACGGCTGGGCATCCGGCAACCTGGACTGTTTCGTCCGGGGTAAAAGCCTCTTTTTTATCTCCGCGTCATCGTTCACAGTTATCGTTTTACTCCTAAATACGGGAGGGGCGACAGGATAAACCTGCTATCGAGAGCCCTGACTATCTGGGTGCCGCGCCGGACAAGATAAACATGGATACCGCTACCGATGAGGCTACGCGCAGTATCAGCCGCATTTACTTTACCGCCGAAGCTGAAGGCATCGAGCAGTATGGCGGAAACAACGGTACTGCGGTTAACGATACGGCGTAGCGGGACCTGAACATTGCCGGACGGAGTAATGACGACAATAGCGTCACCCGGTTGGAAACGTTCTTCCTGTGAAGATAGTAAAGCATCAAGCGATAAATTGCTCGTGGACTTAATTACAGCCAGCGCTTCCATCATCTCCTGAAGGTGCTCGTCGCCAGTTTCCGGCAAAAAAAGATACGACCGGTCTCCGGAAGAAATCAGACCGACGTTTTTACCGCCGTCGATATATTTCTTAGCTAGAGACGTGGCGATGGTTATGGCGTATTCCTCGGTAGTTTCTTCATCCTTGCCGAAATGCGCCGAGCTCTGCATATCCAGCACAATCCAGATATCCTTATAGGCGTAGTTCACGGTATCCGGGTCGTACTCTTTGACCATCAGGTTGCCTTTATGCGCGGTAGTACGCCAGTGGATATTGCGCAGACTATCCCCGCTGATATACTCTCGGACACGTGCGGCGTTGGTGCCGGACTCGCTGGTGAACCACTGCCTCTTGCTCGCCCCGGGTTCCTGACGCGGCAGCGCCTGGAAAAAAGGCAGGTCGATAGGCGTCGGGTAAACGATGAAACTCCTGGTATTGGTTATGCGTTCCTTAACTGTAAAAAATCCGAGCGGGTCGGTGATTTTCACGATAAAGTTGCCCATATCGTACGAGCCCCGCCGCCGGCAGATGCCCTCGGCGCGCCAGGTATAAGACCCCTGTGCCGGCAGATGAAACCTCGCACCTCCCTCATAGCCAGGTAAATTCGTATCCTCTTTCACCTCGATCATCGTTGTCGGTAGCTTGCCTTTATTATAAAAAGTGTATTCTTCTTCAAAACGCTCGCCGACCCGGGAGAACGGCGATAGTTTGGTAACCTTACCATCGATATGGCGGACATTAAAGCGCATCCAGATATAGCTCATGAGAATCAGCGCTATCAGGAAAATAAAGAACCGCCACAGTATAGTCGACCCGGTGGCTAGACTCAGAGCTAAAGCTAGAAACAGGACGATAATGATAGGCCAGCGAATTTTCATTTCTTTTAAAAACCGGGGGAATGAGATATTTCTTAATTACCCCGGCTGTTTACCGGTCAGGGAGGGCGCCAGGTACGGGCGTAGTTTTTAATATTTCAGCGATAAAGGCGCGGCTGTCTTTGCCCTGCGACTGCCCCGCGGAAGATATCAGCGAACGGTGGGCTAAAGCAGGCTCCGCCAGGGCTTTGATATCGTCGGGTAAAACGTAATCACGTCCCAGCAGGAGAGCCCGCGCCTGCGCCGTACGGAAAAGAGCCAGCGAGCCGCGCGGCGATGCGCCGAGATAAATCGACGGGTGCTTGCGGGTCGCCTCTACCAGCGCCACGATATACTGCTTCACGAAGTTATCGACATAGATTTTTTTTACCGTCTCCTGAAGCATTAAGACATCGGAAGCCTCAACGACGGGCTCGATTTGCTCGATAGGGTGAATTATCTGCTGTTTTTCTACTATCGTAACCTCTTCCGATGACGTTGGATAGCCGATATTAATGCGCAGCAGGAACCTGTCCAGCTGGGCTTCGGGGAGGGGGAAAGTCCCTTCGTACTCTATGGGATTTTGCGTTGCCAGGACATGGAAAGGTGAGGGCATTTTGTGAGTGACGCCATCTATCGTAAGTTGTCGCTCTTCCATCGCTTCCAGCAGGGCTGACTGCACGCGGGGTGTGGCGCGGTTAATTTCATCCGCCAGCACGACCTGGGCATTGATGGGACCGGGGTGGAACTCAAAATCGCTGGTTTTTTGATTATAAACGGTAACGCCGATAATATCGCCGGGCAGCATATCCGGCGTGAATTGTATGCGCTTGAAGGTGCAGTTAATCGATTTCGCCAGACTGCGGGCGAGCATCGTCTTGCCGAGGCCGGGCGCGTCTTCAATAAGCAGGTGGCCCTGGCTGATTAAAGCTATTACCGCCAGGCGCACCGCATCTGTTTTGCCGACCATTACCTTTTCCACGTTCCGGACGATTTTTTCGGCAAGCTGTTTAGCTTTATCGATATCGGCATCCTTTTTTGCTATGCCCGTTTCCGTATCCACCATAGGTTCTTTTACATACACTCCCGATTGGAGTATATCACAAGGAAAAACGGCACACAAAGAGTTGTCCTAATTTCCTTTTTCCAGCTTTACTGCAAAGCTAAAAAATGCTATAATATCAACGGCTATATGAATAGAATATCTGGTTGCCAATTCACCTATCGTTTTATAGCTGCCGTTGATTCGTTTTTCCCAGCATTATGAAAGAAGATTTATATGCCTGATGACGTTAAACCAAAAAAGACCAAGAAGGTAAATACCAATAATTATACCGCTGAAGATATCCAAGTGCTCGGCGGCAGGGAGGCTGTGCGGCGGCGACCCGGCATGTATATCGGTAGTACCGACCAGCGAGGGCTGCATCACCTGCTTTACGAGATAGCCTATAACAGTGTTGATGAAGCCATGGCCGGCTCCTGTGACCAGATAACCGTTATCTTGAGAAAAGATAAATCCGTAACCGTTAGCGATAACGGGCGCGGCATCCCGGTGGAGATACACCCCACCACCAAGGTCTCCGCCCTGGAAACGGTGATGACGGTACTCCACGCCGGAGCAAAGTTCGGCGGTAAATCTTATACGGTCTCCGGCGGTCTCCACGGCGTCGGCGCCTCGGTCGTCAATGCCCTCTCCGAATGGATGACTGTCGATGTCAAGCGAGATGGTAAAGTTTACCACCAGGAGTACAAGCGCGGGTTACCCGTAGCGCCGGTCAAGGTAACCGGCAAGGCAGAAGGCACCGGCACGACAACAACGTTCCTGGCTGATAAGCAAATCTTCACCGAGCTTGATTATGATTTCAATACCATTGCCGAACGCCTGCGCGAGATGGCTTATCTCAATAAGGGCGTCGAGATAGCCCTTTTCGATGAGATTAACGATAAAGAAAAGACTTTCTACTTTGAAGGCGGTATTACCGGCTTCGTACGCCATCTCAACCGTAACCGTGTTGTACGCCATCAATTGCCGATATATATCACCAAATCAATCGATAGCACCGTCATCGAGGTTGCCCTACAGTATAACGACGGCTTTAGCGAGTCCGCTTTCAGCTTTGCGAACTGCGTTAATACCGTTGATGGCGGCACTCACCTGACCGGCTTCCGTTCTGCGTTGACGCGCGTCCTTAACGACTACGCCAAGAAATCCAAAATACTTAAAGAAGACGACCCCAATCTTACCGGCGAGGATGTGCGCGAGGGTTTGACCGCGATTATCAGCGTCAAGCTTGCCGAGCCGCAGTTCGAGGGACAGACCAAGGGTAAACTGGGCAATATCGAGATTAAAAGCCAGGTGGAAAGCGCCGTTAATGATGGCCTAGCCCTTTATCTTGAAGAGCATCCCGATGATGCTAAAAAAATCATCGAAAAATGCGTCACCTCCGCCAGAGCCAGGGAAGCGGCGCGTAAAGCCCGGGACCTCATTATCAGGAAAAGCGGACTGGACTCCGGCATGCTGCCCGGTTTACTGGCTGACTGCTCCGAAAGAGACCCGCAGCAGTGTGAATTATTCCTGGTTGAGGGGCCGTCGGCGGGGGGTTCTGCCAAGCAGGGCAGGAACCGCCGTTTCCAGGCGATATTACCGCTGCGGGGCAAGATTCTTAACGTGGAAAAAGCGGCGCCGGATAAAATGCTGGCTAACGAGGAAATACGCACCATGATTACCGCCATTGGCGCCGGACTTGATGAGGAGTTCGACCCGGAGAGAATCCGCTATCATAAAGTTATTCTGATGTCCGATGCCGATGTTGATGGCGCACATATCCGCACGCTTTTACTCACCTTCTTCTTCCGCCATATGACCAAGCTTATCAACACCAAGCACCTGTTCATCGCCCAGCCGCCCCTTTACCGCATTAAGACCGGCGATGGTGTTAAATGGGTATATACGGAACAGGAAAAAGACGAGATACTGAAAAACAGCGGCTCAAGAAAAGCTGAAGTCCAGCGCTATAAGGGTCTCGGCGAGATGACCGCGGAACAGCTCTGGGAGACCACCATGAACCCGGCTAACCGCACTTTGCTGGAGGTTACCATCGAGGACGCCGCCAAGGCGGATGAGACTTTCCAGATGCTGATGGGCGGCGACGTCCCGCCGCGCAAGGCTTTTATCCAGGCGCACGCCAAGTACGCCAATCTGGATATATAAAAACAAGGTTTGAGTTCCTAGATTAATTGAATAAATTCATCTCTGGTAAGTCCAGCGTCTCTAATCAAAGCGCGCAGTAAACCCCTGCCCAGTTCTTTGTGCCTCGGCACGGAGAGTCTTCCTTTAGACGGATGAAGCAATATCATGTGGCTTCCTTCGATATGGTCCAACTGATACCCTAATTTACGCATAGTTTTTACGAAATCGTCGCCGGAAATAATCGGGAGGCGAGACATTAAATAACAACCTCCACTTCTCTTACGTCAGTAATGTTTGGTATTGGTTCTCCATGTCGGCGCATACTGGCGATATAACCTCGAATAGCTTCTCTAATGTTGGCAATAGCCTCTTCTTCAGTTCTTCCCTGCGAATGACAACCGGGCAAGGCAGGAACGCTGGCAACGATAAAGCCGTCCTTATCCTGTTCCAGAGTTATTGCAAACTTCATTGTCCCTTCTACGGTAGCATTAGCGATGCGTGCCGGTTCCGTGTTTATTTCTTCTAACGAACGGACTGTAAAACCTAATTTCTTCAGGATGTGACTGGCATATTGTGCCGTGAAATCCTCTGTGTAAGATAGCCCTGTCACCAAGTGTATGACCTGCTTAATGGGATATCTTGATCCATGGAGTTGCACATAATATTTGTATCGACCATCAAATTGTTTAGGTAATATGCCTCTAGTCGCATTAAAAATATCATCTCTATTTATTTCGTAGCCACGGCCACCTATTACAAACCTCATAAAGCACCTCCTACTTTCTTTCTACTTCCTATTATAATATTAAAGAAATATCGTGTCAAGAGAGCAGAGTTTACCTCTTATTACTTCCCCTGAATTATCGAGAAGAACTCGGCGCGGCTGGCCGCCTTAGAGCGGAAAGCGCCCCGCAACGCCGATGTAATAACGTTACTGCCCGGCTTCTTGATGCCCCGCATAATCATGCACATGTGCTCCGCCTGGATTACCACGCCGACGCCGCTGGCTTTAAGTCCGTCATAAATAGTGTCCGCAATTTCCGTAGTCATCCGTTCCTGCACCTGCGGGCGGCGGGCGATTGTTTCCACCACCCTCGCCAGCTTGCTGATGCCCACGATACGCCCTTCGTCGTTGGGAATATAGCCTACATGCACCACCCCGAAGAAAGGCAGCAGGTGATGCTCGCACATCGAATAAAACGGGATATCCTTTACCACCACCATTTCCCTATGCCCTAGTTCAAATTCCACTCCCAGGTCTTCTTTGGGGTCTTTCTGCAACCCCTGAAAAAGTTCGCTGTACATTTCCGCGACCCGCTGCGGCGTATCCTTTAACCCTTCGCGGGAAGGGTCTTCGCCGATGGCCTGGATAATCTGCTGCATCGCCTTTTTTATTTTTTCCTCGTCCATATCATCCCCTCCTTTTACTTCCCCCATCCCAGAGTCTTTTCCACAGTCTCGATATCTGCGGGTAGCTTGATTATTTCAGGGGCTATTTTCAGGGCAGTCTCGGTATCTTTAAGTCCGTTGCCGGTGACCACGCAGACGATTACGTCTTTGGAGAATCGGCGACCCTGCTGCGTTAATTTGATTAAGCCTGCCAGCGACGCCGCCGAAGCCGGCTCCCCAAAGACGCCCGCCTCGGAAGCCATGATTCTTTGAGCTTTTAATATCTCCTCGTCGCTGACCATATCGATGATGCCGCCGGATTCATCGCGGGCGGCGACGGCTTTCTGCCAGCTGGCGGGGTTGCCAATACGTATGGCAGTGGCGACCGTCTCCGGGTTCTCAATAACATGGCCACGGACGATAGGCGCCGCGCCTTCAGCCTGAAAACCGTACATCTTCGGCTTTTTAGTCGCTTTGCCCGCTTCGTAATATTCTTTAAAGCCCTTCCAGTAGGCGGTAATGTTACCGGCATTGCCCACCGGCAGGAAAAGATAGTCCGGTGCGTCTTTCAGGACGTCGATAATCTCAAAAGCGGCGGTCTTTTGCCCCTCGATGCGGTAGGGGTTGAGAGAATTTACCAGGGTTACCGGGTTTCTCTCGCTTAGACTGCGGACGATATTGAGCGCTTTATCGAAATTGCCGTCGATGGCGATAATTTTAGCGCCGTAAACAATCGCCTGTGCCAATTTGCCTAAAGCGATTTTGCCGCCGGGGATAACGATGATACACTCAAGACCGCAATAGGCGGCAAAAGCGGCCGCCGAGGCGCTGGTGTTGCCCGTAGAGGCACAGATAACAGCCTGGCTGCCTGCTTCTACAGCTTTAGCGACCGCCACCACCATGCCCCGGTCTTTAAAGGAGCCGGTAGGGTGGCACCCCTCCAGTTTAAAGTAAAGTTCGCCGCAACCGTATTTCTTAGCCAGTCTATCGCATTTGACCAGCGGCGTATCCCCTTCGCCGATGGTAAACATGGGGGTCTTCTTGGTAATCGGAAGGTATTTTTTATACTGGTAAAGGACGCCCCTTTTCACATTTACCCCCCTTCTATTTTACTGTTTAGTGTCATTGCGAGACCCGATGCAATCGGGTCGTGGCAATCTCAATGATAGACTTAGCCAATGATAGGGATTGCCACGTCGCCTCAGGCTCCTCGCAATGACAACTTAGAACTACTCTCCTTCTATATCCTCCACCCGGATAAAGTTGCTTACTTCTTTGACCACTTCAAGCCTGGCAAGTTGGCGGAGGGCTTTCTGCATGGCTTTTTCTCCTGCCGGATGCGTCATTATTACAATTTCTGCCGTCCTGGTTTTTTCGTCGGACTCCGGCTGGATAGCCGAGGATATGCTTATTTTATTTTTACCGAACACAGTAGCGATTTGCGCCAGCACGCCCGGCCGGTCTTTAGCCTTCAGACGGATATAATACTGTGTTTCAATGTCGTTCATGGATTTAATTGTCTTGCCCGGCACTTCCTTCCAGGTCGATAAACTACCTACACCCAGCACGATTTTGCGCGCCGACGATACTATATCCGCCACGACAGCGCTGGAGGTGGGCTTGGCGCCAGCACCCTCACCTACGAACAGCACCTTGCCCACAAGGTCGCCCTCTACATGGATGGCATTATAAACGCCATCGACTTTAGCCAGGAAAGAGTCCTGCGGTATAAAGACCGGATGTACCCTGACTTCGATGGAATTTTGAGACTGTTTGGCTATCGCCAGTAGTTTAATGGCAAAACCGAGTTCCCGCGCATAACGGAAGTCACGAGCGTTAAGGCGGGAAATACCCTCGCGGTAAATATCCTGCGGGCGGACCTGCGTCTGAAATGCCAGCGAAGCAAGTATTGCCAGTTTGTAGTTGGCGTCTATTCCTTCAATGTCGTTTTCCGGGTTGGCTTCCGCATAGCCCAGTTTCTGGGCTTTCTTCAATGCTGAAGCAAAATCCACGCCTTCCTTAGCCATCATGGAGAGGATATAATTGGTGGTCCCGTTGATGATGGCATAGATAGCATTTATTTTATTAGCTACCAGGTCGTGTTTGAACGGAGCGATAAGGGGAATGCCGCCGCCAACGCTAGCTTCGTATTGAAGGCCGACCCCCTTTTTTTGCGCTAGCGCTAACAGCTCCATGCCATGCTTGGATATAACTTCTTTATTAGATGTAACCACATGCTTGCCGCCTTTTATTGCTCTTTTCAGATATTCAAAGGCTGGCCTCTCCCCACCGATAGCCTCGACGACGATATCGATACCGGGCTCGCGGAAAAATTCGTCATCATCGGTGGTGAAAATTTTTGGGGGCATTTTCTTTGCCTGCGGGCGGAGCAAGTCCTGCGGCAGCACTTTAATTTTACGCAAGACCAGCGGGCAACCGACCTTATCCGCCAGGTCGTCAGATTTTTCAACTAGCACCCTGGCGACCTGTCCGGCAACCACCCCCAACCCCATCAGCCCTATACCTATACTCTTTTTTTTCATCTTAATTTTCCTTTAGGCGATATTTAGTTTTTCGTTCGCCCGGTCGATGCTCCATTGAATTAAATCCTGAGTCAGATTATTGACTATTCTAGGTGAATTTTGTGTCCATATTTGGTTCGTCCAATCGTCAAAAAGATTATTAATCAAAATAAGCCGGTCATCGTCAGTTAAAGGTCTATTTTCTTCCCGGTCAACTATTTTAACCAGCCACACTCCGCCTTCAGTGTAAAACGTATCATCCCGCAATGGCTGGCTCCACTTACCTATCTCCGTCGATGCGTCAAAAACATATCCATTAAAAACATTGGTGATATTGTCCGTGATGCTTATCAAACCGAGCTCTCCATGTTTTTGTTGTGAATCAGTGTACTGGGACAATTCATCGGCAATAGGCCCGAGTTCCTCCCCTGCCTCGAGCTTTACCCTGATAGATAATGCTTCTTCTTCACTGCCTAAATATATTGCCGACACGTTTGCGGTATCCTGGTCAGGTCTTTCATTAACTCTAATCAACCAGTAACCCAGGTGCTTGCTGGAAACGTTATCGGTTAAGGGTTGACTAACATCGCCGGCTTTAGCATCAGGCCTGGAGATATAGTCCAAAGGAATCGTTGAGTAAATATTATTTTTAAAGATACTGAGGGGGTGCCACCCATAGTCGCCATGGTTATCTTTCGAGGCGGCGTCGGTAGCGTATTCATCGGCAAGCATGGTAAAGTTTTCACTATTTATTATCCTTTCCCGAAGTGATTCGGCGACGGTATTGCTCTCCACCATCATAGCCATTACATGCATCTGAATATCATTAGTGGGCACTAAATCTGAAAAGTGACCACCTTTTAATTTATTTTTAAGCATTTCACCTTTAGCTAAGTGTATCGCGGCATCGTTAATCTCAATATTCGCCACTGAATACTGCCAGAATTCCCTTGCTTCCTCATCGGTAACAACAACACCAAGTTTCGCGGCCTCCTGTATCATTATTTCGGTACTTGAAATCTGATTTACAGCCGTACCCGTTAACGCCGTTATACTGGTAGTACCCTGGAACTTAGCTAAAAGAACTAATGTATCGATATAGAAGGCAGTATTAAACTTTGTACCTGACACATCTAAAACAATTTTATTCAGCGGCAGGTATTCCCCGGCAATCCAGCCTCCTAAAATAATGCCAATAACAGCAACAATAACGGCGATACCACCAAATAAAAATATACGCTGCCGCCGCAGTTGCTTTTTATGATGCGATAGCTGGCGGTGTGTCATCTCGCGCGGTACTTTTTTGACATTCT
Source organism: Dehalococcoidales bacterium (assembly GCA_034432135.1). Lineage (GTDB taxonomy): Bacteria > Chloroflexota > Dehalococcoidia > Dehalococcoidales > RBG-16-60-22 > RBG-13-51-18. The sequence continues at coordinate 4,082 of DAOUCO010000058.1, read as the reverse complement.
TTTTCTTAGACAAGATAGTATCCTTTCACTTTCTAAGAATTAGTTTCCCTGGTATCTACTATTTATTATTTATAATGTATTAACATTGTCTTTTCAAATATTGCTTATATCGATAGTAAATAAGAAGAAATTATACGCTGTTTTCTTTACTTCTGCCACACGATACGGCATTTCCATTTGGGTGAAGTCTGGGGGAAATCGGAGCGGTAATGTGCGCCCCGGCTTTCTTCTCTGATGCTAGCCGATTCCGTTAACAAGCGCCCCGTTAATATCAAGTTGCTTAGTTCGTAAGAAGGCTGGTCGGTAGGTTGGTGCATAGTATTTTGCCAGCCTGCCAGAATACCAGCTGCCTGATATAATCCATCTTTATCCCGTATAATGCCGACCTTATCCCAGTGTAGCTGCTGTAACATGGTTAGACTGGGCGCAGGCATTATTCTGGGCGTTGGTCTCTGGCTGAGCGATAACTCCATTTCTCTTATCTTTGCGCCTTCCGGAGCCTTTTCTTTAACTTTATTTTTAGTCCTCTCAACTATTCTCCGGCTGAACACAATCGCTTCCAGCAGTGAGTTCGATGCCAGGCGGTTAGCGCCATGAACCCCGGTGCAGGCTACCTCACCGGTAGCGAACAACCCGGCGATATTGGTCTCTCCCCAGCTATTGGTTTTAACGCCGCCTATCATATAGTGGGCGGCCGGGGCGACCGGTATCTGGTCTCTGGTTATATCCAGGCCTCTATCGAGACAAAAACGGTAGATATGGGGGAAACGGGTGGTAATGACGTGTGGCGGCAGTCCTGTAACGTCAAGATAAACTTTATCTGAGCCAGTCTTCTTCATCTCGGCTAATATACTTCGGGCGACGACATCCCTGGGTGCCAGGTCCGCTTTTTCATGGTAGTCGGACATAAAGCGGAAACCTTCGGCGTTGCGCAACACTCCGCCTTCTCCCCTCACCGCCTCGTAAATAAGAAACGGCGGTACACCGGGCATACGGAGGGCGGTGGGATGGAACTGGAAAAACTCCATATCGGTGATTGCCGCGCCGGCATTAAAAGCCAGGGCAACGCCGTCACCGGTGGCAACATCGGAATTAGTGTTATATTTGAAAAGCTGGCCGGCGCCGCCGGTGGCTAAAACCAGAAAACGGCATGCGAACTCTTCCTGTGTACCGGTGCGGCAATCGATGGCTTTAACTCCGTTAACCTTCCCTTTTTCTACGAGAATTTCCGTGGCGAGGAAATTTTCCAGCACCTGAATTCTGGAATCCCGCACTCTCTTGCTTAAAGTCAATTCAATATGTTCACCAGTAGCGTCGCCCCCAGCATGGAGAATACGGGGCACGCTGTGGGCGGCTTCCATCGTTAAAGCTATCTCGCCATTTATCGTATCAAAAGGCACGCGGTATTCCACGAGGTCAGCAATGCGTGCCGGGGCTTCTCTTGCCAGAATGTTCACTACTTCTTCATCGGAGAGGCCGTCGCCGGCATTGATAGTATCCTTCACATGAAGTTCTACTGAGTCGCCTTTACCGATGGCCGCCGCGATACCGCCCTGGGCATACCTCGTATTACAGTCGTCGATACTGCCTTTGGTGATGACCAGTACGCTGCCCTCTTCCTTGGCGAGCAGAGCGGTATAAAGTCCGCCGATGCCGCTCCCTACGACGATATAATCATAGACCTTCATGGCTGGCCTCTTGCTTTAAGATATTATTTAGATATTTTAATTCAAAATAAATATAGGGTGACTGTCAAAAACTATAACAGAAATTGAATCAAAGTAGCAAATATGTATTGGATGGATAAATATAATTGATATAGACTCCATTTTTTAGGTAAAATAGGTAATCCGGCATCAGGGAGGAATAACTCACATGAACTTTGTTAAAATAGTATGCCCCAAGTGCAGTGCGGAAGCTAAACTTTCTCTCGTCGATACCACCTATATCGGCCCCCGGCGGTGCTGGAAATGCCACGAGTTTTTTACCATCACCATACAGAATAACCGGGTAACTTCCTGCGAACCTTTAAGCAAAGAAGAGTACGAAAGGCAGCAGGAGGCTAAAAAAGCTGCGGAAAAAGCGGGGATTAGTTACACGTTTTCACCGCCTCTATCCGTCTCGCAAAAGTCTAGCGGCGGTATAGAATTCATAAAAAAGGACGAACCTCAATCCTCCCCAAAACCTCCGGAAAAACAATTGGGATTCTTTGAAAAAGCACCTGAAACGTCGCGCGGCGGTATAGAATTCTCAAGTCAGAAAGCTCCGGAAAATCCGAAAACAGCCCCGTTAAAATCAGTCGGCGGTATAGAATTTACCAAACAGCCGGAATCAGCAATACCTCAAGCCTCCCCGGAAAAGAAACAGGAATTATTCCACCCCAATATTCCTCATACTGCGCCGAAGCAGGCGGAACCCGGCAAGCCGGCCATCTTTCCCCCGGATAAACCCCGCACATTTGTGCCGATGGAACAAATCCCAGAAGACAATGCAAAACCTGTGAAATCGCCCAAGGCTAAAGAGAAAGCATTCCGCCCCCCCATACCCCCAGCCACCTAAAATATCAAACAATCACACGCATGACTGGAAAAAACGTCTCGGTAAAGGTCAAATGGTGCCGAGGCGGAGATTTGAACTCCGACGCGCTTACGCGCACCACCCCCTCAAGATGGCGTGTCTACCAGATTCCACCACCTCGGCATAAGAAACCGATTTACATTATCTAGCTTTTTACAGGGTGAGTCAAGAGAGGGAGAAAATGAGGGTGAGTTTGGGTATGAGTAGTTTGGGGTCGGAGGGCAGTTTTGACCTTTGACCCCGGTTCAAGCCCGGGGCAAGCTTTTGAGTTTTGAGCTATATCATGGCAGGGGTGGCAGGACTTGAACCCACGACCGGCGGTTTTGGAGACCGCTGCTCTACCAACTGAGCTACACCCCTCTGCCAAGAGAAATTATAGTTTATTATAGCATGTAGGTGCAAGACTAGGGTGAAATAAAATCAACCCTCTTGTCCCCTTTTAGTTTTTCTGCTATACTTAACAAAACATCTTAAAAGGAGCTTATCTTGAACCTTTAAGCCAGTCCCGCGAGGCCGGCAAGGGGAACCAACGATATACCTTTATCCTCGACCTCTTGCCGTTCAAAGTAAGAGGTTTTTTTATGCCTGAAAAAATAGTCATGAATGCGGAAGACATCCGGCGGACGCTCGCCCGCATCGCCCATGAAATTATCGAGCGTAATAAAGTTGTTGACCACCTGGTACTGGTGGGTCTGCACACCCGCGGCGTTCCTTTAGCCAGACGCCTTGCCCAGAATATAGAACTCTATGAAAATTCAAGACTGACCGTAGGGGCTTTAGACTTCAGCTCTTACCGCGACGACCTCAACGAGTCGGAAACGAGGAACGCTCTGCAGCGTACCGATATCCCCTCCGATATCAACGATAAATCGGTGATACTCGTCGACGACGTTCTTTACACCGGACGCAGTATCCGCGCCGCCATGGACGCTTTAATCGACCTGGGGCGTCCGCGTTCCATACAGCTGGCGGTGCTTATCGACCGGGGACACCGCGAGATGCCGATACGCGCCGACTACGTTGGTAAAAATATCCCAAGCGCCCGCCATGAAGATATACAGGTACGCTTAACGGAAACCGATGGTCGCGATGAAGTGGCTATCGTCAACACGAATAGCATTAAAAACAATAATAAAAATCAACGGGAAAAACCGGAGTCGCGATAATATCGGGAAAAGGAGGTGCTGCCGTGAGTCTTAAAAACAGAAACCTGGTGACAATTGATGACCTCTCCAACGGTGAGATGATGGCTCTATTTTCGCTAGCAGATGAAATGGCTAAAAATATGCCAGAGCAGCTCGACCTGTGCCGCGGTAAAATCATGGCCAGCCTGTTCTTCGAGCCGAGCACCCGCACGCGCCTGTCCTTCGAAGCCGCCATGCACCGACTCGGCGGGAGCGTCATCACCGCCTCGGATGTCGGCGCCAGCTCGCTGGCTAAAGGGGAAAGCATCTCCGATACCGCCAAGATAGTTGGTAGTTACGCCGACATCATCGTCGTCCGTC
>DAOUCO010000057.1:0-28271 GCA_034432135.1 Dehalococcoidales bacterium | reverse complement strand
GCGGCGGCAACCTGTATCTTGATAGGGATTATAACGGCTGGTATGAGCAATGCCTGCAGTGCGCTTATATGAAAGACCTTGCGGTGGTTTATCAGAGTAAAAAGAAAGAGGAAAAAGAAGCCCTCGAGTATGTTCCTGTAAAGAGAAAGAATGGCGTTAATAAAAAGGACGCCACCTAAGATAATTAACGGGTAAAGACGTTAATAGCGTAAGTCTTGAGGCCCAGTTTGATAGCTGGGTCTCATTTATTTAAAAGAAGGTATAAATCACCGCTTGATAAAAGGCTTCACAGGATAAGATTCAACAAGCCGCCGACGATTAATGAAGCAGCAATCATTATACCGACTGCTTTCAATAGATTTAGCACTCCCAGCTCTCTCAATAAAACGATAAAGGTAGCTATACAGGGGAAAAACATTGACATCACAACACTGCTGACGACCAATTGCTTGGCACTTAGAGCCAGTGGCGCCAGCATACCGAGAGCCACATCTTTACGCAGAAAACCGACAACTATGGCGGCAACGGCGTCTTTAGGCAGTCCCAGCAGGTTGGTAACTACTGGTGCAGTGAAATTGGCGATAGCTTCGAAAACACCAAAATAATACAGGATGTTGATGACAAAGACAGCCCCTAAAATGATGGGCAAAGCCTCTTTAAGGAAACCATAGGTTCTCATCCATAATTTTTGCAGAACAGCACGCCACGGAGGAAGACGGTAGGGTGGTATTTCTATAAGTAGTTCGGGGGAAAAACCCTTCACTGTATGAGAAAGAATAAACCCCAGAATGAGCCAGACCACAAACAGTGTTGCGTAAACAATGACTACATATTGGGCTCCCTGTTGACCAACGAGTCCGATAATCATAGCTTGCAAAGCGGCGCAGGGTACGGCGATGGAAATTAGCGTAGCGGTAATAAATCGTTCTCTTTTACTTTCCAGGATACGGGTGGCAAGAACAGCCGGTACGTTGCAGCCTAGACCGAGTAGTGTGGGGATAATGGCATACCCATGCAGTCCCAGGCGGTGCATGAGAGTATCTACCAGCATCGCCAATCGTGGTAGATACCCAATATCTTCAAGTAAACCCAGCACTAGGTAGAAGGACACGACATAGGGGAGTACCATGGCTATGGGAACGTAAAGGCCGCTTGATAGCAGTCCGAAAGACTGGACAAAGTCTACCTCTCCCCCGATGAGTTTGCCGATAATTATGTCATGGAAAAATCCCCCTCCGCCCATGGCGTCGCTTAAATTTGATAGTATCGGTAACCAAAAGTTGTCGAACAGGGGCACGAATACATAGCTAATTAGGCTCTCGCCGATGAGACGGATGATGAAAAACGATGCGGCTAAAATAATTAAAGCGATAACGCCGCCGGATATGGGTTTGATAGTGGCATCGGATATTCTCTCTCTCCAGGTGTGGTGACGGTGTGTGATTTGCTGTACCTGGTTAATTATGTTGCCGATAGCCGCCCAGCGTTCGTCGCGACTTAGAACTGGATGAGGAGAAGAAACTGCCTTGGGAATATTGGCTACCAGTTCTTTAATTCCCTGACCGGTAACTGCGATAGTGGGAATGACCGGTACGCCGAGAAGCTCCTTTAATTTTTCTAGGTCGATGTTTATGCCATAGTGTTTGGTATCATCCCACATATTCAAAGCGATTATTACCGGGATGCCTTTCTCCAGTAACTGCAAGGTCAGGTAAAGATTTCTCTCCAGATTGGTGGCATTGACAACGTTGATTACCACGTCTCCGGTTTTGAGCATATTTAAAGCTACTTCTTCAGCTTCACTGGTCGGCTCCAGAGTGTAAGCGCCGGGTACGTCAATGACCTCAGCAATATCCTCGCCTAGCTTCATTTTACCCGTTGTATATCCCACTGTGGTCCCGGGGTAGTTTGACGCTATAACGCTGACGCCGGTAAGGCGGGAAAAGACGACACTCTTACCTACGTTAGGATTGCCCATTAATAGTATTTTCATTATTAAGGACTTTTGATTAATTGGAGTAGGATACGCTTTGCCATGCCAAAACCTAAAGCCACACGGGTTCTATCTATTTCAATCATCACCGGGCCACGCATCAGTTGAGAGCTGATTTTAGTTATTTTCTTACCCGGTATGATACCCATTGTATTAAGACGCATAACTATACCGTGTCCGCCATCGATACTCAATATTATGCCGCTCTGTCCGGGCTTCATTTGATCTAGGGATACCTGCTTTTCATCCGACATAGAAATTTCGTCCTTTCCTTGCCCCTATCAAATAATTCAACATTTACTTTGTTCAACTCGTTGCTTGTTCGATGAAGACATTGAAAGCTAAATCATCCGCGAGAGATAATCTGGAGTCCCTAAAAGCTATTTCTAATAACCTATCGGGCGATGCTACCCGCTTGACCTTGATTTTTGTCCCCGGATTAAGGCCAAGGTCTAGCAGCTTGCGGAGTAATATATTATCTCCTCTGATAAAGCTGATGAGACCTTCCTGGTTCTCTTTCAAGTCGGATAATGAGACGATTCTGGTTTTTCTCTTGATTATCTTCTCTAGGTTTTGCTCCCCCCATTTCCGGCATTCCTCACAGCTGGAAAAACCAAAGTCGCAGGAGGGAATAATCTTTCCATCATCAGGACAGACATGAGGAGACTTTAAAAATTGGCACATAGTGCGGGCGGTCTCGTCGGAAAGGGCGTGTTCCAATCCACAGGCTTCTTTATGAACCCTTTCCTTGCCTATCTTCAATACATCATAGAGGAACCTTTCCAGTAAACGGTGCTTGCGGGTCATTTTCTCAGCAGCGCGGTACCCCTTAGGCGTAAGGGTTACCCCATGGTAGGGCGAATAATTTACATAACCTCTTCCTGCCATCTTTTGCATCATTTCGGTTACGCTGGCGGGTGCGATGTAAAGTCGTTTGGAAATGGCTGAAGTGCTGATAGGTTCGCTTTCTCGGGATAGATTATATAAAGCTTCCAGATACTCTTCGATACTAATACTCATAGTAATATTAATTTTTAGGTAATCCTAAATGTTAGGTATGCCTAAATATTACCATGAATTTATACAGTTGTCAAGAGTTCGTGCTTATATTAATTGGAAAAGCTCAAGTATGAGTGGAATAATCCTCATAATGTAGTAAAATATGAAAAATGGAAAGGTTGAAGTCTGCCGCTGAAAAACTGGGGATTTTCCTTACCACTTACCAGCTAGAGTTATTCGAAGTTTATTATAGAGAGATTATCGCCTGGAATGAGCGTATCAATCTTACGAGCATTACCGCATATGAAGCAGTACAGCTTAAGCATTTCCTCGATTCTTTAACCGTGGCAGCGGTTATCAGGAACATCCCCAAGAACCTGAAAATAGTTGATATCGGCACAGGCGCCGGATTTCCCGGAATACCTCTGAAAATAGTCTTTCAGGATATAGACTTAACGTTGATAGAAGCTACTCAAAAAAAGACTGAATTTCTAAAAGAGTTAATAACGAAACTTAATCTGAAAGACGTCGTAGTTGTTGCGGCAAGAGCGGAAATTATTGCCCATAATATCAAATACCGAGAGAAATTCGATGTTGTTTTCTCCCGCGCAGTAGCATCGCTACCGGCATTAGCGGAAATCATGCTGCCGTTCTGTACACACGGTGGTAGCTGTATCGCCCAGAAGAAAGGCGATATTCAAAAAGAGGTCGAACAGTCAAAAAAGGTTATCACACTTATGGGCGGTCGCTTGTCTGAAGTGAGGCCTGTAGAATTGGTAGAACTAAATGATGACCGCTGGCTGGTGGTGATAGATAAAATAGGGTCCACACCTGTGGATTATCCCCGCCGCCCCGGCATGCCGGAAAAAAGACCGATTATCTCTTGATTTTGTTTTCAGTGACAACGCCATTAGCTTTCATTTCAGCTAATAAATTGCTCAATAATTTGATAAGCTGGTCGAATTCCTGGTCTTTACGAAAACGACCGCCGTATAGACTCAACATTTTAATCGTTTCCTTGATTTTTTTCGGGTTCGGATTCTCTTCCTCCAGCAATTTATAGGCGTTCATCTTGTGTTTGTTCTTGGTCCTGACCTCGCTTTTATGTAGAAGATAATAGGCCGCTACCATCCCAACTATGAGCAGGATGAAAATGATTGTATAAATATCCATTTTTTATACCAGTGATACTAAAAAGTATACCCTATTTTTACATATAAGTAATAAGAGAGTCAAAGAAAGAATGAGGTATAGCATCAATGCTGATCAGCGATTCTATTGCGAACCATTAATAACCGTAGTAGAATTATAATATCAATCGAAACTATGAGGAGGCGGATATGGAAAAGGGGACGTGGAAAGTAAAAACGGGCTTAGCGCAGATGCTCAAGGGCGGCGTAATCATGGACGTAGTTACTCCGGAGCACGCTAAAATCGCCGAGGCGGCAGGTGCCTGCGCGGTGATGGCATTGGAAAGAGTGCCGGCGGATATTCGTGCAGCAGGCGGGGTCGCGCGTATGGCGGACCCAACCATTATCGAAAATATCATGAAAGCTGTTTCCATACCGGTAATGGCAAAGTGCCGCATCGGACATTTTGTCGAGGCGCAGGTCCTGGAAGCGATGGGGGTAGACTATATCGATGAATCGGAAGTTTTAACTCCGGCCGACGAGAGCCATCATATCTGGAAGCACGATTTTAAAGTCCCGTTCGTCTGCGGCTGTCGCGATTTGGGAGAGGCGTTAAGGCGTATCGGTGAGGGAGCGGCGATGATAAGAACCAAAGGAGAGGCGGGCACTGGCAATATCGTGGAAGCGGTGCGACATATGAGAGCCGTTATGGACGGCATCCGCAAGCTGGTGAATACCCCTCAGGATGAACTCATGAAGGAAGCCAAGGAACTAGGTGCGCCTTTCGAATTGGTAGTCGAGGTGCATAATAGCGGCAAGCTGCCGGTGGTCAACTTTGCCGCAGGCGGCGTAGCTACCCCGGCGGACGCGGCTTTAATGATGCAGCTCGGTGCGGAGGGGGTATTCGTCGGGTCGGGCATATTCAAGTCAAGCAATCCGGAAACGCGGGCTAAAGCAATAGTTAAGGCGACGACGCATTATAAGGACCCGGCGATTATCGCCGAGGTATCGAAGAGGCTCGGGGAAGCCATGCCCGGACTCGATATCAAGCAAATCCCTACCGATGAACTGCTGGCAAAGAGAGGATGGTAGTATGAAAATCGGTGTCCTTGCATTGCAGGGAGCCTTTGCCGAACATATATTAGCGTTAAACAAACTGGATACCGAAGCTGTGCCCGTCCGTTTGCCCGGAGAACTAAAGGAGGTGGACGGGCTGATTATTCCCGGCGGCGAAAGTACCACTATCAGTTGCCTGATAGAAAGCTATAATCTAACGGATGCCATAGCTTCGCTCGTTAAAGACAGTATGCCTCTTTTCGGAACCTGCGCGGGTATGATACTGATGGCAAAACAGGTTCCCGGTAATTCTTTGCAACCGCTGGGATTGATGGATATCACAGTTAAACGTAATGCCTTCGGGCGGCAGGTAGATAGTTTCGAGACGGAATTAAACATACCGATATTGGGAGAAAAGCCGTTCCCGTGTGTTTTTATCCGCGCGCCAATCATCGAAAATTATGTAAAAAACGTGGAAGTACTGGCGCGCCTCGGCGATAAAACAGCAGTAGCCGTCAGGCAGGGGAAACTGCTGGCAACGGCTTTCCATCCAGAGTTGACCGACGACTTGAGGTTCCACAGATATTTTCTGGAAATAATTACCGGCAAGCATAATCACTAGAGCGGGGAGGCGTATGTGCAGAGAGAAGTAACCGATGACCTGGATGCCCTTTTAAATATTTTTCCGCCCCACGTAAAAACGCCTTTATTAAAGCAAAACGACATCAGTGAGTTGTTGGAGGTGGTGCTGGATTTGGGACGTGAACCGGAAGCGCGTTTCCCCGGAAGAGAAACTATTCTCGATAATAAAGAGATTGAGGAATCGGATATCAACTATGTTGTGACGCGTATCGGCAAATTCGGCGAAGATAACCGGGCCGGTATCGAGCGGACGCTGCACCGTATCTCGGCGATACGCAATCGGCGGGGAGACGTCGTAGGACTTACATGTCGGGTAGGCAGGGCAGTCTTCGGGACAATTAAGATAATAGAAGACCTGGTAAAGACCGGTAAAAGCGTTTTGTTGCTGGGGAGGCCCGGGGTGGGAAAAACAACTATGCTTCGAGAAGTGGCACGAGTACTGGCCGGCGAAGCTAGCAAACGTGTCGTTATCGTCGATACCTCAAATGAAATAGCTGGAGATGGCGATATACCACACCCTGCAATCGGTCATGCGCGCAGGATGCAGGTAGCCAGCCCTAAGTTGCAACATGCTGTGATGATCGAAGCCGTGGAAAACCATATGCCGGAGGTTATCGTTATCGATGAAATCGGGACCGAGCTGGAGGCGATGGCGGCCAGAACTATCGCCGAAAGGGGTGTCCAGCTCGTCGGAACAGCCCATGGCAACACGCTGGAAAATCTGATGATGAACCCTACGCTGACCGACCTGATTGGAGGGATACAATCGGTCACTCTTGGAGATGAGGAAGCACGCCGGCGCGGCACGCAAAAATCGATACTGGAAAGAAAATCACCCCCGACATTTGATATTGTCGTGGAAATACAGGAGCGGGATAGAGTTGCCATTCATCCTGACGTGGGTGAAGCGGTGGACGCTTTATTAAGGGGCATACCACCCCGAACGGAAATACGCTGGTTGGATGAAAACGGCGAAGTAAGAATAGAAAAATTAAAAACAGAAAAAATAATCACTGTGAAGAGTAAAAAGGTCGCCGCCGACGATAAAGCCATTAAACTTTTTCTCTTCGGAGTAAACAAATCAAGGGTTTTACAAATGGGTCACGAGATGCACCTTGCCCTGGATGTCGTCAATAGCCTGCGAGATGCAACTATACTGGTAACTTCTAAAAATTATTACCGGCGGAAACCGCAGAAGGTAAGGGATGCGGAGAATGAGCATATCCCGGTCTATGTTTTACGCGGTAACACCCCGTCCCAGATAAGACAATTTCTGGGAACGCTGAACCATGCGGGTGGGATGGTAAAATCCAGCGATGTACAGGCGGCGGTAGAGGAAGCGGAAGAAGCGGTGGAACAGGTCAATGAAGGCGGTGCAGCCGTGGAGCTTAGCCCGCAGAGTTCTTATATACGTCGCTTGCAGCATTTAGTCGCCCAGAGGAACGACCTTAAGTCTCACAGCACGGGCAGAGACCCCAATCGCAGGGTGCGGATATTTAAAGAGCCGGAGAGATAAAATATATTGGGAAAAGGAATATGCCTCTATTCATTACCTTTGAGGGCGGCGAAGGGTGCGGCAAGAGCACACAGGCAAAACTCTTATACCAGCGACTTAAAAAATTGGCGCTTCCTGCACTATTGATTCATGAGCCGGGAAAAACTGCACTCGGCGAGAAGGTAGCGCACTTGCTCAAGTGGTCGCAGGATATTAATATTACACCGCTGGCAGAGTTATTATTATTCAACGTCTCCAGAACGCAGTTAGTCACGGAAGTAATCAAACCCAGTCTTAAAAAAAGTATTAACGTTATCTGCGACCGCTATGCAGACTCAACCACGGCTTACCAGGGCTACGGGCGCGGACTGGATATGGTTGTTGTAAAAGCCGCCAATAACATCGGAACACAGGGTTTGATGCCTGACTTGACGGTTTTACTGGATATATCTGCTGAAGAAGGAATGATAAGGAAGAAGGGTACCAAGCCGGACCGTCTGGAAAAAGAGAGTCTGGCTTTTCACCGGCGTGTCAGGGCGGGTTACCTTAAATTAGCTAAATCCGAGCCAGGCCGCTGGCTGGTAATAGATGCTAAAAAGAGTAAAGAGGCAATAGCAGGGATTATCTGGCAGAGGGTGAGTAAGCTGCTCCCGCGATAAAAGGTAGGCTAAAGATGGTCAACATATGCTTGACTAAAGACCTTGGTTTCCTGCGGGTAGGCGTGGCCGTCCCGGAAATGCGCGTTGTAGATGTAGATTTTAACGTTGTTTCTATAATCAAGCTTATAAAGAAAGCCAAAAATGAAGGCGTACAGGTTCTGGTTTTCCCAGAGATGGCGGTGACCGGCTATACCATCGGCGACCTGATACAGCAGGATGCGCTTTTAGAACAGGCAATAAAGGGACTGATCAATGTTCTTAAAGTGAGCGTCGACTACGGCATGGTTGTAGCGCTGGGTATGCCCCTGTCTGTTGAACAGAAGATATTCAACTGCGCAGTAGTGATAAACCGGGGGCGAATTCTAGGAGTAGTACCGAAAAGCTTTTTACCTTCTTACCATGAATTTTATGAAGATAGGTGGTTTGCACCGGCCGATAATGCTAGAACGCAGTCGATAGAGCTGGCAGGGCAGACCGCCTCTTTCGGTACGGATATATTGTTTTGCCTAAAAGATAGCGCGGCGCTGATTGGCGTGGAAATCTGCGAAGACCTCTGGGTGCCGCTGTCGCCTCACGAATACCAGGCAGCGAGCGGAGCCACAATGTTGCTTAACCTTTCCGCCAGCAATGAAATCTTGGGAAAAGCTGACTGGCGTCGCACGATGATAGCTTCGGAGTCCGGCAGGTGTATCGCGGCGTATTGTTATACATCATCTGGCATTAAAGAGTCGTCAAACGACGTTGTTTACGGCGGGCATGCCGTCATTGCGGAAAATGGGGTTATACTCAATGAGTCGAATCGTTTATCCGCTGATGCACAACTTGTCGTGAGCGACATTGACCTCGAACGGCTAGTTCATGACCGGCGCGTAGCGACAAGTTTTCATGAGTTAAGCCGACAGGCTAGAACGTACCGCATTATAGGAACTGAAGTAGATGACCCTGTTGCTGGCAAGCTGCGGCGTGTGCTAGACGCACATCCTTTTGTACCGGCTGAATCTGCGAGAAGGTCGGGGAGGTGTCGCGATATATTTGCGATGCAGGTGGCGGGGCTTGCAGAGAAACTATCCGGCGCTGGAATAGCTAAAGTGGCGCTGGGAGTGTCCGGCGGACTCGATTCTACTCTGGCTCTTCTCGTGGCGGTAAAGACAATGAACCTTCTCAAATTACCGCGGAGCAACATTTATGCTTATAATATGCCGGGATTCGGCTCGACGCATAGAACTAAAAATAATGCGACCAAATTGTGCCGGGCACTGGGAGTGTCTTATAAACAAATAGACATTACGCAAAGCGCATCGTCACACTTGGAAGACCTGGGACATAAAGGGCAGGAGAATATCGTCTTTGAAAACGTCCAGGCGCGGTATCGCACCGAATTCCTTTTTAATGAAGCCAATCGGATTAACGCGATTGTTTTGGGTACCGGCAACCTCACCGAAGTTGCGCTGGGCTGGAGTACCTTCTCCGGTGACCAGGTATCGCATTATCACATCAACGTATCAGTGCCCAAGACACTGGTACGCTATATAGTAGAGTGGGTGGCCGAAGAGGAGCTTAAAGATACCCCGGCACAAAAGGTGGTTTACAGCGTGCTGGATACGCCATTTTCTCCGGAGCTTCTGCCTCCCAGAAATGGCGAAATAGTCCAGAAGAGCGAGGATATTATCGGCCCGGTAGAACTGGCTGATTTTTATCTCTATCCCTTCATACGCTTCGGAGCAAGGCCGGGCAAGATTCTTTATATCGCCAATGAAGTCAGCCGGCGGGGGCTTTTCGATAAGCGATATAGTCTGGAAGAATTGCACAAGTGGCTGAAGAGTTTTATCCAGCGTTTTTTTAACAATCAGTTTAAGCGGACATTGTTTCCGGAGGGGCCGAAAGTGGGCTCGGTGAGCTTATCACCAAGGGGTGACTGGAGGATGCCATCAGAAGCCGAGCCTAGTCTCTGGCTGGATGACTTGGCGACGACGTACGAAAAATTAAGGATAAACCGGGGATAAGGAACATGGTATAAAGGGGGCAGTCAGATTAACACCAGACAAAAACCCTCGTTTAGTGAAGAGAAGCTCCTTTATGAGCAGGGCTATCGGTTTATTGCCGGAGTTGATGAGGTGGGGCGGGGGGCTTTAATGGGGCCGGTAGTTGCTGCGGCGGTAATTCTGCCGGAGAATTTCAGGTTCAGGTGGAAGTCCAGGGTGAGAGACAGCAAACAGCTGTTGCCGGAAGTCCGTGAATATCTTTATGACTATATAAAACAAGCGGCCGTTTCTATCGGAGTAGGGTCGATTTCTAGCGAGGACATAGATCGACTCGGCATCGCCAAAGCCACACGCCTTGCTATGAAAGCAGCCGTCGAACAGCTTCAACCTTCGCCGCAATATTTATTAATTGATTACTTTAAACTGACGGAAATGCCGTTGCCGCAAAAGGGTATAAAGCACGGGGACAGTCTGTGTTTCTCCATTGCCTGCGCCTCGATAATCGCCAAGGTTACGCGCGACCGGTGGATGGTAGAGATGGATAAAAACTACCCGGGCTACGGCCTGGCGGAACATAAGGGCTATGGCACGGAAGAACATTTAAAGTGCCTGCGCGAAAAAGGCCCGTGCCCGATACACCGCCGCTCGTTCAGTCCGGTAAGTGAACTGTCAGGTTGCAGGCAATGAAAAGAAGAGAGACGGGAGCTTTAGGCGAGAGGATAGCTTGCGACTTTCTGGGGGAAAACGGTTATGAAATACTGGAAAATAACTACCGCTGTCCGGAGGGCGAGATTGACATAATCGCTAGGCAGGCAGGCACTCTGGTATTTGTCGAGGTGAGGACGAAAACAAGTCAGTTATACGGCAGTCCGGAGGAATCCATAACACCATCAAAAAGAGAAAAATTGAGGGCTCTCGCGCAGTACTACCTTCAGGAACGTAATGACCTGCCGTCGAACTGGCGTATCGATGTCGTGGCGATTGAAATGGAAAAAAGCTGTAAGGTTACGCGCATTGAAATCATCGAAAATGCCGTCGCTGAAGAAGATTAATATCTTTCCTTATTTGCTAAAGCTATGCTAGAATTAACCACCGAGTAACAACATGAGTAAGCTTTCCAACGCACAATTCCGTATCATCGATGCTAATATCAACCGTCTGGGTGAAGGACTGCGCGTCCTCGAAGAGTTTGCCCGGATGATGTTGAATGACAATTTTTTAACGCAAAAGCTCAAGGACATGAGGCATAAAACTTTAAAAATACAAGATGAGTTTTATAAAAAACTTCTTGGTTCGAGAGATGTAGCCGGAGATGTCGGTAGCGCTATGGATGTTACCGGTGAAAGCAAAAAACAGGACGAACAAGGAATAATAGCTGCCAATGCCAAGCGGGCGCAGGAATCGTTAAGAGTCCTTGAGGAGATGGCTAAAATACCGGAGCTTAGTCTTCATTCGGAACAATTCAGGAAAGCTCGTTTTGAGCTCTATACCATAGAGAAGGAATTGGTTGCCAGGATTACCCGCCGGGATAAAACAAAGCGTATCAAAGGTCTCTACGTAATAATCGATACAGCGTGGTTAAAAGGGCGAAAACCTGCTGAAGTTACCGCGCAGGCTATAAAAGGCGGGGCAAACGTCATCCAGTTGCGTTGCAAAGAACTCAACCCCAGAGAGTTCCTCGAGATAGCCAGTGAATTGAAAGAAGTCTGTTCAGAAAAAAGCGTGCTATTTATTCTTAATGACAACCTGGAGATTGCCTTGGCAGTTAAGGCTGATGGGTTGCACTTGGGGCAGGAAGATATGCCGTTTAATGAGGCAAGAAAATTAATGCCTGTCGATATGATACTCGGATGTTCGGTAAGTACTTTAGATGAAGCGAAAAAAGCTCTCCATAATGGAGCAGATTATTTAGGTGTCGGCGCGATATTTACTACTAATACTAAAGAATCCGCCAAGACCGTAGGACTAAAAAGGATAGAGCAAATAAAGAAAGCAGTGGACTTACCGGTGGTGGCTATCGGCGGCATTAATAAAGAAAATTTAAAAGAAGTCATGGAAGCCGGGGCGGACGCTGCCGCGGTAATCAGCGCTGTTATGGGCGTAGAAGATGTAGTAAAAGCAACCAGAGAACTGGTAAATATAATCAGGGGGCGTAAAGGTGGATAATCTGGATATGATAGCGGAAGAAATAAGAAAAGAACTGGCGGCTAAGGATGAAGCCAGGGAAAAAATGCTGCAGCTTTGCCGTGATTCAATCCGGTACAGTAGCCTGGCCATACGCGCGGTACACCGGCAGGAATTCGGCGAAGCGGAAAAGCAAATAAAGTCGGCACGGAATTTATTGCTGGAGGCAGAAAAAGCCGTTGAAAAATATGGAGAACTGGCGAACACCGGCGCTGTAAGGGAAGCCCAGAAAGAATTAACCGAGGCTAATATCACTTTAGCACTGGTAACCGGTAAAAAACTGCCGAAGCCTTCGGAACTGGGAGTCGATACGGCGGCATATCTTAACGGGCTGGGGGAAGCGGTAGGAGAAATCAGGCGGTACCTTCTCGATGCCATGCGCAAAGGCGACCTCTCCAGAGGTGAGGAACTGCTTTCCGCCATGGATGATGTCTATAGTGTCTTAGTTACCATGGACTTCCCCGATGCCTTGACCGGGGGATTAAGACGTACTACGGATGTGGTCAGAGGAGTGATGGAAAAAACACGCAGCGACCTCACACTGGTGATAAGGCAAAAGGCTCTGGAGACAAAAATAGCATCTCTCCAGAAGGGAAAATCAGGCGAAAATACATTGATTAAAAGCGAACTTCCTGTTGAAAAATCAAAGGGAAGCCAAGAAAAAGAGCAGGACCTTGACGAGAAGGAAAAGAAGCTCTATGAAGCTTTGACGGGATGGCGTACCCGAAAATCAAATGAAGAAGGTCTTTCATCGTTTATTATCGCGCGTAACTCATGGCTGAAACAAATTGTCAAAATACGACCAACTACCCTTAAAGATTTGAGCCAGATTGTTGGTTTTGGGGAAAGACGCATCAATAAATACGGCAAGGAGATTATCGCGATTGTAAATGAGAATTGAAATATTTTTTTAACATATTTAGATAAATCAATGAAAGGTGAGTGAAAGAAATGTCGAATATTCTAAAAGGTAAGGTGGCTGTGGTTACGGGGTCGGGGCAAGGAATCGGACGGGCTATCGCTATCGGTTTAGCACAGGAGGGCGCCAAGGTAGTCACCAATAATCGCAAGCCCGGTTCGACCGGTAAGCAGATGATAAGCGATGCTCAGATAAAAAGGCTCGACAGCAAGAAAAAAGAATGGTTCGAGCAGGAGACGGCCGCCATTAATGGAGACGCCGAGACAACCGCGCAAACGATTAAAAAGATGGGCGGCGAAGCTGTGCCTTTTTTCGGAGATATAGCCGACTTCGCCACGGCGGAAAAACTGATTAACACGGCTATAAAAAGCTTCGGGAAGATAGATATACTGGTAAATGTTGCTGGAGGTTTCGGTTTCAGCGCCATCGAGAAGATGTCCGAAGAGCTGTGGGATAAGGTAACGCGTGTCAAACCCAAGGGTTATTTCAATACCATGCGGCACGCTATTCCTCATATGATCAAGCAAAAGTGGGGACGCATTATCAATGCCACTTCAAGGGCATGGCTTGGAGACGTCATCAAGCACGCGGAATACTGCGCCGCCAACGCAGGGGTGGTCGGACTTACTAAAGCCGCGGCGATAGAGCTGCATAAATACGGCATTACCTGTAATTGCTTTTCGCCCTTCGCCAAGACCAGGGCTTCTTACGAACTTGATGCTTATCCTTCGACGGTGAGTAAAGAGGATATCCCCTTCGTTTTCGATAACATCAAATTCGGCGAGGAAATGATGAAAATGACGCCCGGTCCGGAATATGTCGCGCCTTTTATCTGCTATTTAGCTTCGGACGCCGCGGCAAACATTAGCGGGTCGGTGTTCAATCTTGGGGGTAATACCATAAGCATGTATTCCGAGCCGATAATGGCTACCAACCTGACGAAATTCGATAGCAAGCCATGGACGGTGGAAGAGCTGATCCAACAGGCGCCGCGGGGGTTATTTATGGGGTACAAGAGTCCAGCGGCTAACCCATTCGGGTAGATTGAGCAAGGCTAAATATATTATTTCGGGACGAAAAGGGAGGAGCGGGGCTGTTTCTCCTGTGCCTTGGCCAGTTCAGCTATAGTTCCGTAAGCGATGCAGGTAGCTTGGCAATGTTTTACACATGCCGGCTGTTCGCCATGCTTGGTCCTGTCCGCACAGAGGTCGCAGAATCTCGTCGTATAAGGCATAAAGTCTACAAAGACTTTATCCGGGCTTGTAGAAACCACTTCGTCCACCTTGATACCGACCATGCCTTCAAAGAAATTATGCTCCTGCTTGCAGGCAACCTCGCAGGCATGACAGCCGGTGCACCAATCGTATTGTATCAGCAAACCATATCGGGGCATGGTTACTCCTTTCCACCTTCAATTTTGTAGACACGGCAGAGGTTGGAACGGTAATTCGTTCCGCCGAATCCGGACTTGGCTTGGTTGCCCATTGAGGTAAGATTATTGATATTATGCTCCCAGGTGCTGAAGAGGTTGGGAGCATTACCATCTGTTTCCGGCAGCCACCAGCCGTGCGGCGCAGTAACAACTTTGGGATGAGCAGTGGGGGTTACTTTTGCCTTCATTTTTACCTTACCGCGCGCATTTTCGATATACACCCAGTCGCCGTTGTTAATGCCAAGGGTTTCAGCCGTTTTATTGTTAATTTCACACATCGGGAAGGGGTCGAGTTCACGGAGCCAGGGTATCATCCGATGCTCGGAATGGAAGAAAACCGGCGAGCGGCGCCCTGTCGTTAGAATGAGGGGATATTTTTTAGCTAAATCCGGGGTGGCGATGGGGCTTTCCTTGGGCTCTTCGTAGTAAGGCAGTGGGTCCAGCCCCCATTCCTCGTAACGTTTGGAATACAGTTCTACCTTGCCGGTAGGGGTATCGAAACCGGGCTTGCCGTCGGCGCGCAGGAGGCCTTTTTCGTAGCGGTAGTAAGGGCGGGTATTATGGCCTTTCGGCGGATATTCCCAGCAGCCTTTGGCCTTGAGTTTTTCAAAATTGGTATTCCCGTCCTTCAATCTGTCGTCGATAAGCTCTCTGACTGTATTATATTTAATAGGTGTGGTGGCTAATCTCTTCGCCAACTCCAAGTTAATTTCCCAGTCGGATTTAGCTTCTCCGACGCCCTCGACGGCTTTAACGCTTACACCAAGAGGTTGCCACCAGGAGCGGAAACTTTCTTTCTCGCAGATGGTAGCGGCCGGCAGGAAAATATCTGCCAGCGCCATCGTCGTTGGGGTCTGAAATAAATCGACGCAAACGATAAACTCTAGTTTTTTCATCGCATTTAGATGCCGTCTCGGGTCAGCGCCTTGACCGCCAATGATGTTGGAGGTCTGAATCCAGGCGGCTTTAACGGGATAGGGCTTACCGGTCTCCATCTGTTCAATCAGAACATCTGGTTGCACCCAGCCGCGGAAGTTTTTAATCATGGGGTAATCGTTGGCGCCGATACGCTTTTCGTTGAGTTTCTTTACGAGGTCGGCGCCATAGAGCTTGGTAAGCTCGGCGGAACTGAAAGGATAGGTGGTCACGCCGTGTGAGTTGCGGGCGATAACGTTGCCGCCGGGGTTATCGATATTACCGGTGATTGCCCAGAGGTGATTGATAGCCTGGGCGACGACACTGCCGGCCGGCATGGCGTCGACTGGCTCGCCCCATTGGATTGCCGATGGTTTGTTCTTCGCGTAAAGCCGGGCGGCTTTTCTTAAAGTATCGGCGGGCACCCAGGTTATTTCCTCGACCTTTTCGGGCGGATATTCCTGCACCCGTTTCTTCAACTCTTCAAAACCATAACACCATTTTTCTACAAATGCTTTATCATAAATACCTTCGTTGATAATGATATTCAGCATACCAAGGGCAATGGCGCCGTCGGTGCCGGGGCGGTTCTGGAGGTGGACTTCTGAACGCGTCGTGAACCAAGTGGCACAGGGGTCGACGGTGATTAATTTAGAGCCCCGTTTCATACAATCGATAATCCAGTGGCCATAGAAGCCATCGTGACAGCCAGCAGCTGGGTTCTGCGCCCAGATAATGATGTACTTGGGCGGTGTCCATTCTTTTGATTTATAGCGTTCCTCCAGAAACTGGGAGCAGTCGGCGACGCTATAATGTCCCTGCGTGGCGAACATGGCGCCCAGCCTTGGGGTATAACACGCGTGGCCGGCAAGCCCGACCTGTACCCAGTTGGGACTGCCATAGGCATACATCAAAAAGGTGATAGGACCGCCGATATCGCGTCCGGTCCCCTGGCAGAAGATAACCGATTCTGCCCCATATTTAGTTCGTATATCTTTAAGTTTTTTCTCGATAGTATCGTAGGCTTCATCCCAGGTAATGCGCTGCCATTTGCCCTCGCCGCGCTCGCCGACGCGCTTAAGAGGGTAAAGAACGCGGTCGGGGTGGTACATATACTGCGAGACCGCCAGCCCTTTAGCACAGAGCCTGCCCTGGTTAAAAGGGTGATTTTTATCGCCCTCAACGCGGGTTACTTTGCCGTCTTTCACGTATATTTCACAGCCGCAGCCGCCGTGCGACCCGCAGCCGGCCGACCACAAAGTGGAAAGCACTTTTTGCTCGCTACCTTTTGCCATGCGTAACTCCTTCCGTTATTTAGCTATTGAAATTGTCAGAATGACACTGTCTTATTGTAGTCGCATTACGCATTGCGCGTCAAATAAAAAAGGGAAACAGGAATATAATCCAGCATCATCTTGCTGTCGGTTAAACTTTACGTTTATCTGACTTTTCTGATATGATTAAGGGTGGATGAGCGGTGGGGTTATTTTTCAGGAATATTTCAAGCAATTCCTTAGTGGATAAAACAAATTACCAGAAAAGGAGAATATTATGGCACAGAAAAAGAACGCTGTCATCGTCGGCGGAGGAACGAGCAAATTCGGTGTGAGGCAGGCGCACTTGCTGGACATGATACAGGAGGCAGCTAGGGCTTGCGCCAACGATATCCCCGGCTTAAAACCCTCGGATATCGATGGACTGATTATCGCCACGACTATGGCAGGACGGCATTCTTCAGCACTGAATACCGCCCCGCTGGTCGTACATCGATTGGGACTAAGACCCACCTCAATTTGTATACGTGTGGACACGCTTTGCGCCGGCTCTAACTCGGCGATTATCGTCGCTAAAGGACTTATTGAAAGCGGCATCGCCGAGGTAATACTGGTAACCGGCGCAGAAAAAGTGTATATGCCCCAGCGCTGGGAGACCAATTATACCCAGCTTGCGGTCAACGACCACGACTGGGATTCCGCCATGGGATTGGGAGTGCCGCCGCCGTTTTTCGCCATGATTGCCAAAATGCATATGAAACGGTACGGGACGACCAAGGAGCAGTTGGCGCATGTATCCGTAACCAACTACGGCTACGGCGAAGGTCATGCCAACGGGCATTTCGCCGGCAGGACACTAACGATGCAGGAAGCGCTGGAAGCCCGGCTTATTGCCGACCCTTTCGGGCTTTATGACTGCTGTCCGCTCTCCGACGGCGCTTCCGCCGTTATCATAGCGTCGGAGGAACGCGCTAAAGAAATGTCCGACCGGCCCCTAGTATATTTACGCGGCACGGGACAGCATGCCACCCATAGTATGTCCGCCGGCTGGCCCGGCGAAACATTAGCCGAATGGCCGCATTTAAAGAAGGCCGGCGAAGTCGCCTTTAAAAATGCAAAATTGACTCCTAAGGACATGGATGTTATTCAAACGCATGATTGCTTCACCATTTCTGAAATTATCGAGCTGGAAGAACTGGGTTTCTGTAAAAAAGGCGAAGGTGGCGCTTTCGTCGCTTCCGGAGCCATCGGAATCAACGGTGAAATCCCTACCAATACCGATGGCGGCCTGCTCGTTTATGGGCATCCTTTCGGGGCTTCCGGCGCCCGCCAGGCTCTTGAGATATGCAAGCAGTTACAGGGCAGGGCGATTCACCAGGTAAAAGGTGCCGCTTTCGGTCTGACGCATAACTTGAGCGGCACTTGTGCCCAGCATACCGTTGTCGTCTATGGTAAAGAGCCGGTTAAATAAGAAAAATCGATAGTTTTATTTAAGGAGATAAAAAATGGCAGAATTACAAAAAGCTGAAATAGTCGGGACACCAGCCTTGAATGGCACATACATCGGGGAAATGGATATGTGGCCGTTTGAAGCTCCGGAATTCAACCGGATTTACCCTTTTTACGATAATTTAAGGGCCGGCAAATTTACTACCACCAAGTGTAAAAAATGCGGGCATATTGCTTTTCCGCCGCAGGTAATCTGTCCCAAGTGCTGGGCGGAGGAACTGGAATGGGTAGAGCTATCACAACGCGCTAAAGTGGTGACCTTCACCGAGACCCAGGCCGGCGCGCCCATTGGCTTCGAGCCGCCTCTCATTATTGCCTGGCTGACCTTCGGAGAGAAAAGCCCTCTCAAACATCTTCTCGCTCGGATTATTCACTGTAAAGAGGGCGAGCTTAAAGAAGGCGACGAAGTCAAATTCGTGACCTTTAGCGTGCCGGCTCACCCAGTCGAAGTGAAAAAAGATACCAAGGTATGTGACAGGGTATTTTACGCCTTCGAGCCTGTAAAGTAAATAATTGAATATATCCAAGATTGAATAACGGAAGGGGGACTTCACTCCATGAAAAAAATCAATAACATCGCGGTAATTGGTGCCGGTGCGATGGGAGCACAGATAGCCGCCCTGGCTGCCGAAGCCGGATATAATGTAAAAATACGCGATATCGAGGAGAGGTTTCTGGAAAGAGGTCGCCAGACCATTAACGAAATGTACGATAGGAGAATCAGTCGCGGGAGACTGACCGAGCAGGCTAAGAAAGAATACATGAGCAGATTGACCTTCCTCGTCGACCTTAAAGAAACGGTAAAAGACGCGGATTTCATTATCGAAGCCGTGCCGGAAATCATGGACCTGAAAAAGAGTGTCTTAAAAGAAATTACCGCATTATGTCCTCCAGATACTGTCTTTGCCACCAATACTTCATCATTAAGCATCGCCGAAATGTCCACTGCTGCCAGGCGACCGGAACTCGTCGTCGGCACGCATTATTTCAATCCGCCCTCTCGCATGACTCTACTGGAAATCGTCAAAGGCGACAAGACCAGCCAGGACGCTATAAAGATAGCGGAAGAGGTGGCAATTAAAATGGGACGGGCTGTAGTCCATGTGAAAGATGTACCGGGATTTGTCGCTAACCGTATATTCTGTAATATGTCTAACGAGGCCGATTGGGCGTTGGCGCAGGGCGAAGCGAAAAGCGCTTTTGAAGTGGATTCAGCTATCAAATATAAACTTGGCCTGCCTATGGGTATGCTGGAACTGCAGGATACCTTGCAGGGCGGTTCTATAGATACGCAGTTCCACGTCATGGAATATTTCGCCGAGACGATGGGTAAAAGCTACGGCCCCGCTCCGATATTAGCCAGACTGTTTAAAGAAAAAAATTACGGCAAGAAAACAGGCAAAGGCTATTACGACTGGTCGGACGGTAAAGCCAATGAAATTCCGATGAACGCCGGCGCTGACTTCGACCCAATAAGGGTGCTGGCGACGGCCGTTAACGAAGGCGCCAAATTGATTGAGATGAACGCCACCACTAAAGAGGAAATAGATACCGCCGTTCTGCTTGGATTGAATTACCCCAGGGGCCTTCTCCGCATGGCGGATAGCGTCGGACTGGATAAAATTGTCAATGAACTTAACCGGCTCTATGAAAAATATAATAAAGAAGATAGATATAAAGCGTCCACCGTGTTGACGAAACTGGTTAAACAGAAGAAGCTGGGGAGAAAAACCGGAGAAGGCTTTTATACTTATGGCCCGGGTGAGTATGAATTCATTAAGCTTGATATCAATAAGGAAAAGAAGGTCGCTAAACTTTTCTTAAATCGACCTAACCGTGCCAACGCTTTTAATGCCGATTTTATGGCGGAGCTTGGTAAAGCATTAGGTGAGTTGGAAAAAAATGACGATGTCCGGTGTGTCGTCATTACCGGCGCTGGCGATAATTTCTCCGGTGGGGCTGATTTTGCCGCCTTCGCCGCTGGTGAGGTTGAAGCTGCTATTAATTTTAGCGAAGCACCGCATGAGATATTTACTAAAATCGAAACTTATCCCAAGCCTGTCATTGCCGCTATCAACGGTCCGGCTATGGGCGCTGGATTGGAACTGGCTTTATCCTGTGATATCAGGATTATGAGAAAGACCGCTGTATTACGTTTACCGGAACTCACTTTAGCCATTGTTCCTGGTGCCGGCGCTACGCAGCGCCTCGGGCGCTTAATCGGCTGGGCGCGCGCCAAAGAGATGATATTGTTAAGCGACCCTGTAAGTGCCGATAAAGCTCTAGCCTGGGGCATGGTCAATTTCGTCGCTGAACCGAAAGAATTTGATAAACTGGTGGATGATATCGCTGTAAGATTGGCTGGCGGCCCGCCTTTAACGCAAAAGTTGGTTAAGGGTTTACTTTATTACGGCGCCCAGGCTGACCAGAGAACCGCTTTATTCCTCGAAGCGGCTGTATCCGGCGATGCCGCATTGACTGAAGACCTGAACGAAGGCATCACCGCCATGAACTACCGGCGCCCGCCGAAGTTTACAGGCAAATAAGAGCTAAAGACTATTGTCATTGCGAGCATAGCGTGGCAATCTCTATAATAGACTTAATTTTACGCTTGAGATTACCACGTCATCCCGATATCATCGGGATTTCTCACAATGACAGATGCATATAAGGAGAAGATGTCATGGACTTCGCCTTTTCGCCCGAAGAAGAGGCTTTCCGCAACCAGGTAGCTGATTTTCTAGAAAAAGAAGTCCCCCGCGAATACCGGGAAAAGCGCCTGACCTTCTTCGATATGTCCGCCCAGCACGACTGGATAAAAGTACACCGGCGCCTGGCGGTAAAAATGGGTGAAAAGGGCTGGCTTTCCATGCACTGGCCTAAAGAATACGGCGGCCAGGGGGTCTCTCCTTTTTACCGCCTTATCCTTAGAGAGGAGCTCGCCAGATATCATTCGCCCGGCTACGATTCCATCGGTTGCGGCATCGTTGCCCCGGCGCTTTTACTTAAAGGTAGTGATGAACAAAAAAAACGCCACCTGCCGGGCATTGCCTCCGGTAAAATAATGTGGTGTGAAACGCTTAGCGAGCCTAATCACGGCTCCGACCTCGCAGCGATAGAAGTCTTTGCTAAAGAAGAAGCGGACTGCTTCATTATCAACGGACAGAAAATCTGGACTACTAACGCACATTTCGCTGACTGGAACGCTTTGATTACTCGCACCGACCGTGAGGCAAACCCTAACTATCGCGGCCTTACTTTTTTCCTGGTGGATATGAAAACGCCGGGCATAACCGTCAATCCAGTTATCAACATGGCTGGTCACCATGAGTTTAATGAAGTCTTTTTTGAAGACGTACGCGTTCCCAAGGAAAATATCGTTGGCGGCTTGAATAAAGGATGGTACGTGGTGATGTCTCTCTTGGACTACGAACGCACCACCGATACTGTATATGCTATCGCCGCCACGTATTTAGGTGATTTAGAGGAGTATGCTCGTGAAAAAAACCTGCTCAATCCGGTTATGGAGCGACGATTTTCTCAACTTAAAGCGGAATGTGAGATAGCCCGTTTACTCCATTACCGCGTCGCCTGGATGCAGGGCAAAGGCATGGTTCCCAATCATGAGTCGGCTATGAGTAAGATGTTCAGTTTCGAATTGCACCAGAGAATATCGGAGTTCGGTATGGAGGTGGCGGGGCAGTACAGCCAGCTTACAGGGGAATCGGCAGAGGCGCCGATGTTTGGCAGGATACCCTCCTGTTATTTACGTTCTTTTGGATATAGCCTGGAGCAGGGAACATCGGAAATCGACCGCGATGTCATCGCCCAGCGCGGACTGGGCTTGCCGCGTTTACGTTAAAGAGTTCTGGAGGAATACTTTGGATTTCGGTCTTAATGAACAGCAGGAAATGATGCAGACGCTGGCGAGGGACTTCTTGACCGCCGAATATACCGATAAAGTCCTTAAAGCTATGGTCAAAGATGAGAAAGGCTATACCCCAGAACTCTGGAAAAAGATGGCGGAAATTAACTTGATGGGACTCTCCGTCCCGGAAAAATACGGCGGCGTGGGCGACTTTCTGGATTTAATCGTAGTGCTGGAGGAAATGGGGCGTGTCTGTTTCCTGGGACCTTATTTCTCGACAGTGGTATTGGGCGCTTCTTTAATTGTTGAGGCTAGTAATGGAGAGCAAAAGCAGAAATATCTCACCGGCATTGTCGGCGGCAAAATTACTGTAACCCTGGCAGTAACAGAATCCAGCTTAAAATATGAGGTAGACCAAATTGGGTCTAAAGCGGTTTCGCAGGGCGGCTATTATATCTTAAACGGCACTAAAACATTTGTGCCTGATGCGCAGTCGGCAAACTATATCATCTGCGCCGCCAGGACCGACTGTACAAAGGAACATGATGACGGAATCACGTTGTTCATTGTTGATAAAGATACACTAGGCGTAACAGTAAAGCCTTTACCAACTGTTGCTGGCGATAAACAATGTGAGGTAATTTTTAATAACGTTAAAGTCTCGGCTAAAGATATACTCGGAGGGGTTGGTAATGGCTGGCCATGTGTTGAAAGACTGCTTCAAAAAGCCAATGTAGCCCGCTGCGCTGAAATGGTCGGTTTGGCGGAACAAGCTTTGAAAATAACGCTGGAATATGCCAGGGAAAGAATCGCCTTCGGGCATCCCATCGGGTCTTTTCAAAGTATTCAGCACCGCTGTGCCGATATGTTTGTCGACGTTGAAGGGTCGAAATTTGCCACCTACCAGGCAGCCTGGAAGATAAATCAGGGGCTTGACGCAGCCAGAGAAACGGCGATAGCCAAAGCTTTCGTTAGCCAGGCCTGTAGACGGGTGATGGCTTCCGCCCACCAGATACACGGCGCCATCGGCTTTACTGAAGACCATATCCTGCATTACTACACTAAGCGTGTCAGGGCTTATGAGTTCGCCTTCGGTGGGGTTGATTATCACCTTGAGAAATTGGCACAGTACAGCTAAGAATCAATGTATCGAAAATGGCGCTTGCTGTTACTTTATCCATACAAAATGATTTAGCTTTGCAATTACCCCCGTATATGATAAGATTGTGAGCAAATGAATAACCGGAAACATGCTATAATTTTCCAACCGTCGGGGTTACGCGGCAAAGTGGCGGACGGTTCTACTATCCTTAACGCCGCGCGGCAGTTGGGTGCCAGTCTTGAAAGCGTCTGCGGGGGCAAAGGCAGGTGCGGCAAGTGTAAAATTAGAATCGAGGAAGGTTACTTCGCTAAATACGGTATTTCATCCTCGGTGAAGTCTACGACTACCAGGGATGAAGTTAATGCGAAATTTTTAAACAGGCAGCAGCTAAGGCAGGACTACCGTCTTGCCTGCCAGACGCATATTCACGGTGATGTGGTCGTTTTTATTCCCGAGGAAAGCCGTAAGGGCCAGCAGGTGGTGCGAAAAGAAGCTACCGCCAGAAAAATCAAGCTCAATCCGGCGATAAAAAAATACTATTTAGAATTAAAGCCTGCCAGCTTGGATGATAGCGTTGGTGATTTTGAACGGCTGCTGGCCGCATTAAACAAAAAGTATAAATTATCCAGTTTGATTATCGATTACCCCGTTCTTTCAAAACTGCAAAACGTGGTGCGTAAGGGTGACTGGAAAGTGACTGTCTCTATCTGGAAGAACAGGGAGATAATAAACGTTGAGCCGGGTGAGGTTAAAAAGGGCTATGGACTGGCAGTAGATATTGGAACGACTACCGTAGCCGGTTATCTCTGCGAGCTGACTAACGGCGAAATAATAGCCACCGAAGCTATGATGAACCCGCAGGTAGCCTATGGCGAAGATATCATGTCACGCATCGGATATGCTACGAAAGAAAAAGGGGGACTGAAAAAACTTAACGACGCCATTATCAACGGATTGAATGAGATTATTGCCGGAATTGTTAAAAAGACGGGCATTAAACAAATAGATATCATCGATATGGTGGTTGTTGGCAATACCTGCATGCATCATCTGTTCCTGAAACTTGATCCTCAATACCTTGGCAAATCACCATTCTCTCCGGCTATTCACCATTCCGTGGATGTCAAAGCGCGCGACCTCGGCCTTAAGATAGCTCCAGGAGCTTATGTCCATGTCCTCCCCATAGAAGCCGGATTCGTCGGTGCTGATAACGTTGGCGTACTGATCGCCGAGGAGCCTTATAACCAGGACGAGATGCTGCTCATTATCGATATCGGCACTAACGGAGAACTGATTTTAGGCAATCGTAAGCGCCTTATGTCTTCCTCCTGCGCTACCGGTCCTGCCTTCGAGGGAGCGGAAATAAGGCACGGCATGAGGGCAGCCGCCGGCGCTATAGAAAAGATTAAAATAGACCGCAAAACTAAAGAGGTGCAATTTAAGGTCATTGGCAATGACAGGTGGAACACCGAAGATAAAAAGATAGGTGCCCGTGGCATTTGCGGCTCGGGGATATTCGATGCCGCCGCGCAGATGTTCCTGGCTGGAATTTTCGATAGCAGGGGCCGTTTCAATATGAAGGTGAAATCGCCTCGCCTGCGACTTGATGCCGAAAATATGCCGGAGTTCGTTATCGCTTGGGCTAAAGAAACCGCCATCAACCATGATATCGTTATCTGCCAGAAAGATATAAGGGCGATACAGCTTGCTAAAAGCGCCATGTACTCCGGGGCGAGGATTATGATGCAACACATGGGTGTGAAGAAAATCGACCGCGTCATACTGGCAGGAGCTTTCGGGAGCTATATCGATAAAATGTCGGCGGCGGTTATCGGGCTTTTCCCCGACTGCGGTCAGGACTGTGTTCAGGCTGTTGGTAATGCCGCTGGGGACGGCGCCCGTATCGCCCTGCTTAATGTTGATAAAAGGGATGAAGCCGATTTCTGGGCCAGGCGCGTAGAATATATTGAATTAACGCTGGAACCGGAATTTAACAAGATGTTTACTAAATCGCTGAATTTTCCTCACGCCGAAGAAAAATTTCCCAGCCTAAAGAATATCCTCCCAAAAGATAAATAAACTATTAGTTATACAATCGCAAGGAGAATATAAAATGAATCCATTAAAACAGGACCTATCCATATACTCAAAGTTTAAATTTAAAAAGCAGCCCGTAGGCGTGAAATTCTTATCTACCAGACCAGAAGGGATTGAACAACTGGATAAAAGTTTATCTTTCTGTGAGATGCTTAAAGAAGCACAGGAAAGGGCAACCCCGTTTTATTTCGCCAGGGAAAATGAAAATTGCTTCGGCAAAGCCCTGCTGGGGATGGAAGACCTGCCTTCATTTGCTGAAGCAGGAGAGATAGGTATCAAGCTTGAAATATTCCAGGAGGCACGCGCTAACAGCAACCTCTATCAATATCTTACCCTTTTGCCGAGGGGTACCGTTAACTATGTGGCGTATTCTGTATTGGACAAACTAAAATTCGAGCCTGACCTCTTGATTATTCTGGCAAATACCAGTCAGGCGGAAACTATTCTCCGGGCAATGTGCTACTCCACCGGTGTCTTAAGAGAATCGAAAACCACAGGCGTATTAGGGTGTAACTGGATTTATAACTATCCTTACCGGAGCGGCAAAGTGAACTTCACAGTTACGGGGCTGGCATTCGGGATGAAATCAAAAGAGGTTTTTGAAGAAGGGTGGATATTGATTTCTATTCCTTATAACTGGATTCCGGTCATTACACAAAATTTGCGCGAGATGAAATGGGTGCTCCCTTCGTATACGGAAGGTCGTGAGAAATTTCTTTTACGGGAAAAAGCCAATATCGATGAAATAGCCCGGAAGATGAAAAATCCCTAGGCGGAAAGGAATAACAGTAAGATGTTAGCCGTAATCGTAAAGTTCGACGTAAAAGACGAAATCAAAAAACAGCTGGCGGATATCAAAGTTGCGAGGAAACATATTCAGAAGGTGGTCGAAGGCTGCCGTAAGATACGTGGTCTCAAGGAAAAATACTTTATTATGGACCCCAAAACAGCCGCTCAGGGTGCCATGCTGATATGGGGAAAACAGGAAGACTTTGATGCTTATCTAAAGTCGCCCGAATATAAAGCCACCGTGCTGGATATCTGCAAGGGGAAGCCCAGCATTGAAATTTATCTACACACAGCCAACCTGACTGACGGCGTGCTGATATAACGGCTTTATGTGACAATAGTTACATCATAAAAAAATCCCGAATGTTACACTGATATCAAGAAATAATGAGTTATACTGTAATCGAAAATAACCTGAACGAACTGAATTCTTACCGTTCTGGTTCCCGTCAAACGCTGCAATGGTCTTCGGTATTTATATTGCCGGAATGGATGCAGACATGGTGGCGGATATTCGGGACGGGAGCAAGGCCGTTTGTACGTTTAGTCAAAGATGGCGATAAAATCATCGGCATTGCGCCTTTGATGATTCTCGAAGATACCGCTTATCTCATCGGCAGTACCGATGTCTGCGATTATCTGGATTTTATTGTCACTCCCGGCATGCAAGACGATTTCTTTAATGTGTTGCTGGATTACCTAAAAGAAAACCGTATCAAGACTCTCGACCTGAAGCTCTTAAGACCTGATTCCACGGTGATATCTGGTCTTTTACCGCTAGCTAAAAGTCGTAATTTTCAGGTAACAAGTGAAAAAAAAGATGTATCTTTTGAAATGGATTTGCCCTTGTCCTTCGATGAATATCTTGAAACGTTATCCGCCAAGCAGCGTCACGAGGTCAGGCGTAAATTAAGACGATTGATGGAGGAAGGGAAAATCGAGTACCGTTTTATCGAAAAAGGTAGTGAACTCCCGAATGCTATGGAAACTTTTTTCAGGATGTTTACCGGGAGTCGCCAGGATAAAGCCGACTTCATGACGGAGCAAATGAAATCCTATTTCAGATTGCTGGTAGACACCATGAAGGAAATTGGCTTATTAAAACTGGGCGTTCTCGAATTGGATAGCAAGCCGGTGGCCGAAATATTGTGCTTTGACTATAACAATTGTATTTATTTGTACAACAGCGGCTATGACCCGCAATATGTTTCCTTAAGCGTAGGACTTTTAAGTAAAGTCTTGGCGATTCGAGACAGTATTGCCAAAGGCAAAAAGAAATTCGATTTTCTTAAAGGCGCCGAGGTCTATAAGGAGCACCTCGGCGGCAAAGAGGTGCCGCTTTATCATTGCCAGATACACATATAGTATAATTTAATAGAAGAAATATGACTGACAATAAATTAACAATCGCCTTCATCAGCGCTCACAGTTGCCCGGTGGGTGACCTTGGCGCTAAAGACACCGGTGGCATGAGCGTTTATATCCGCGAACTTGCCCGCGAACTCGGCAAACAGGGTCATACCATCGATATTTACACACGTGTACATGACCCTGCCGACCCCCGCGTGGAAGACCTGGTTAAAGGAGTCAGGCTAATTCATCTTAAGGCGGGGAAAGAAGCCAGGATAAATAAGGTGGATGTCTACTTCTCTCTCCCGGAATTTATTGTTAACCTGGTGAATTTCTGGGATATTCATGGCCTCAAATACGATATGGTGTTCAGCCATTATTGGATATCGGCTCTCGTGGGGAAATATCTATGGCAGACGCGTCAAATACCGTATTTAAATATGTACCATACCCTCGGCGCGGTGAAAAACGCCATCGGCATCGGCGAGAGGGAGCCGGCCCTGCGCATCATCTCGGAAAGAGAAACAGTCAAGGATTGCCAGCGGATTATCGTTGCTACGGAGAAGGAAAAAAGGGCGCTTATAGATTATTATGGTGCTTTACCGGAAAAGATCGGCATCGTGCCCTGCGGCGTCAACATGGAAATTTTCAAGCCGGTAGATAAAACAGACGCCAGAGAAAAACTCGGTTTAACGGATGGTAAAATCATCCTTTTCGTCGGCAGGATTGACCCGCTAAAGGGTATTGATAACCTGATACGTTCCTTGCCTCTTATAAAAAACAATGAAAAAATCAGGCTGGTGGTTGTCGGGGGAGATGAAAACAGCCGGCCCGAACTGGAAAAATTGCAGGAACTTGCCCGCGAGTTAAATATCA
>DAOUCO010000056.1:0-27309 GCA_034432135.1 Dehalococcoidales bacterium | reverse complement strand
TCCGTGTGATAAGCTGAATGCCCCGATAGTCTTATTTCCATTCATCTTATTCTACCACCTCATCTCGCTTTCACGACATTCACCCACGGGCAAGCCCGTGGGTCCCTGCCCTTCGGGTTAGCACTGGATTCCCACTTTCGTGGGAATGACACTTCGTGTCATTTATTCTTAAATACCGCTTTCCTCTTCTCCATGAAAGCATTCATACCTTCTTTGCAGTCTTCCGTGGCAAAGCATAGGGCATTGCACTTCGTCTCCATGTTCAGTCCGGTAGTCAAATCGGCGTCCAGAGCGGTATTGATTGCCATCTTAGCCATCGCCAGCACCGGTGCGCTCTTGCTTGCCATCTTCTTCGCCCACTCCATGGCCTCTTCCATCAGCTTTTCCGGTGGGACTACTTTATTCACCAGCCCCAACAGGAACGCCGTGGCGGCATCAATCATATCGCCAGTATAGATTATTTCTTTCGACTTGGCCGCCCCGATGAGACGCGTCAGGCGCTGTGTGCCCCCTGCCCCGGGAATCAGCCCCAGGTTTATCTCCGGCTGCCCGAAGCGCGCCTTTTCCGAACATATCCGCAGGTCACAACAAAGTGAAAGCTCACAGCCGCCCCCCAGTGCATAGCCGTGAATGGCGGCAATCGTCGGCTTGGTGAGCCAATAGATACAATCAGATGCCTTGCGGATGGTTGCCATGAAATGCTGGATTTCCTGGGGACCCATGTTCTGCATTTCGGCGATGTCTGAACCGGCGGCAAACGCCTTCTCGCCGGCGCCAGTCAGTATAGCTACTTTCACCTCGGGGTCGTTCCCGATAGAAAAGAAGACGTCATAAAGCTCGTTATAGACCGTACTGTTAAGGGCATTTAGTTTATCCGGCCGGTTTAGCGTGACGATAGCGACGCCCTCTTTTTTCTCGTAAAGCAAAGTGCTGTAAGTCATGGTCCTATCTCCTCTCTGCTCTGTTTTGGATGCTTCAGATAGCGTAACTATTTACATCAGATAGAATCGGTTGGGGCATAATTTGAGAAGAAAATACCGTTAATAGTTTAAGCTAAGGGGCTTTTATGTGTCAAGCAAATTGACTTTCTTTAGTATGTCCTTTAAACTTTGTTTATCCATAATTCAAACTTTTTTATGAGGTTTTACTATGCAGCAAATAGAAGATATCGCTCAAAGCTTGACCGGAGAACTCAAGAAAGGCAAAGCCGATTATTTAGAGGCACGCTTCGAAGAGAGCCAGTCCAGCTCAATTATCTACCGCGGCAGGGTATTGGAGTCCATCGGGCGTTCCACGGCTTCCGGCGGTAACATCAGGGCTTTGGTTAAAGGGGGGTGGGGCTTTACCAGCTTTAATCGCTTCGATAAATTAAATAAACGCATTTCGCTGGCTATTGAGCAGGCGCAGGCGGCGGGCACAGGCAAGAGCAACCTGGCTCCGGTGGAACCCGCCGTAGATAAAGCAAAAGGCAACGTTGCCCTTGACCCCCTCGCCATCCCCCTGGCGGAAAAGAAAAAATTGCTCGATGAATATAATGAAATCATCTGGAGCGTTCCTGAAATAAGAACGTCCAGTATTTCTTATGGGGACGGACGTAAAAAAGTAGTCTTCTTAAACTCGGAGGGAAGCTTTATCACCCAGGAAAGAGTTGATGTTAATCTATATTTTTCGGCTGTCGCCGTTAAAGATAGTAACGTACAGCAGGTAATTTTCAGTGTGGGGAGTCTGGGGGATTTCAAGGTTGTACAGGGACTCCACCAGAAGGTAAAAGAGGTAGCCCGGAATGCCGTGGCTTTACTTTCCGCGCCGCAGGTTAAAGGCGGCGAATATGCGGTAGTACTCGACCCCTTATTGGCAGGAGTTTTTGCCCATGAAGCCTTCGGGCATCTATCGGAGTCAGACTTCGTTTATGAAAATGACCGCCTGCGTGAGATTATGGTGTTAGGCAAGCAGTTCGGCAGTAAGATACTGAACATCATCGATTCCGCCTCCGAGCCCGCGAATATGCGCGGCAGCTTTAAATATGACGATGAGGGCACCCGCTCGACAAAGACCTATTTAATCCGCGAGGGCCAGTTGGTGGGGCGATTGCATTCGCGGGAGACGGCCGCCAAAATGAACGAAAAACCTACCGGCAACGCACGGGCAGTCAGCTACCTCTTCCCGCCTGTTGTGCGCATGACTAATACCTATATCGAGCCGGGCAAAATGTCCTTCGACGAAATGATTGCCGATATTAAGGAAGGCATATACGCCAAGAAAATGTACGGCGGCCAGACTGCTTTGGAGATGTTCACTTTCTCTGCCGGCGAGACCTACATGATACGTAACGGCAAAATTGCCGAACCTATTAGGCCGATTATACTGACCGGCAATGTTTTTAATACCCTGAAAAACATCGACGCCGTTGGTAACGACCTCGATATAAACCAGGGCGGCGGTTGTGGCAAGGGCGAGCAGCAGCCACTCCCGGTGGGGACCGGCAGCCCTCATATACGCATCCAGCATTGCCTTATCGGAGGTAAATAAATGGAAAAAATTCTTAATCTAGCAAAAAAAGTCGCCGAAGAAGCCGAAGTCTTTGAAATTTCCTCCGAAAATACGCAGGTCAGATTTGAAGCCAATCGGTTGAAGCAGATGCGGACCAACCAATATACCAGCATTGCTCTGCGTATTATCAAAGACGGTAGAATCGGTTATGCCACCACTACCGGCATGGTGAATGAGCAGCAGATCGTTGATAGCGCTGTCGAAACTGCCGTCTTCGGCAGTGAGGCTAAATTCCACCTCCCCGATAATACACACTTCCCGAAGATAGATATCTTCGATGCCGCTGTTGAAAAAGTCTCTATCAAGGAAATGGTCGGACTCGGTGAGCAGATGATCGCCGCTGTTACTTCCCATACCCCCGGTATAGTATGCGAGGGCGGTGTCAGTCGCTCCGTAACTTCAATGCGTCTTCTGAATTCCAGCGGCGGGAACGTCAAGTATCGCAAAAGCGTTTTTAGCCTTAGTATTGAAGGTAGCCTTATTGAGGGCACGGATATGCTCTGGGTATGGGAGGCAGATATCTCCTGCCATCCCCTCTCGGATACGAAGAAAATTACCGACGTTGTTTTCCGCCAGCTCGACCTCGCTAAAGACCGCGCTAAAGCCCCTACCCATCCGCTCCCTGTTATCTTTACTCCGAACGGTGTTACCGCCCTGATGACGCCCCTGATGTCCGCCCTTAATGGCAAGACCATCCTCGAAGGCGCTTCCCCATTAGGCGATAAAGTAGGCAAGCTCGTTTTGGATAAGAAGTTCGGCCTCTGGGACGACCCCCTCGTTGCCTATCGACCTGCCAGTCAGCCCTGCGATGATGAGGGCGTGCCGAGCCAGCGTACTCCCCTGATAAGCGAGGGCGTCGTACAGGGTTTCCTCTACGATTTACAGACGGCGGCACTGGCTGGTAAAAAAAGTACCGGTAATGGCTCACGGGGAGGCTCTGGACTGCCCAACCCCTCGCCGACCTCCATAGTTATTAACCCCGGCTCTGCCACTTTTGATGAAATGGTGGCGGATATTAAGGAAGGCCTCGTCGTCGAACAACTTATCGGCGCGGGGCAGGGTAATGTACTCGGCGGCGATTTCTCCGGCAACGTACTGCTGGGCTATAAAATAGAAAACGGCAAAATCGTCGGACGCGTTAAGGATACGATGATTGCCGGCAATGTCTATCAAGTCCTCAAGGACATCCCCGCCATCGGCTCCGAGCCCAAGTGGGTCATGGGTACTCTCCACACCCCGCCGATTTACTGTAAAGAAATATCAGTTTCTAGCAAGGGGTAGATTATTTTAATGATTGCTTTCCTCTCCCTCGCGGGAGAGGACTAAGGTGAGAGGTAAAAATCCTTCATCATTATACGAGATTATTTAGCAAATATCTTCACAACGGAGTAAAATATCTAATAGCGGAAAGAAATACAGGAAATTGTCATTCTGAGCAAAGCGAAGAATCTCTAGGAGTGGAGGGGAAAAGCCTGCTCAACCTCTACCAAAACCCTTCACTTCGTTCAAGGAGACAAGTTGGATAAATGAGGTAAAAGCAATGACCAATGATATTATCAAGATAACTGCCCGGCCCAAGCTCAACGCCCCCAATCTTTTAGCCGCCTGGCCCGGTATCGGCAACGTAGCCATGATTATCGCCAACTACCTTAAAGCCAAGCTCAATTTTAAAGAACTGGGCTACCTGGAGCCGGCTTACTTCTTCGACCCCATCGGTGTACTCGTCAGGGATAACGTAGTTGAGGAACCCAACTTTCCACAGAGCGACTTTTATTATTATAAGAATACCGGCGGCGGTAAAGACCTGATACTATTTATCGGTGATGACCAGCCGGCTTCCAAAGGCTATGACCTGGCGCACTGTATTCTGGACGTCGGCCAGAGGTTCGGTGCCGTACGTGTCTTCACCTGCGCCGCGGCCATCACCCGCATCCACCATGCCGAGCCTCCAAAGGTCTGGGGGGTAGCTACAAGCCACCTAATTTCCAGGGAAATACAAGCCTATAATCTGGAGTACTCGAGCAACCTGCAAATCGCCGGTCTTAACGGACTGTTATTGGGCGTAGCGAAAGAGAGAGATATAGAAGGCATCTGCCTGCTCGGCGAAGTGCCGGTTTACGCGAGTCGCGTGCCCAATCCCATGGCGGCGTTAGCTGTTATTAAGGTCTTGACCAGCATGCTTGAAATAAAAATAGACTTCGCTGAACTCGCCAAGATGGCTGTGGAAGCAGGAGAAAGAATCAAGCAAGTAGCCGCCCAGGCGATGGAGGAATACATCGATTATTTTACCGAGCCTATCTGGGAACGCCATGAAGGAGGCGGGGCTGAAGATGAAGAGGACGAGGCTGAAGACGAAGGACAAGAACAAAACTAGTCCAGCCAGTAATTAATATTCACACTATGAAATTTTTAAAACACGGCAACCATGCCTGTTTAAAGCCATTACGCGGAAAGGTTATTCTCGGCAACAAAGTCAGGCTACGCGAGAAAAAACTCTCGGATGTCCGCAATGACTACCGCTGGCAGTCCGACCCCGAATTAGCCAGACTCGACGCTGCGCCAACGCTGGAGATATCCTTCGGAATTTATCTGCTGGACTATTCATCGATAATACATCGCAAGGACAACCGGTACCCCTTGGCGATAGAGACCCTCGAAGGCAAGCATATCGGGAACTGTACCTGTTATGATATTGACGGCAAGAAGGGCGAGGCACAGGTCGGCATAATGATAGGTGATAAAGACTACTGGGACAAAGGCTACGGCACCGATACCGTCAATACATTAGTCGACCATGTTTTTAAAAACTCGAGTCTTAATCGCCTTTATCTTAAAACGCTGGACTGGAACCAGCGGGCGCACCAGTGTTTCATTAAGTGCGGTTTTACAGATTGCGGCCAGCTTAAACAAAGCGGCTACAACTTTCTACTCATGGAGCTTAAACGCGAGCAATGGGAAAAAATAAAGCATTGATAAAAACCGATTATCAACCCATCGAGTGGCTGGGAAATAAAATCAGGATACTCGATCAGACACGCCTGCCCCAAGAAGAAGTCTATCTTGAGTTTGGCGACTACCGCGATGTAGCCTCCGCCATCAAAGAAATGAAAGTCAGGGGCGCACCTATCATCGGGATAGCCGGTGCTTATGCCGCTGCCCTC
The DNA here is from genome assembly GCA_034432135.1 of Dehalococcoidales bacterium. Classification (GTDB taxonomy): domain Bacteria; phylum Chloroflexota; class Dehalococcoidia; order Dehalococcoidales; family RBG-16-60-22; genus RBG-13-51-18. The sequence continues at coordinate 21,598 of DAOUCO010000056.1, read as the reverse complement.
GGAGCTTTAAATATTCGCACGACAAGTAAAAATGACTTTTTAAAAAAGCTGGAAAGCATTATCGAAGCTATTACTGCCACCCGTCCGACCGCCCGCAACCTTTTCTTCGACCTGGAACGCATGCGGCAAGCAGCAGCAAAAGGCAAGAACGTACAGGCTACAGTTCAAAAGCTGGTCAATGAAGCCATAAAGATACATCAGGAAGAAGCCGATGCCACGCGTCATTTGAGCTTGTTCGGGGCGGAATTAATTAAAAATAGATGGACGGTGTTAACGCACTGCAACACCGGACCACTAGCAACTTCCGGCTGCGGCACCGCATTAGGTATTATCATCACAGCTTACCGGCAGGGTAAAAAGATAAATGTCCTCGTAGATGAGACCCGCCCGCTATTGCAGGGAGCGCGGCTGACAACCTGGGAATTGAATAAGGCAGGCGTACCGTTTACCTTAATTACCGACTCCATGGCAGGGTCTTTCATGGGGAAGGGCAAAGTAAATTGTGTCATTACAGGGGCCGACCGTATCGCCGCTAACGGAGACACAGCGAATAAAATAGGCACTTACACGCTGGCGGTGCTGGCCAAAGAGAACAGCATTCCTTTTTACATCGCCGCGCCCGTTTCCACCATCGATGTATCCTTAAAAACCGGAGAAAAAATTCCCATCGAAGAACGGAAGGCGGAAGAAGTGACCCATTTCCAGGGTATGCCTATTGCGCCGGAAGGCATCACCGCCGCCAACCCAGCCTTCGACGTTACGCCGAATAAATATATCACCGCCATCATCACAGATAAAGGAATTATCAAAGAGCCCTATACGAGAAGCATCAAGAAGCTTTTTTCCTAGAATGAATACGCCGAAAACCTTATTGCTGACCGGCGCCCATCCCGACGATGAAACACTGGGCATGGGCGGAACACTGGCGCAATATGCCGCCGCCGGCTATAAGGTTTATTATGTCTGCGGGACGCGCGGCGAAGTTGGCGAAGTGGCTCCTGAATTCATGCAGGGATATACATCAATTGCCGATTTACGTACTCATGAACTAGAATGCGCTGCCAAGGTCCTCGGCTTAACCGAAGTTATTTACCTGGGTTACCGCGATTCCGGCATGGCCGGTTCGGAGGAGAATAAACACCCCAATGCTCTGGCTGCGGCGCCGACGGAAGAAGTCGCCGGACGCATCGTTGAGATAATACGGAGAATTAAACCGGAAGTAATCATCACCTCTGACCCCTTAGGCGGTTACGGGCATCCCGATCATATCGCGATTCATAAGGCTACAGTGATGGCATTCAACGCGGCGGGCGACCCACAAAAATATCCAAATACCGGGCCATCGTTCCAGCCGCAGAAGCTATACTTTCACGTCTTTCCCCACCGTTTTCTTAAATTCATGGTCAAGGTATGGTCTTTATTGGGGCGAGATGTGCACCACATGGGGCGGAACAGAGATATAGATTTTGCCTCTTTTGTTGAGAACGAGTTCCCGGTGCACTGCGTAATAAAGCTGAAGAAAAAATCGGTGCAAACCCAGCGCCGGGCAGTCGCCTGCCATGCCAGCCAGACGTCCGGCGGTTCGCCGCGGCGTGGTCTATTATTCAGACTGGTTAACCTCTTTTCCGGGCCGCGGGACTGCTATATGCGTATGTTTCCGCCGGTGAAAGGTAGAATTCACGAGCGCGATCTGTTTAATGGGGTAAAGTAATCTTGAGGAGCACAAATATGAATGAGAAAGCATTGGAAGCTAGAATCAATGCCATGGAGTCGGAAATCAAGACGCTTAAGAGGCAGGTGAAAGCTAAAGAGAAACAGATTCAAAAATTGGAAGATATCGAGGCTATCAAACGACTGCAGTGCGCTTACGGCTATTACCTTGAGCACTGGATGGGCGATGAAATCATCGACTGCTTTGCCAAAGATAACCCTGAAGTATCCGGGACATTCGTCGAGGGGACGTATAAAGGACCAGAGGGCATCCGCAGGTACTTCGGGAGAATGAAGGAGGTGCCGCCGGAGTTCCTGCACATGGTGATGCAGGTATCGCCGGTGATTACGGTAGCTGAAGACGGCAAAACGGCGCACGGCAGATGGTATGGCTACGGCGGGATACTATCCCGCGCCACCCAACCCCTCGACCCGGCGATAATGGCAGTCATCTATGAGATGGACTATATCAAGTAAGACGGCGTGTGGAAGATACTCAAGCTGCGCCTGCTGATGCACTATGCCTATCCCACGAGGACGCCTCAACCGCTGCCAGACGACAAGGAAGTCCCACGACCACGCATAAAGCTCGACCCGGACGAGTGGGCGGAGTACGATACACAGTACCCCTCCGGCTATATCTATCCCTTCCACTTCGTCCACCCGGTGACAGGGAAACCGACGACCGAGGCGAAGCGCAACGCCAAGCTGAAACTAAAGCCGAGTCCGTTCAAGAACTGGGGATAGAAGGTACTTTTTCTGCAAGAAACGACTCAAAGCTAAATAGCTTCATTTAGTCGTTTTTAGAGTTATGTAAAATTAGCTTCAAAAACGGGTATTGTAAGTTTTACAGGGTTATGTAAAGTGGTGGCTAAAAATGGGGTTTATCATTTTTAAATAATTAAAAAATAATGGTTTTTACCTTAGCCTCTTTCGCCTTGTTAGACACCCCTGTTGGGGTGAAGGAAGGGGGGTTGCGGTAGATATAAAGCTAGCTTATACTTGAGTAACGCAGATATTTTTCAGGGAGGTCAATATGAGCAAAGTATCGCCGGAATTATCAATATTCGATAAATTCAAATTCAAACTAAAGCCTATCGCCATCAAGTTTCTGCTTTTCAAGCCGGAAGGATTAACGAGGCTGAAAAAGAAACTGGCGATTTGCGAAATGATACGGGAAGCCCAGCGGGCAAAGCCTTTTTATGCCAAGGTAGAGGACTTTAACTGCGTGGCGCCGATACTTTTAGGAATGACGGAGACCGACCCCATTTTCGAGAGCGGCAGCATCGGGCCGGAACTGGGAATATTCGAGGAAGCCCGCGCCAACCGGCGGCTTTATTACCACCTCACGAAACTGGAAAAGTGCAGCGTCAACTACGTGGCTTTCGCTACTCTGGATAAACTAACGTTCGCACCGGACTTAATCATTTTAGCCGCCGACCCGACACAGCTGGAGATTATTTTAAGAGCGATGTGCTACGCGACGGGCAAGACCTGGACGAGCAAAGGGATGCCGGTGATAGCGTGCAACTGGCTAATTACCTACCCATACATCAGCGGCGAAATGAATTTTATCATCAGTGATGTTTCCCACGGCATGAGAGCCAAGCAGATATTCCCCCCGGGCACGATATTAATTTCCATCCCCTTCGATATGATTAACCCAATAGTGGAAGGGCTGGAGAAGATAGAGTGGTACCCGGCGATGTATAAAGAGGGCGCTAAAGCGCACGACCGGAGGTTCGAGGAGGCGGCGGCTTCTTTGCACAAGAGGCTGGAAAAAGAGGGGAAGAAGAGTAGTTAGCAGTTAGTAGTTAGTAGTTAGTAATTAGGGGGGCGGGTTAAAACCTCACCCCCTTATCCCCCTCTCCATGCACAGAGAGGGAAAGAAAAATCTTCTTCTGCTTCCCCTTTAACAAGGGGAACGATGTCAGCTTCACGTATTTTAATTATTTTTTCTAACCCATGGATTGTCACTCCTTGAAAAAGGAGGAGACAAGGAGGATTTACCGCTTGCGATAGAATTAAGGCTGGAATATACTTGAATAATGTAGAAAATTTTTCAGGAGGTCATTCATGTCCCAGGCACAGGCGAGAATCGGGGTGATAGGGGGGACGGGGCTTTATGATATCGAGGGGATGAAGGATGTTAAGGAAATTTATCCCGATACACCTTTCGGGAAGCCGTCCGATTCTATTACCATCGGGAAGCTGGACGGGGTGGGTATAGCCTTCCTGCCGCGGCACGGCAAGGGCCACCAGATTTCCCCTACCGAGGTGCCGTCCCGCGCCAACATCTATGCCTTTAAAGCGCTGGGCGTTGAGTTTATAATATCGTCGAACTCCTGCGGGAGCTTTAAAGAAGCGATAAAGCCGGGGCACCTGCTGATACCCGACCAGATAATCGACCGGACGCGGGGTAGAGCGAGCACGTTTTTCGGCGGGGGCGTCGTCGCCCACATACCGTTTGCCGACCCATTCTGCCCGGTCTTAAGCGACATCATTTATAAAGCGGCTAAAGAAACAGGGGCGACCGTCCACGAGGGGGGGACGTTTATTGCTATGGAGGGGCCGGCATTCTCCACCAGGGCGGAAAGCCACCTTTATAAATCCTGGGGGGCGGACGTCATCGGTATGACGGTACTGCCAGAAGCCAAGCTGGCGCAGGAGGCAGAGATTTGCTACGCAAGTATAGCCTGCGTTACCGATTACGACAGCTGGCATGAGACCCACGAAGCGGTCAGCGTCGAAGCTATATTAACGACGATGCGTAATAACATTAACTACGCGAAAAAGACGATTAAATTAACCGTGGGCAGGGTGCCGCATAAGCGAGAGTGCGGCTGCGCCAACGCCCTAGCCGGGTCAATCGTCACAGACCCGAAAGCGATAACCGCGGCACAAAAGAGAAACCTCGATTTACTTATAGGGAAATACATCAAGTAAAGTAACAATTGACAAGTAGCAAGTAACAAGGAAAGGTCAAGTGAATAAAGGGGGAAAACCCCAACCTGACCCTCTCCTATAAGGGGAGAGGGTAAAGCGGAAGAAGGGAACAAGGGAAAGATTTATATGGTAAACACGGAATTCAACTGTTTAACCACCATCATCGGCAGCGTGCCGCATACGGACGTAAAAAAAGCGACGGCGTTGGTAACGCGCTACCTTAAAGATATCCCGACCTGGCCGCAGCTACCACGCAAGTCGTTTTTAGAGAACCTGTACGTCCAGTTCAGCGAGGGGTTTCCTGGGGCGGTAGTAGAAAACAACCGCATCTATATTGATACCTCTAAAGATTATACAAAGTCGCTGGAAACGTTTTACCAGAGCTATTTAGAAAATAATTTCTCTAAATACCCTATCGGGCGGGAATATGCGGCGGGGCTTTATGCCTTTTTAGAGCAGGGGGAGGTATCTCCTAAAGCAGTCAAGGGCTGCGTGACGGGTCCTTTATCCTGGGGCATGACCGTTACCGATGAAAATAAGGTGCCGATACTTTATCACGAAACGTTCGGGGATGCCGTCCCCAAGTTCCTGAAGCTCAAGGCGGCGTGGGAAGAAAACCAGCTCAAGAAAATATCAAAGAACACCATCATCTTCGTCGATGAGCCGATTATGGCGTCCTACGGGTCGGTGGTAGCCGCCGGCGCTTTCTCCAGGCCGGAAAAAATCATCGAAGTAATCAACGAGGTCTTCGACGGCATCAGCGGACTTAAAGGCATACACTGCTGCGGCAACACGGACTGGTCGATATTGCTGAAAACGAAGATGGATATCCTGAACTTCGACGCCTACGCCTATGCGCAGTCGTTGAGCCTTTACCCCGAAGAAGTCAAGAAGTTTATAAAGCGGGGAGGATGCGTGGGGTGGGGCATCGTCCCCAACCAGATGGAGCTGCTCAATAAAGAGTCGCTAGCCAGCCTGAAAGACCGTCTGGAAGAAGCCATGGCGCCTTTCACACGGAACGGGCTATCCATTAAAGAATTATCCAAGCACAGCCTACTTTTACCCACCTGCGGGCTTGTACCTCTAACCGAGGAGGGGACAGAGCAGGCGCTAAAGCTACTCGCCGAGCTAAGTCAAGAAATGAGGAAAAAGTATATATAGTCATGGAATGCAATATCAAAGCTAACCAAGCCAGATGCAACTGTACCTACGAGCCGTGTTCGCGCAAGGGCAAATGCTGCGAGTGCATCAGCTATCACCTCGCAATGAACGAACTGCCCGCCTGCGCTTTCCCGCCGGAGATAGAGCGCACTTACGACAGGTCTTTTAAGCGTTTTGCGGAGTGGGTAAAGGGGAGGGGCTAGCGGGAAAAAATCAAAATAAAAAGTTGATTTATTGTGAGTAAAAAACTAGTCAATTACGCCTTTATTGATGGTCAAAATTTTAATAAATCGCTCCAAGTACTTATTGACGAACTTGAACCACTTGAAGTTGAACTTGATATGGGCGAGTTGAGAATATATCTTGCCGAAAAACATGCCGTTAAAATCGCTTATTATTTTATTGGTCGTATACCTAAATATCAAAACATATATGATAAGCTTGCAAGTCAAGGATATGAACTAAAGTTCAAAGAAGTAGCTATTCATGAAGATGAAATCAAAGGCAACGTAGATGTAAATCTAACATTACAAGCCATGATAGATATGAACAATTACGAAAAAGCGGTAATAGTTACAAGTGACGGCGATTACGCCTGTTTAGTAGAGTACTTACATTCTAAAGGGAAGCTTGAGTGCTTAATAGCTTGTAGCAGAGGAGGTTGTTCCTACCTACTTAAAAGAATGCACGATAGAATAAAAATATACTATCTTGATGATATAATAAGGGATTTATATAAAAGAAAAGAGACTTCATAGGGACAAAACCCTATGTCGCCTCTTTCCATAATGATAACTATACATATTATAGTTTAGTAATACCACGTTGTCAATAGGACTTTGTTCTCTCAGTGAAAAAATTGGTGTCAACCCTTAATAATATAAATTGACCCTATACACGATTTAGTCTATATTATTAACTGATGAACAAGACGAAGCGAAACGCCTGGCACAAGCACCTGAAAAGGGCGAAAAAGCTCAAGGAAAAGCAAAAAGCACAGTCGAAGGCGGCAAAATCGAAATAAAGCGCTGTGCTCTATTTAGCACGCAGGCCGTAAATTTTACCAGTGGTATTAATTTCCACGTAACTCTGCATCACAATCTCCGTTATATAAATTAAGAAGAGGTACCTTAAAAATGGCGGAGCTGCCGGAGCTGATTCAAGCCCTACTCGACCCTAAAGTTTACCCGGAATCTCCACAGAAAGTGGAACTGGTACAGACGCAGATATCGTACGTTTTTCTTGCCGGGGAATACGTTTATAAAGTCAAAAAACCGGTGGATATGGGTTTTCTGGACTATACCACGCTGGATAAACGACTTTATTACTGCCGGAAAGAGGTAGAACTCAACCAGCGGCTCTGCGCCGATACCTACCTGGGCGTGGTGCCGATAACTAAAGAAAAGGGGCGTTATATTATCGGGGGGAAGGGGGAGGCTAAAGAATATGCCGTAAAAATGCGGCGGCTGCCGCAGGACGCGATGATGGACGTGCTTTTAAAGCAGAATAAAGTGACGCCGGAGATGGTGGAGAAAGTAGCTATAACCCTCGTGGATTTCCATAAAAAAGCCGCGACTAATAGTGAAATCACGCGTGAAGGCGGTATCGATGCCGTCATAAAAAACACGTCAGAGAACTTCGAGCAGACGGAAAAATACTTCGGCACCATCATCGAACCGGAGACTTATAAGCACATTAAGACCTACACCGAGGACTTTATTGAAGTCAATCGTTCCTTATTTTTAAAGCGGATGGCGGAGGGGAGGGTGCGGGACTGCCATGGCGACCTGCATGCCGCGCATGTCTGTTTTTATCAAGGCATCTGCATCTACGACTGCATCGAGTTTATAGACCGGTTAAGATACACCGACGTTACGGCGGATATAGCATTTCTGGCGATGGACCTGGACCATTACGGTCGACGGGACCTTTCCAAAAGATTTATCAAGGCGTATGTAAATAAAAGTAGAGATAAAGAGTTATTGAAGCTGCTCAATTTCTATAAATGCTACCGGGCATACGTGCGGGGGAAGGTGGGGTGCTTCCAGTATGACGACAAGCATATATCCGCCGACGAGAAAGGGAGAATCACAGAAAACGCGCGGGGCTATTTTAAGCTGGCGGAGAGCTATACCAGGAAATGAGATGAAAAAAGCATTACTGATAATATTTCTTATTTTATGTTTAGTGGTTACGGGATGCGGCGGCGCGGCTACGGCGAAAGGGACTCCGCAGCAAAACGGCTTTAATTTTATTTTTAAATACGGCGTCACCGGCCGGAACACACTCGATACCTTCCGGGGAATCTACACTAAAGATATGATTATGGACCCAGCTATCACCATCGATTTGACGCTCTCCAGCCAAGAGATGGACAGCATCCACCAGAAAATGGTGGAGATAGACTTCTTCAATTATCCAGATAAGTTTTCCGTTAATGTAGCGGATAATGAAACAAAAACGGAGGTAGCGCCTTATCCTTCCTACTTTTTCAAAGTGGCGTACGACGGCAAGACCAAGGAGCTACTCTGGCACGCTAAATATGTTAACCTGGATTTGCCGGGGGCGAAACTCATGGAGCTCATTAACTTAATCAGGGATATAATAGAATCAAAGGACGAATATAAAGCACTGCCGGAACCGAGCGGGGGATATATGTAGAGATAAATTAGGGCTGGAGATAATACTGGAATAATTTATCGTTTGTTCTGGGCTTTTCAGAAAACCACTCCTCCCCGAGATTCTTCGCTCCGCTCAGAATGACAAAATCGAGATGGAGGCAAGCATGAGAGAGCCTTTTAAAAAATTTATCGAAAAAGAAATAAAGAATGGTTTTTTACTTATCGCCTGCGGATTGCCGGGGACATGGAAAACGGAAACGACCGAGGAAGTACAAAAAATCAAGGGCGGTAAGCTACTGCGGACGGACATTATCCGGCTGGAGGTGCTGAAAAACCAGGATATTTTCGACTCTAAAGTTGCCGGGGATATGAAAAAGCGGACGCAGGTCTACGACGTGATGTTCGAGCAGGCGGACGAAGCCTTTAAAAGCAATAAAAACGTTATCCTCGACGCCACGTTCGTGACACAGTCGCTAAGGCAGCAGGCGGCGGCCATCGCCGCAAAAAATAAAGCTACCTTCATCATTCTACAGACGGACTGCCCGCAGGAGGTATCCATCCAGCGGATACTGGCGCGGGATAAAGAAAATTACGTTTCCAACGCGCTGACCGAGGAAGCCTATTTGAATAACAAAAAGAAATTCGAAGCAGTGGATTTAGACGCCTTAAAGCGACAGAACCCTGACCTTAAATTAATACATCTCGTCGTAGATACGGCTAAAGACCCGCCGGAGGAATGGTATATTACGAGGTATGAAAAGAGATAGATAATGGGTAAAATTAAAAATTAAATCTCAAAAAGCAGGAGAAAGGTTAAAGATGGGGGAGTGGTGCTGGATTCCAAATCGAGTTGGGAATGACGTAAGAGGGAAAAGGACGGCTGGATTCCCGCCTACGTGGGAATGACATTAAAACATGAAAATAGACTTACACATCCACACTAAAACCGGGTCGGACGGGGCGATGACCGTTGAGGAAGTATTTTTAGAAGCTAAGAAACGGGGCATCAATTTCCTATCGATTACCGACCATGACAACATCGAACAGCAGGGAAGGGCTAAAGAACTGGCAACCGCCAGTAAAATCCGATACATCACCGGCGTGGAATTGAATGTAACCTTCTCATATAACAACAAATCTATCCCCCTGGATTTACTGGGGTACGGCTATGACCACCGCAACCGGTCGCTTAACGGAAAGCTGGGTATAATCAAGGAACACCGGGAAAAACGGGCGCGTCAGATTATCGATAACCTGAACAATGAGTTCAAGAAGGAAAACCGCCCGCTATTTACCGAAGCCGACCTGCAAAAAATACAGGAAAGCGTAGATGGGGTGTTGAGTCGACCGCATATTGCCGACTACCTTATAAAAAAGGAAATCGTCGCCAGCCGTCAGGAAGCATTCGATAGATATCTGGTAAAGTGCGATGTGCCCAAATATCCCCTGTCTCTAGAGGAAGCGGCGGCATTGATACGGGGGGCGGGGGGTAAAGTGGTGTTAGCCCACCCCAACGACCCCAACGGGACATCGCTAATCAGCATCACCAAAGACCTGGCAGAACAAGTAAAAATCATCCATGAGCAGATGTTAAACTTTATCGACGGGATAGAGTGCTGGCATTCGCGGAATGACAAGGCGACGACCATCCATTTTATAGAGTTTTGCCGGAAAAATAATCTGATAATGACCGGCGGGAGCGACTGCCATCAGAAACCTATTTTGATGGGCACGGTGGACATACCAGAGTGGATAAATAGGCAGTTGTAAGTTATATTAAATATTCTCTCTCTGGTAAAAGCCGTTATAGCCTTCGGATTCGCCGGTCAGTTCCATGAATACAAGCTGAGTAATGCGGGCGTTTTGCTGTACGCGGAAACCCTCTGGATTATGCACCATTAATAAAGATTGAGAGCGGCCTTCGTAGCCGGCGTCCCAGACAGCAGTCCCCACATTCACGCCGCAGCGGAGGAGGGAGGAGCGGGGGCGTCCTAAAGCCATGATGTTTTTGGGCAGGTGGACGATTTCGTTATAGGTGACCATATAGACGCCGGCGGGAAGGTCGAGGAAACCCTCGGCGTCGAAGGAAAGCGGCGAGAGGTCGGAGAGGACTCTCTGACTGTTGGCTTGAGCTATCGTTCCCGCCGACTTCATCAAAGCGACATCGCGCAGTGTAAGGTCGAAGCCGTTAACCTGTACCTGCTCATCCAGATTAAGCCACCCCTCGATGAGCGGAGGTTTGATTTTAAGCAAACGGCGGATATCACTGCCGGAAAGGACGGGCATATAAAGACCTTCACCTAGAGTTTCCTGTTTATCTTAGCAGTTCTTATATTTTCCGACAACGTGAGATGACTTTTTTGACGATACTCTGCTAAAACTCTATAATAATTGATGAGATGAAAAACAGGAAAGCGTTAATCGTATTAATTACCCTACTTATTATCGTCGGAGTTGTTTTAAGCGGGTGCAGCAGCACCGAATATATCAAGGCAACAGCCATCAAGCGCGGCAACAGTTTTTCTTTTGAATACCCTTCTACATTTAAAAAATTAACTCCGGATGCTTTTGATGATATCGGCGGCGACAATTCAGTCAGCTTACTTTATACGGAGCCCGGAAGTAACCGGGGGAAGGCTGACATGCAGATTTATATAATAGCAAACAGTCCGATAGCAGGCCGTCCGGATGCCGCAGCCTGGGAAGAAGCACATATTAAAATCCTCGAACAAAGCGATGATGAATTTGAACTTTACGAGCGTTCTACAATACAGGTATCCGGCATCGAGGGATATAAAATAGTCTATTACACTACAATCCTGGGTAATTATCTAAATTCCATGAAACTGGTATGCCGGGATGTTTATATCGATTATAAAGAGTATATCTGGAAAATCTCGGTCCTGGCCGTAGAAGAAATGGGCGATGAAGCCGAACCCATTTTCCAGCACCTGATAGAGAGTTTTAAGTTCCTGGACTAAAAACCGGTTAAGGTTTGCCGTATTTTTCTCTGATTTCGCGCTTGACGAGCTTGCCCATGGGGTTGCGGGGGAGTTCGTCCACAAAGACGACGGTGCGGGGGCGCTTAAAACTGGCGAGATTCTGACGGCAATACTCCATAATTTCGTTTTCAACTTCTTTGGACTTTTCCACGCCTTTTTTGAGAACGACCACAGCGCGGGGTTCCTCGCCCCAGGTCAGGTCCGGCACGCCAATAACCGCCACGTCCTCGACCTTGGGATGCTCGCGGATAACGTTTTCCAGCTCCTCGGGAGAGATATTCTCCCCGGCGCGGATGATAATATCGCTGGAGCGCCCCGCTAAAAAGTAATAACCTTCCTCATCCACGTAACCAATATCGCCGGTATGCACCCAGCCGTCTTTATCGATAGTCTTCTTCGTTTTTTCCTCGTCCTTCCAGTAGCCGCTCATGACGCGGGGGCCCTTGGCGAGAATCTCGCCGACCTGATTGGGGCCCAAGGTTTCGCCGGTTTCCTGGTCGACGACCTTCATCTGGACGTCAGCCATCGGTTTGCCGATAGAGGCGAGACGTTTGAGCTTTTTCTCCCTCTCTTCCGGCGTACCGCTGATAACATGGTCTTCGGGCCCGAGTGCAGTGATGGTGGAAGCCGTCTCCGTCTGCCCGAAGGCATTGATAAAGCTCACGCCGGGAAACTCCTCCAGCGCCTGGCGGATAACGGGGAGAGGCATGGGTGCCGCGCCGTAGGTTATTACTTTCAAGCTTTTTAAATCGTGCTTTTTAAAGTTGGGGTGGTCCATAAGCTGCTTGAGCATGGTGGGAACCATCATAGCGCGGTTGGCTTTTTCCTTTTCCACTAAAGTCATCCACTCCTCCGGCTCGAACTGGCGCTCCATGACCAGCGTCCGCGCGCCGTAGATAGCGGCCATCATCGCCTGAATACCGGCGACATGATAGAGAGGTACAGTAAGGATATTGCGCTCGTCATTCTCGGGGTCGGGCGGGGAGACATTTTCTAAAACATAGGTGCTGAAGCTAGTATGGGAAAGCATGACGCCCTTGGGGAAGCCGGTGGTGCCGGCGGTATACATCAAGATAGTGGTGTCTTTTTCATCGATGGGCGTTACAACTTCCTCGGGGGAAGAACTGGCAATAATATCTTCGTAAAAATACATATCCGGGTGCTTTTTCTCTAGGGAAACAAGGTATTGAAGATATTTCAATTCCGGCTGGATAGACTGGATGAGCGGGAGGTAACGTTCGCCGGCGATTAAAATAGACGCTTCGGCGGTATTGAGCATGTAGGTAAGTTCTTTTTCCTTGGCGCGGAAGTTGAGGGGCAGGTATATAGCGCCCGTCTTGGCGACGGCAAAATAGGTCTCCACGCACTGGTTGCAATTGACCTGAAGAAAAGCAACAACGACACCTTTTTTAGCCCCCAGTTTCATCAGACCGTTAGCCAGACGGTTGACCCGCTCGTTAAGCTGGGAGAAGGTATACCTTTTATCCTCGAAAACGATAGCTGTCTTATCCGGGCAGATTGTGGCAGCAATATTCAAGAAATCGGTAGTATTCACGCCGCACCTCCAAAGATTTTTACAAACGTTTCGTGATATTTTAACGTAAGGACAACAGGAAAATCAAACTTTGGATATAGGACTTCAGGGAATAAAGGGGGAAAGCAGCAAGTAACAAATGTCAAGTATCAAGTAGCCAAGGGAGTGTTAAGTAAGAAAATGGGAGAAGGAAAATGGGAAAGTACGGATTGATTCGTTGCACTCACAATGACAAGACAAAGGGCAAGCAACAAAAGCGGAGATAGAGATTGCCACGTCCCGATTTCATCGGGACTCGCAATAACAAGAAGGTTACAAGCGGATTTTTTCTTTTACTTTGCTAACGATGGCAGACATAGTGTCGCCGGCTTTAGCGGAAATGAGCACAGTCGCCCGGCGGTCTAAAGGGGTCTCGCCGATATTTATGATGACCAGTCTGGCACCGGACTGCAAGGCGTACTGCGGCATATAGGCGGCGGGATAGACCACCAGCGTAGAACCGATAACGATAAAAAGGTCGGAAGCACGGGCACGGCGGCTAGCTTCTTCCAGAACATCGTAAGGAAGCTGTTCCCCGAACATAACAATAGCTGGCTTAAGCATGCCGTGACAACTGATACAATCGGGGACATCTTCCCCAGCATCCAATCGCGCTTTAATTTCACTGAACGAATAGCGCTGGCCACACTTAAGACATACCGCCCACTGCATGTTGCCGTGCAGTTCAAAGACCTTAGCGTCGGGGACGCCCGCTTTCTGATGTAAATTATCGATATTCTGCGTGATAATGCAATTCAGCTTACCCATTTTATGCAGTTCGGCGATGGCGACATGGGCGGCATTGGGCACGGCTTTATCCGTCAACAAACCCTCTTTAAAAATATGCCACTGCTTACGACGCGACTCTATATTAGAAAGGAATTTATCAATGGTAAAATCGTCCGGGTCGAAGCGAGTCCAGAGGCCGCCGGGACCGCGGAAATCTGGAATGCCGGACTCCGTACTGATGCCGGCGCCGGTAAAGACCACCAGCCGGCGACTCTGCAGAATAAGGTCGGCGGTTTTTTCTATGAGAACATCAATGTTTTGTGTATTCATTGAGTAAAATCCCTCTCTAACTCTCCCTTTTACAAAGGGAGAGGATGTAAGTGCGAAACGTTTATTGATTTTTTAGCCTACAGGCGTTTGGCGAGCCGGTTTTCTAAAGCCAGACCCTCCGCCAGCGGCAAATCCATGCCGCGCCAGACTGCCTGCTTGACAGCGCGTACCGCAGGCTGGGGGAAAGACTTAATTTTACGCGCCATTTTTTCCGCGGCGGGGAGAAGGTCAGGGCGGGGAAGAACACGGTTGACCAGCTTTAATTTTAATGCTTCCCGGGCATCAATCCAGCGTCCGCTTAAAAGAATTTCTAGAGCGGGGGCGATGCCTACGGTGCGGGGCAAAGTCTGGCTGCCGCCGGCCGCCGGAATAATGCCGAGTCCAGGCTCGGGCAGTCCAAAGCGGGCGTCATCGGAGGCAAGGCGGATATCACAGCAGAGGGACATTTCAATGCCCGACCCCAGCACGTAGCCGTGCATGGCGGCGATAACCGGCTGTTCGATACTTAAGAAACGACCCCACACATCCCGGGCAAAGCGCGCCTGCCGGGCGAAAACGGGGGGAGGGGCAGTTAAAAATTCCGTGAGGTCGGCGCCGGCGCAGAAGGCTTTTTCCCCCACCCCCTTGAGAATGACGACCTCAACTTCGGCATCGTCTTTAATAGCGCCGAGGACTTCATAAAGCTCGTCGCGCATTTTGATGTTATAAGCGTTCAAAGCTTTAGGACGGTTTAAAGTGATATAGGCAATGCCGTCCTGTTTTTCGTAGATAATGACTTCAAAATTACTCACTTTTTAACCAATTTTTTTCTCAGTATCCAAAAGCAACCCAATCCCCTTTTCGAGATCATTCCCCCGATTTGCATCGGGGTCAGGATGACAATGAATGTCATTTTCCTTTATAGTCCGGTTTTCGCTTTTCCAAGAAAGACTTTATTCCTTCCGTGCGGTCGGAGGTGGTATGCAGGAGAAAATAGAGGTCGGCTTCCAGCCTCAAGCCCTGCTCCAGAGTTAAATCCATGCCCTTAAGAACAGCTTCCTTGAGATACCTTAAAGCGAGGGGACCTTTGGCGGCGATGGTTTCCGCCAGCTTTTGCGCCTCCCCTGCTAAAGCGTCCGGGAGTACTACTATACTAACCAAACCTATTTCTAAAGCTTCGGCGGCGGTGATGGTAGCGGCGGTCAAGAGCAGTTCCAGAGCCTTGCCGCGACCGATAATGCGGGGGAGGCGCTGGGTGCCGCCTTCGGACGGGATAGAGCCTTCAGCTACCTGCGGC
Organism: Dehalococcoidales bacterium; assembly: GCA_034432135.1. GTDB lineage: Bacteria > Chloroflexota > Dehalococcoidia > Dehalococcoidales > RBG-16-60-22 > RBG-13-51-18. Next base: position 6,250 of record DAOUCO010000056.1, on the reverse strand, counting down.
AGAGCGAAGCGGGCTTTATCCGAGGCAATACGAATGTCACAGGCTAAAGCGATTTCCAGTCCCGCTCCTAAAGCGTCGCCGTTAATGGCGGCGATGACGGGCTTCTCAATAGCCGCAACCGCCGCGGCGGGGCGAAGATTTCCGGTCAAATCCTTCTCCATGCCAGTGCAAAAAGTCTTGCCGGAACCGGTCAGCGCAACGACGTAGATATCATCATCGCCGTTAATGTTTTCACGGAGTTCCGCCAGTTCTTGAGCCATTTCTTGATTTATCACCGGGCGCTTTAACATTAAGTTGGCGATGTGGTCTTTTTTTGAGAAAGCAATAGTTTTATCAAGCATCTTCATTCTCCGGACGAGAAGCAGTCAAATTTAATCTTAAACCGAGAGTTATAAAAGCGTCAAGCCAACCTTTTTTATGCCTTGCCCCACGCTCTCTAACCTCTTCACTTTTTTAAACGATATTTTTAGTTGGAGAGGGGTTTTAATTGAGAGGGGATAGTGCCTCTTTCCATCAGGCTACTCTCTTCGTAGTACTGGCATGTTGCTTAGAAAAAGGAGACAGGAGAGGAGTTGTTGGCGACTACTCCCAGAGCTTTTCGAGGTCTTTTTCCGCGGCTTTTCCGGTAGAAATTTTCCCTTCAGACGTAAAGTCCTTATAAGATGCGGCGGAACCATACTCGCGGGGCTGGAAAGCCACCGGCATCGGCACGGCGTGGCCGAAGATGAGCGCCTGCTGCTTGGGGGCGAGGCGGGCAAGAACTGCTTTAAGCTCGTTTTTACCGGAGACGCCGGCCAGCACGCTATCGATATCGCGCTCGTTATCGAGGAGGCAGGTAATTTTCGTGCCGAGCTGGGACATCACTTCCTCGTTAATGCCGCTGGGACGCTGGTCGATGACGAGCAGGCTGACGTTATACTTACGCATCTCGCGGGCGATGGTGCCGAAGATGGTCTTATCCGCCACCTCCGGGTTAAGGAACTTATGCGCTTCCTCGATGGTGATGACGAGGGGGCGGGGCTTCATAGCGTCGCTATCGGCGGCGATGGCTTCTTCCATTTTGTGACGATAGTTATCATATATCCGCCGCGAGAGCAGGTTAGCCACGAGCAGGTAGGCAGCGATTTCCTGATAGCGCCCGAATTCCAGGACGACGTTGCGCCCCTGCTGGAGGAAATCGAGGATGTTTTTCACGGCGTCCTCTTTAGCCTCCGGGACGACAAAGCCCAGCCTACCGATGGTGCCGAGGCCGCGCTTGAGACTCTGGAAAGAGCTTTCGTGGATATTGGCGCCTTCAAGAAGTCCCTCCAGCTCCTCCTCGCTTAAATTAAGCACCTTGTTCAACCAGTCGCGCCCTAAAGTTTTTCGGAGTTGATACGCGGCTTCCACGGCGAGGTCGGTGAGATTTAAGGTCGAGCGTAGGATAGCAATATCCTCCGGCGTAATTTCATTCAGTCCTATTTTAACGACGAAGTCGGTGCTGACTTTGCGACGGCGCGAGCTTTCCTCATCGAGGGTGAAAACGGCGACATTGGAGGGGAAAAGCTGCTTGAGGCCTTTGACCGGCGCGCCGCCTTCGTGGGTGCCTTTCCAGCCGTACTCGCTGTGCATATCGAAAATAAGGTTGACGGCTTTGCTCTTTTGCAGGATGCCGATGAGCAGAATGCGGGTAAGGAAGGTTTTACCCGTGCCGCTTTTGCCGAAGATGCCGTTGGAGCGTTTGACGAACTCCTCCAAGTTAAGACAGAGTTTGGTCTCCATGTCCAGCGGATTGCCGATAAAGAAGCGCTCTTTATCCTCTTTGCCGAAGACGCGCTCAATATCGGCTTCCGAAGCGAGGTTGACGGTGGAGAAGTGGGCGGGGATGGTCTTTACCGGCTGGGGACCTTCCGCTATCGCTTTAGCGTCGCCGCCAATGGTCAGCATAGGGGTAACATGAATCTGCCCGAACATTGAGGTTCCGTTCAAGACCTCGGCGATAAAGGGGTCGGAGACATCGGGTGGGGAGAGCGTTAATTGTTCGTCGGTCACGCCCAGTTTAACATCGGTTATCATGCCGAAGAAGCGACGCTTCTGCCCTTCAATAGTGACGTAGCGTCCCACCACCATATCCTCTACCGATACGGGGGCATCCAGGCGGACGTCCACGCCTTTTTCCAGTGAAGCATTAATGACAATGCCGAGTTTATCAGTCACGCTTGAGTCTTTCGAGGATATTTTTAAGTCGGGCAATGTTGGTACTTAAAAGGTTAGCCAGCTCTTTGCCGGCCGCCACCAGGAAGGCGCGGCTGTCTTTTTGCACGCGGCTCATCTCCCTTAGCGCGGCATCGATTAGCTCCTCAATGGGGATGGGGCCAACAGCATTGAGTAGAATATTGAGGAAGGTGAACGACTTGCTGAACTCATCGACTTCCTCCGGTTGACACAAGTAAACGAAGCTATGGATGCGGGCAGGCTGGGGTGAAAGTCGCTGGTAGATTTTACCTTCCTTTTTATAACCCACAACAACGGCGGTAAACTGGCTCTTTAAAAGTTTAGAAAGCTGGGGGCTGGTCTGGTAAACAGCTTCTTCCGTGGCTTCGTCTTTACCGCGGGCGATAGGCTTGCGTCCCGGCTCCATGCCGACGGTTTCCGCATTAGAGACGATGCCGTAAATATCTCCTGTCCTGACAAGGCTGCCGAGAGGCGGCACCTCGTATAGTTCATAGCACTGGGCAATGAACTCAATGATAGAGGATTCGATGACCTCACCTATTTTTGGCGAAACTTCACTCTTGATAGACCTCACCCCCTTTAAAAAAACCGGGCGAACCTACCTTAACACCCTTCCCCGGTCGGAGGAAGGGTAAAAACGGGGCGGGCGTGACCCGCTGGACTATTTACTTCTTCTTGGCGGCTTTCTTAACGCCACCCTTGGGTTTCTTGACGTTCTTGCGACCCTTGGTTCCCATTTAGACCTCCTAAAAATATTCCGTATAAAACATTATAAAAGATTCTTTTTTATCCTCCTCCTTTATCCCCCTCTGAATTCCCGCCGGAGTTTACCCCGATAAAATCGGGGCGGGAATGACGGGTAAAATCCTCCTCCTATCCCCCTTTACAAAAGGGGGACGATATAATTTTGTTTATCCTTTCCCCGAATTATAACGCATTTTTTATTTTTAATTTGTGTTTTTGACTTTTAATTTCCCCACCGAGATTCTTCGCTTCGCTCAGAATGACAATCGAAAATCACACCCACCTCGTCCTTTTGCTTGCGCTTTTGCCGGAAGAGGTAACGGGCAAATGTTCCTCCGTTAATGTTGATTCTACCAGTTCTCTAAAGTTTTCTCTATCCGCGCCGGTGACCACCGCCTGTTCGTGGGCTTCTGAAAGTGCTACCGGATAGCCACGGCCGCGCTGACACTGGTCATAGACAAGGCTGTGGGTCAGGTCTAATAAAGTTTTATCTTCCGCCGCCCACTGCGGAATTTCAATGCGGGCGATTTCTTCACCGACTCTTAAGTAATAAAAATAAACTTTATGGTCGCCGTAATATTCTTTAACGATTTTCGAGGGGCTGATAAACAGCGCCGACCTTTCGCCGTCCTCCAGCAAATTGATAAAGATATCGCGGTCGCGGACGCCAGCCAGTCCATCGCAGTCGCGTTCTTGCCCCGGCGGGCACTGCTTATCGCAGTCGGGGATATCATTGGGGCAAACGGCAACCCTTAAAACGTTAAGGACGTCCGTGCTGCGGGGGAAGCTGATATAAGAGGCGAGGGCGAGGCGGCGGTCTTTATTGAGTTTCTTTAAGTTGTCCAGGCATTTAAGCATACCGTTTATTAAAAGCTCGTCTATAACAAAGTCAGGGTAAACTTCTCCCCCTAGTCCCCATAAAATAAGCGTACCGTCCATTAAAGCCAGCGCTGTGCTTTGCGGGGGCAGGGAGGCGGCTAAAGACGCTAAAGATTTACATTCTTCTACGGAGCGCTTGATGCCTAAAACAGTTCCTTCTACTGGTTGTTCGCGTCCGCCGCCCGGCGGCGTAATGACCAGGTCTTTATCTTCGGAGTAGAGGTGAGGCGTACTGGTAAGAAAGGCGTCGGGTCGGCTGCCGTAATTAATGATTACTGACCCTATATTTATCAGATAACAACGCGTCGACTGGTGCCGGTCGACGTCGATATGCGAGCCGTCGGCGGCGATAACGGTAAAGTCGGGGGGTAAAGGGGGAAGGGTATAACGCTGGTTAAGTCCCTCCGTGATTTCCGCCACCAGCCAGGTGGTCTTGCCGGCTTTGATTTTCTTCTTCAGGTCTTCAAGGTCGATGGCGGGGCTGTTAAGAGTCTCTAAAGCGTATTGCAGGCGTTTTGCCTCTTCCGCGCGACGGCCTTTAAGAGCGGTTATCATTTTAACGACCTGGGCGGCGACGGCGGTTAAATCCAGAGACATTAAAACCTTTCTCCTTTGGTTTCAGTATAGAGCAAGAGGCAAGCTAACTCAAGCAGAAACAAAAGGTCATTGCGAGAAGCGCAGCGACGTGGCAATCTCGTTCTTTGACTTGATTCATGTTAGGGATTGCCACGCGGAGTCTACGCTGAGCGAAGCGTGAGGGCTCGTAATGACAAGTTCAATAGCGTAAATGTTATAATGAAAATAGAGATTCTCCCCTTTGACTAAGGAGCTTGAATGCTGGCGGCGCTCGGAACGGTTGTTGTTACTTCATTATCCGGCGTAATGATGCCGGGCCCCATGTTCGCGGTTACTTTAGCTAAAAGCATGAAGTCGCCGTGGGCGGGGGTATTGGTGTCTTTAGGGCATGCCGTTATCGAGGTGCCGCTGATATTGCTTATCTACTTCGGGCTAAGGGACTTTTTCCAGAACGAAATTTTACAGTTAGTGCTTGCTGTGCTCGGCGGGGGGATGATTGTCTGGATGGGTTTCGATTTGTTCCGCGCCCGCCGGAAACTTGCCAGGGAAGGCAAAGACACATCCTATAACGCTTTTGTCGCCGGTATTTTAATGAGCGGATTGAACCCGTTCTTCATTTTCTGGTGGGCGACGGTCGGCAGTCTGCTTTTAACGCAGTTTATCGACGCGGTGGGGACGTGGGGGCTGCCCTTCTTCGTTATCGTGCACTGGCTTTGCGACCTCGTCTGGCTGACGATAGTTTCCTTCACCATCTTCCGGACGCATAAGTTCTGGGGAGTGAAGATACAGGAGTGGATTTTCATCGTCTTGAGCGCGGCGCTACTCTACTTCGGCGGGCAGTTTATCGTAAATGGGGTAAATAATTATGGCGAGCGGTGGATATTTGCGATAATACTAATTTTTCTAGCTTTCGTTTGGCTCTTAATTGAAACTGATTTTATGCGTGTCAGGTTGCCGATAAACATACAGAGCATTAAAGACTAAAAGCTGTCCGGTAACTTCTCTCCCCTTGTGGAAGAGATAAGAGTGAGGGGTAATGACTGGTGGGAAACAATCCGATAATCGATGCGGCCAAAGAGCTTAGGAAGAGTCAAACAGAAGCTGAAAAAAGGCTTTGGTTCAAGTTGAGGGATAAGCAATTATGTGGGGTCAAATTTCGCAGGCAGGAACTCATTGGAAACTATATAGTCGACTTCGTTAGCTTTGAAAACAAGTTGGTAATAGAAATCGATGGTAGCCCTCATAGAAAGACAGAAACAAAAGAAAATGATCGCCAGAGGACTCTATGGTTAAAGTCAGAGGGTTTTAAGGTATTGAGGTTTTGGAATAGCGATATAGTAGATAACCTTGAAGCTGTAATCAAGAGAATAAAGAGAAATCTAAGACAATAATCTCACCCTCACCTAACCTCTCCCATCGAGGGAGAGGAATGTACGATAATAAGTTGAGTTAGTATTTCTTCAAGCTTTAGCCGGGGAGGGCTTTTTCTGCCCTAAAAACCTGCCCCATTCATTTTTATCCCACACCACCAGCAGTCCCGGCGCCACGAAAACGGAGTCGAAAGTGCCTGCTATCAGGCCTATCATCAGGACGACAATGAAGTTCTCGATATTGCCGCCCACAAAAAGCATCAGGGCTAACAGGGCTATCAGGATGGTGATGCTGGTATTTAAAGAACGACCCAGGGTTTCAATCTGGCTGCGGTTGACCACGACCTCGAAGTCCGGGCTGACGCCGTTTTTCTGATTTTCGCGCATCCTATCAAAAACGACGATGGTGTTATCCAGACTGACGCCGACTATAGCCAGGATTCCGGTAACGAACATCAGGTCCAGTT
>DAOUCO010000055.1:0-20605 GCA_034432135.1 Dehalococcoidales bacterium | reverse complement strand
CGGGTTTATTTTGATGGACAATGCGTACGGCTTCGCGCCCGCCGTATGCTTTGATAACAGAATATCCGTGGGCAGTAAGAAGCTGTTCAAATAGCCTTACCTGGGCTGGTTCATCATCGACGACTAAAATTTTAATGGCCATTTATGACCCTTAAAGAACTTTTTTTATTAATCGAAAGAGCCGGATATTGGTAAAGTAAATCAAAGAGCATTGACAGTACCCTGAATTACTACTTTTTCCCCGATACGGCGTCCAGTCGTTTAGTAATAATATCGGCCAGTTCATTAAGGCGGTTGCTACTTTTTAAAATATCCTGCAACGCCTGCCGCTGTTGGGCATTGATTTTACCAGTCGTCTGGTCAAGCATCAATTGAGTATAACCGATAATAATATTGATGGAACTGCGAATATCATGGGTGATTTTTTCCAGATTTTCAGAACCCGGGGCGTTTTGTTCCCGGCTACCGTGACAGTCAAGCCGAACCTTTCCGCGGTCGGGCATTTCAATAGCCATCTGGCTGGTATTTTTCTGAGACACAAGTATCATTATAGCATTTAGATAGGAATCAAACAATATTTCTTCGTGATACGGGACGTAAAGCAGATAGTCCGAGTACATCAGTATATTGCCGGAGTTTTTGATATTAGTAGCGCGATGCAACTACCAGTTATCCGGACTGACTATTACGGGTTTCAGAGAATAACCGAACCAGTGATTGAATATAGAGCCAGGTTGTACATCAGCCAGGATTTTATCTTTAACTTCAGAATAATATCCCTCATAAAAGGGCATTTCTTCGCCGTTTTCATCGAAAACCAGAACCATATCATTCTTTATTCTGATAACAGTTTTTATCATACGCTTTCCCCGGTATATTTAACTCCTTGATAATATCGTAGTATATGGGGACTAAATAACAATTAAAATATGTTAAAAATAAATAAAAAAAAGATAAAAATCTCCAAGTTGTATTTAATAACGGCATCTGCCTATAATATTTTCTGGCGAAGATAAAGGAGAGCATGAGCAGACTGATAGATAAACTAAAGAAACTGTCCCAGACAGCTCCATCACCGATGGGGTTCCGCGTTTCCCGGCCGGTGGAAGTCATTTCGCCGATGTTGATTATCGGCAGGACAATGCTAAAAACAACAACTACAACGGTGAAAACTAATAGCGGAGCCGATGCGGTGCTGGTCTGTAAAGATAAATCCGAACTGACAGCGTTAAGTGCCCAAAAAATGGCTAAAGCTTTCGGGGATATCCCCTGGGGGGTATACCTTGAAGAAAGCGACGATACAGCATCAGTGCTGGGGGAGGCGGGTTGCGATTTCGTAATTTTTTCACCGACCTCCAGGATAACCGACCTGCCGCAGGATGATAAAACAGGCAAGATAGTGCAGGTAGATTCGTCCATGGACGACGGGCTTTTAAGAGCCATTAACGACCTGCCGGCAGACGCCGTGCTAGTGGCCGATGCTCTAGAGGGAACCGAGACGCTGACGATACACCAGCTGATGATTTACCAGCACCTTGCCAATTTTATAGTTAAACCGCTGATAGTGCCTGTAAAAGCCGATATTAGCGAGGCCGAACTCAAAGCCCTTCAGGACGCGGAAATCGATGGCGTAATGGCAGAGCTGGATGGAGATAGTCTGAAAGAACTGCGCGAAAACATCAACAAGTTGCCAGCACGTTCCGCAAGAAAACGGAGCAAAGCAGGCGTGTTGCTGCCGCGCACAACCCTCGAGACCTCGATAAAAGCGCCGCCCGACGAAGAAGAGGAAGACGAGTAGGGGCATCGTTTTGCCGAAAAAAGAACGATGAACTTGGTTTAAACTACACCCGCTGCTGCATCTGGTAGGACTTGCCCTCGGTGACGATGGAGGGGGCGATAACCATTTCGGCTTTGTGAAATTCTCGGATGTTAGCGGCGCCGCAGAAACCCATCGCCGTGCGTAAAGCGCCGACAAGGTTCTCTGTACCGTGGACTACCGAAGTAGGACCAAAGAGCAGTTTCTCCAAGGTAGTAGTCGTCCCAACCTTAATGCGCGTGCCGCGGGGGAGAGCGGGGTGGGGGTGAGACATGCCCCAGTGATAGCCGCGTCCGGGGGCTTCTTTAGTCTGGGCGATGGGGGAACCTATCATCACAGCATCAGTACCGGCGGCAAAAGCCTTACAGATATCGCCGCCTTTACGCAGGCCGCCATCAGTAATGATGGGAACATATTTACCGGTTTCTTTAAAGTATTCATCTCTGGCAGCGGCGCAGTCGATAGTGGCGGTGATTTGAGGGACACCGATGCCGAGCACTTCCCGACTGGTACAGGCAGCGCCGGGACCGACACCAACCAGAACCCCGGCGATGCCCGTTTTCATAAGCTCAAGACAGGCGCTATAACTAACACAGTTACCGACAATAATGGGCATTTTAATCTGTTGTGACAACTCGGAGAAAATCAAGCCGCGGTAGCTCTTAGAGATATGGCGGGCACTGGTAACAGTAGACTGCACCACCAGAATATCGCCGCCGGCTTCAGCAACAACGGGAGCCAGGCGTTTAGTATTGGCAGGGATTAAAGAAATAGCGCAGATAGCGCCGCCGGCTTTTATTGCCCTGACTCTATCGCCAACCAAGTTTTCTTTAATCGGCTCTTGATAGATTTTCTGTAATAAAGCAGTGACTTCAGCATCAGAGGCTCTGGCGATTTTATCAAGGACTTCATCGGGGTTATCATAGCGCGCCTGGATACCATCGAGGTTGAGGACGCCGAGCCCGCCCATTTTATTAATTTGAATCGCCAGTTTTACATCAACAACGGAGTCCATTGCCGAGGTTATGAAAGGAATCGAGAAAGTAAAATCACCAATACGAAAATCGGTGTTAGTGTGGTCGGGATTGAGGGTGACATTGCCGGGCACGATGGCAACTTCGTCGAAACCATAAGCCTGACGAAGCTGTTTAAATTTAGGAAACGCTTTAGCGCTGCACATATATATGTGCTCTTAATTATAACAAAAAATAAAAAGTTTTTGCAAGCAAAATTTATATTAACTATTTTTTAACACTTCATAAAGATGGGCAAGGCTTTCTCGCCGCATTGGCGCCATAACGTCGCCAGCACCAGGAGGTCCCATGGGCGGGAAGCGTTCAGCCAGCGTGACCTTTTCCAGCACCTCTTGCAGACTCCAACCTTTAGCGATGGCGGTTTTTACCGCATCAATAACGTATTTCACATTATCATACATCACCTGCAATTGAGCTTTATCGCAGACGGGGCCATGACCAGGGACAACTTTATCGATATCCAGCGTCTGTAACTTTTTTAAAGACTTCAACCACTCTTGGGGGACAGCACTAATCATGACCGGCATGCCCGTTATGACATTATCCGAGGTGAAGACGACCTTTTCTTCCGGCACGAATACCGCAATTTCCGAAGCAGTATGTCCCGGCACATGAATGAGGTGGAAAGTATGTTTTCCTAAGTGAAGCTTCATCTCCTGGGTGAAAGTAATATCCGGCAAGCGATAATAGAAATCTTTATCCAGAGGTACAGCATCCGGCGCCATCCACTTCATTTGTTGCTCCAGAGCTTCTTTACGATTTTGTTTTATCGCCTCGCGGGTGCCTTCGTGGGCAACCAATACACCACCCATCCAGCAATCACCCGCCACATGGTCGTTATGGGGTTCGCCGTTGATAACATATTTTATCTCGCCATACTTACCGACTTCCTCCCGCCACTTTTTTGCCTCCGCCGGCACCATGGGCGTATCAATCATAACGACGCCTCCAGCAGTTACCACAAAGCTAGAGTTGCATCCCCTAAAGTTCATGCCTGAATAGACATTATCCGTAACTTTTTGCATATTGTTCTCCTTATTAGACTCCTGTCTTTGGCAAAATAATAATTATACTTACAACCCCGCATTACTTACCGCCGCCCCGGAAATATCAACGACCGCTGCACCGCCGTCGATTAACAGCACCGAACCCGTCATGAACGATGATTCGTCGCTAGCCAAGTAGCAACATAAGCCGGCAATCTCATCTGGCTCGCAGGCACGCCGCAGTGGTACGTTTTTGAGAAAATATTTATAGCCGCCAGCTTTGTCGGTCCCCATTTTTCGGGATATCATATCAATCATACCTTCGAGCATATCCGTCCGGGTGGCGCCGGGGCATACCGCATTAAACCGTATCTTATATTGACCATAGTCCAGTGCCGCCTGCTGCGTCAGCATAATGAGTCCGGCTTTGGTCGTGCTGTAGGCCGGGCAAGCGGGTACGCAGCGCAACCCGCCGAGCGAGGCAATATTAATGACCGAGCCACCACCGGCTTTAATCATGTGAGGAATGCTCTCCTTCATAAGCAGGAATGGTGCGGTCAAATTAACCTCGACAACCCTGCGCCACTCATCCGGTTCAAGCTCGGTGATACGCGCCATAGAGTCCGCGGCGGCGTTATTGACCAGGATATCCAGCTTGCCGCCAAACTTTACCGCTGCGGCAACCATAGCTTTAACGTCTTCGTAACGAGAGACATCTCCTGGAAAAGCGAGTGCCTTTCCTTGCGGTAAGGTTTTTACCGTCTGCTCCAGTTTTCCACGACGTCGGCCGGTGATACAGACCTTTGCCCCTTCTTTGGCGAACCTGCGGGCAATAGCCGCGCCGATACCCGTGCCGCCACCGGTTATTAAGGCTGTTTTTCCCTTTAATTTCATATCAGGCACCTCTTCTGAAGTTACTTAAAGCAATAACTAGATTATATAATATATAGATATCATTATTACAAACAGTGAAATGGGGTGAATTTTAGTTTCTGCTTAAGACTGCTCCCATACAGCAAGGTTGACAATTTTATATATGGACGATATAATGCGAAAACGCATAATATATAGAGGATGATGCATGTTTCTAATAATTATGATATTCGGCTTGATATTCCTGATTTCCGGGGGTATCGGGCTTTTTTATACCAATACCAACCTCGTTGCCTGGAGTTCGTTGTGGGTCTTCGGAAATCTTACCTTCGGAACTTTTACGCTACTGGGTATAATGATTATCTTTTTACTTGCCTTTTTCAACGCGGAACTCGAAAGATAAAACGTCTTACCAGGCTGCATTACATTAACTCGACTACGCTTTCCACAATATAACAAGTGCTTACTATCAAGATAACCATACATGCTGTAAAGCTAGACACGTACAGGCGTATCTCCTATAATGATTATGTCAGGATGAAATAAAAATGCCCACTCTTTACGTTGTAGCCACACCAATCGGCAATCTCGAAGATATTTCGTTGCGGGCAATCCAGGCATTGCGCAAGGTGAAGCTAATTGCCGCCGAAGATACCCGTAAGACTAGACGCCTGTTAACGGCTTATGACATTAAAACGCCGATGACCAGCTACTTTGAACATAACAAGATAACCAAGCTGGAATATATATTTTCGCAGCTTAAAGGAGGAGACGTCGCTCTGGTCTCCGAGGCGGGGATGCCGGGAATTTCCGACCCCGGCTACGAGCTTATCGCCGCGGCAAGTAAAAAAAACGTCCCTATCGTCCCGATTCCAGGTCCATCGGCAATAACGACGGCGCTGGCGGTTTCCGGGCTACCGACGGATAGATTCACTTTTATCGGTTTCCTGCCGAATAAAGCCACAGCGAGACGGAAAGCATTGAAAAATATTGCCGATGAACCGGGTACGATTATCGCGCTGGAAGCACCGCACCGTCTGGCGGCAACGCTGGAAGACATGTTGCAGATTCTAGGCGACCGGCATATCGCAGTCTGCCGGGAACTGACCAAGCTACACGAGGAAATTTTCAGGGGGACAGTGGGGGAGGCAATAAAGCATTTTACAGCGCCGCGGGGCGAGTTTACCTTAGTCATCCAAGGCAAGGGTATAAAGGAAAAGCCACGACTAACGGAAGAGGTAGAAAGGCAATTACACGAAATGTACCTTGCCGGAGCTAGTGTTAAAGAAGCCGTCGCCACGGTTGCCGGAAAGACGGGACTGAAGAAAAAGGAGCTATACCAGACCTGGCTTCGACTGGATAAGGTCTGGGAAAGAAATAAAGAAAATACGCATAAAATCAGATAAGGAGAAGTAAATGCGACGTGGTTGTGTATCTTTAGGCGAGATAAAATGCGATAGCTGTAAGAAAACCATCCCCTATCCCGACCGCTATCTGGCGATTAACGAAAAGGGCGGGAAAGAGGACGAGGAGGGCGATACCAAACGCTACTGCGTGGAATGCTGCCTGAAGAAAGGTTACGCCCAGTATAAAGAAGAGAAAGGCGAAAAGATACTGACCTTCTTCTAATAAGTTATGAGCGAGAGAATTTTCATCGGGGTGGGCTGGCCTTACGCCAACGGCTCGCTGCACCTAGGACATATCGCTGGAGCTTATCTTCCGGCGGATATCTTCGCGCGCTATCATCGGGCCAAGGGCAACGAGGTCTTAATGGTTTCCGGTTCAGACCAGCACGGTACACCGATAACCATCAAAGCCGAACAGGAAGGCAAGAAGCCCGCCGAGATAGTAGCCTATTATCACCGCGAGTTCCAAGAATCGTGGAAAAAGCTGGGGATTATCTGGGACCTTTTTACCACTACCGGCACGGAGAACCATGCAGCGGTAACTCAAGATATGTTTCAAACCCTGCTAAAGAACGGCTATATTTATAAAGCGAGCACATCCCAGCCATACTGCCCCAATTGCCAGCGCTTTCTGCCCGACCGTTACGTCGAAGGGACATGCCCTTACTGCGGCAATACCGACGCCCGCGGCGACGAATGCGAACAGTGCGGCAAGCCTCTCAACGCTGCCGAACTAAAGAGTCCACACTGCCGTAGGTGCGGCGCATCCCCGGAATTCCGCGAGACAGAACACTTTTTCTTCAAACTAAGCGCCTTCCAGGAAAAATTAATAGACTGGGTAAAAAAGCAGACGCACTGGCGACCCAACGTACAGAATTTTACACTCGGGTTTCTCAAGGAAGGTCTGAACGACCGGGCAATTACGAGAGATATAGATTGGGGAATCAGAGTGCCGGTGCCAGGTTTCGAGAAAAAGCGGTTTTACGTATGGTTCGAGAACATCATCGGCTACCTTTCCGCCAGCAAGGAATGGTCGCAATTACAGGGCGATTCGGAAAAGTGGCGCCAGTTCTGGCAGGGGGACGCTAAGAGCTACTATTTCATCGGCAAGGACAACATTGTTTTTCACACGATGAACTGGCCAGCGATGTTAATGGGATATAGTGGGTTAAACCTGCCTTATGATGTGCCGGCTAACGAATTCCTGACCATCGAAAGCAGGAAAGGCTCGAAAAGCCGCAACTGGGCAATATGGGTGCCGGACTTCCTCTCCCGTTACGACCCCGACCCGTTACGGTACTGTATTGCCATCAATATGCCGGAAACCAGCGATACCGATTTTTCGTGGCAGGAGTTCGTGCGGCGGAACAACGACGAGCTGGTGGCAACCTATGGAAATCTGGTGAACAGGGTGCTGACCTTTACGTATAAAAACTACAACGGAAGAGTGCCAGAACCCGGGGAGTTAGACAACACTGATAAAAATATCGTTGAAAACGCAGACTCATGTCTCAATAACGTCGGAGAATCAATATCAAAATGCAATTTTAAGCAAGGTATCAATGCCGCAATGTCTCTGGCGCAGCAGGCAAACCGCTACTTAGATGATAAAGCGCCCTGGAAAAAAATCAAAGAAGATAAACAGGTGGCAGGAACGACGTTATATATAGCTATAAACGTCATATCTCGATTAAAGACAATAATGTCACCATTTTTGCCCTTCAGTTCGCAAAAAGTGCATGAGTATCTCGGCTTTAACGGTAAAGTAGAAGATGCCAGGTGGCAGCCACAGATAGTGGCAGCGGGACAAAAGCTAAAAGAACCAAAACCACTCTTTAGCAAACTGGACGACAGCATTATTGAAGAGGAAATGAGAAAACTTGGAGCTTAAGCAGATTTACGCCCCCATCCAGGAAGACCTGAACAAAGTCAAAGAAACAATAAGATCCATCAGCCGGATAGATTATAAATGGCTCTCGGAGCAACTAACATATGTTGTTAGTGAGACGGGCAAAGGAATACGGCCGGCTCTAACGTTACTAACCGGAAAGATGTTTCAATATAACCTTGCCCACCTGCTAACGATGGCAGCTTCTGTAGAACTGATGCATACAGCGACACTGGTGCATGACGATGCTATAGATAAGGCGGCGACGCGGCGGGGCCAGGCGACCATCAACAGCAGGTGGGGTGATGAAATAGCCATATTGATGGGGGACTTTTTATTCGCTAAAGCCGGGGAATTTGCCTCGGACACGCAAAACCTTCGTGTAATAAAACTTTTTTCCCAGACACTGGGCATCATTTCCAGCGGCGAGATAGGCCAGTTCCGCGGAGCGTACAACATCCACCAAAACCGCGAAAGATACTTCCGGCGTATTTATAGAAAGACCGGCTCGCTGTTTTCACTGGCAACGCAGTCCGGCGCCATCTTAAGCAAAGCCCCAGAGGAATCGATAACAATCATGAAAGAGTACGGCGATAACCTGGGTATCGCCTTTCAAGTAGTGGACGATATACTGGACTTTACAAGCACCGCGGAAATTCTAGGCAAGCCAGTCGGCTCTGATTTGACTCAAGGCACGTTGACACTACCGGCGATGCTTATTATCGAACGTAATCCAGACAACAATCCAGTCAAGCGGTTTTTTGAAACCAGAGATAAAAAGGACGCGGCGGAGGCAATCGATGCCGCAAGAACAGCGGAAATAATTGGGGAATGCTATAAAATCGCCGCGGATTACTGTGAAAAAGCCTGTCGCAATCTTAATAAGCTGCCGCAGACCACCAGCCGGCAAGCGCTCTACGACCTAGCGGAATTCGTGATTCAACAGGGAAAATAGAAGAACCGCCACTATCCAACTCCGATAGATTCCCGCCTGCGCGGAAATGACATTGTTAATGACTTTCCCAGACCGTGCCATCCAGATAGGTTTCTTTTTTAGCTGTAGGCAGTCCATCTTTAAAGAGGTCGATAGCATAGCCTACTGCGGCGAGCCCTTCAGCCCGATGAGTTGCGGCGATAGCTATTACTATATTAACGTCACCAACATTAAGCTTGCCGATGCGGTGATAGATGACGACATTGTTCACCGGGTATTTTCGCTTTACCTGAAGCGCAATTTCGTTCAGTCTGTCAGCGGCTTTACCATTGGGGTCAGTGTATTCTACAGAAAAAACCGCTTTGCCCCGTGAGTTATCACGAATGAGACCGACATAGGTCGCCACACAGCCCGAAGCGGAGGTTTTAGCCTGATTTACCACGACTTCAGGTGAGATAGGTTCATCAGTTATTTGAATCATGATACACTTGATAAAATAAGAAACGGGATAAGGTTTATTCGGAAGGAGCGGGTGTCTGCTTGGGAACAAGTTTGGGCACCGCCGGGGCCGTCTTCGGCTGAAGTAGCGGTTCGACTTCAGCTACGGGCTTAACCGGCGCCGGTATATCTGTTTTCTTGACCTTTTCGCCTCGCCTGGTAAGGCCGATTTCCCCGAAGACCTTTTCCAGGTCAGCGCCTTCTAGAGTCTCATGAGCGATGAGTTTGACGGCAAGCTGCTTTAGTTTCGACTTATTTTTCCTTAAGATTTCCCTGGCGCGGGCACGACCCTCCTCAATAAAATTATCAATTTCCCGGTCGATTTCAAGAGCATAGCGTTCGCTATAGTCTTTTTGTTCCGCAATCTCACGCCCGAGGAACACCAATTCCTGTTTATTCCCGAAGGTCCTCATACCTAATTTATCGCTCATACCGAAATCTGTGACCATACGCCGTGCTAGCTCCGTAGCCCTTTTGATATCATCATGCGCCCCGGTGGTACGCTCATTGAATATCATTTCTACTGCGGTATCACCAGCAAGTAAAGTAGCCAGAACGTCTTTAAAGCGGGAACGCGTGTTAATATACCTATCTTCCGCGGGTAGCTGCTTGGTATAGCCCAGCGACATGCCGCGGGCAACGATAGAAATTTTATGCACAGGGTCGGCATTAGGCAATTTCCTGGCGACAAGGGCATGGCCGGCTTCGTGGTAAGCGATAACTTCTTTCTCTTTCTGACTGATTTTGCGGCTTTTACGTTCCGGTCCAGCAAGAACTCTATCGATGGACTCTTCAAAATCCTTGATATTAATGGTCTTTTTATCATGCCTGGCAGCCAAAATAGCCGCCTCGTTAACTACATTGGCTAGGTCAGCGCCGCTAAAACCGACAGTGCTTTTAGCAATAACCTCGAGGTCAACATCTTTATCGAGCGGCTTGCCGTTGGTATGCACCTTTAAGATAGCCAGTCTTCCGACGATATCCGGTAAATCCAGAACTACGCGGCGGTCAAAACGGCCGGGACGAAGCAGGGCGGGGTCGAGGATATCCGGTCGGTTGGTGGCGGCGATAACGATAACGCTGGTGTTGGTATCGAAACCATCCATTTCTACGAGAATCTGGTTAAGAGTTTGCTCTCTTTCATCATGACTGCCGCCGAGACCGGTGCCACGCTGGCGGCCTACGGCATCAATCTCGTCGATAAAGATAATACAGGGGGTATTGCGTTTTGCCTGGTCAAAGAGGTCGCGCACGCGGGAAGCGCCGACGCCGACGAACATCTCGACGAACTCGCTGCCGCTGATAGAGAAGAAAGGAACATCAGCCTCACCGGCGACGGCGCGCGCCATTAAAGTCTTGCCGGTACCGGGGGGACCTACCAGCAATACACCTTTAGGAATGCGGGCGCCAAGGGACTGGAACTTTTCTTTCGACTTAAGGAAATCAACGACTTCCTGCATATCCTGCTTGGCTTCTTCTGCACCAGCTACATCGGCAAAGGTAACGGTGGCGCGGTTGGCGGGGAAAAGTCTCGCCCGGCTACGGCCGAAGCTCATTGCCTGGTTATTAGCCCCACGCGCCTGCCGGAATATCAGGAAAAATAGGAAGATTAACAACAGGAACGGCAGAATATTGATGAGCAAGCCGCCCCAGTTAATCCCGGATGACCCTTTAATATCAACAACGACATTATCAAGTTTAAGGTCTTTAATATCATAGATGCTGGAGTCAAGTTCTTTATAGGCTTTTAGTTCCTGACCTGTTATTGTGGTGATAGTCAGTAAATCCCCTTCTACAGTTATCTTTTGTATCTGGTCATTTTGAGACATGGAAACAACCTGACTTAAGGGAATCTCTTCAGGCTGACTGCCGCTCGGCATGAGGAAGGAAAAAAGGAGGACAGCCGCCAATAAGATGACGATATATATTATGCTATTGCGTTTCCAATTCGATTTCATATCTTGCTCTAATACTATAATTATACCATAAAAACTATTAAGCAATAGTTAAAACGTACGAAAGTAATAGATTTTTAGTTTTTAATTACGAATGAAGTCAGAATTATAGCCGGCGAGGCGAAAACTTGAGCGACGAAGCGGGAATTCCCTGTAGTCATGTTGCTTCGTCGCTCACTATTGAGGAGGCTAAATGGATGAGGTTTATTTAACTGTGAAACTAAGATATTTGCTGACCTAAAATCTCAAGCATATGTTCGTTATCGGTCTCTGCCGCAGCCATTATTTTATTAAAACTAAATTCATTGTCATCCAAGAGTCTTAAACAAGCGTCGACGACGTCAGAATCATAGAGAATGCCGCTGCCCCGTTTTATTTCCTCTAAAGCATTATCAAGTCCCAGGGCCGGACGATAAGGGCGATGCGACGACATTGCTTCAACGACATCAGCCACGCTTAGTATCCTGGCTTCAAGGATAATATCATCGCCGGATAAACCTTCGGGATAGCCCGAGCCGTCAA
This sequence comes from Dehalococcoidales bacterium, assembly GCA_034432135.1. Taxonomy (GTDB): domain Bacteria; phylum Chloroflexota; class Dehalococcoidia; order Dehalococcoidales; family RBG-16-60-22; genus RBG-13-51-18. Next base: position 8,693 of record DAOUCO010000055.1, on the reverse strand, counting down.
GTCTTTCATGGTGTTGGAGAACCACTCTGGAAACCGGCCAGGGGAAATCTATTTTTTGCAGGATATCATAGCCCACACGGCAATGATTCTTAATAACACTAAATTCGCTGGAGTTTATTTTACCGGGCTTGCATAAAATTTCCGACGGTACGCACACTTTGCCTACATCGTGCAGGAGACCGGTAACATAAATACCGTTTGACTGCCAATCAGTGAGTCCGACTTCTCTGGCGATAACACGAGCCAATTCCGCCACCCTACGCTGATGGCTGGCGGTATAGGGGTCGCGGCTGCCGACTACTTGAGATACAACGTTGATAACACCTTCTATCGTTTTATGAAACTCATTGTACTTTCTTTTCACATTTTCAATATCATCAGCAAGCACATCCGCCGGCGCTCCCTTTAGGAGCTGTTGCTCTCCTAGAGAACTCGGTTTACAGGATTTTCCGGCAAGCAAGAGTATACCTGACGGGCGATTGTTGTTTTTTAGCGGTACCAATAACTCAATACCACTATTTTTTAAAACGTCTCTATCGTGCGGCGGGAGACTGTTAACATATTTTTTGCCTTTAGCAAGCAAGACCGCCAACAGAATAAGGCACAAAAAAACTAACATCAGGGGACCAAAGACATAGATATTCAATTAATATACTCCGAAATATTATCCTCCGTCACCACTCAAATCAAGTTGAATATGCCAGTAATAATACCGGCCTCCTGACGCGCCAGTCCAGGTAAAAGTCCTGCAGGTATAACCGGCACGTCAGTAAGGCCTGAGTCAGAGAGGCCAAAAACAAATACAGCCAACGATTTCTAAATACGATAGAACTAATAAAAAGGCGACACGATATTGTTAACGTCTCCATGCATTTTTCTCCAGGCAGTCCAAGTTTATATGTGGGTTATCAATCAGCAGTCACAAAATAATGCGAAATTTTATCAAAAAAATCACAGAACTTAGATGGCAGATTAGAACGAGACTCACTTATGAAAGAACCTCTAAACTAAAACCAAAAAGGGAGTTAAAGCGGTATTACAACGACAGAATTGATAAAGGTTTGAACTTGACAAGTAAAAGCCCGCTATAGTAAATTTTATAGGTATAATAAAAAATACCGCGTTTTTTTAAGCATTCCGTCAATCCCGCCATAATATCTAGTCTTAAAAATACCGAAATCGTTAAAGAGAATCGCATGTAAAGTTCTGGAAGGAGATTAAGTGAAATGTCGGCTGTAAAAAGTAAAAAGATAGATGTAAAGCCAGACAAAACGGTAATTAAAGCCCTGGCCCTTGGCGGTCTGCTGGGCGGCGGCGGCGAATGTTTTGTTGATGTTAAAGATGGCAAAGCCGTGAGAATCCGTCCGTTCCACTACGACTGGAGATATGATAAAAATAAGTTCAATGCCTGGAAAATGAAGCGGAACGGCAAGACGTTAGAACCGCTGATGAAAGCTTTACCCGGGACATTTTCACTAGCCTATAAGAAAAGAACGTATTCTCCTAACCGAATTAAATATCCACTCATCAGAGTGGACTGGGACCCCAAGGGTGAAAGGAACCCGCAGAACCGCGGCAAGAGTAAGTACCGCCGGATTTCGTGGGAAGAGGCCACGACCATCGTGGCGGATGAAATTAAGAGAATACACAAACAGTACGGACCTCTGGCGATCCTCGTCCAGGGGGACGGGCACGGCGAGTGCAAGACAATCCATACACCACACGGGCACCAGGGAAGGCTCCTCGATATGATGGGAGGTTTCACCCAACAGGTAAGAGGTCCGGACAGCTGGGAAGGCTGGTACTGGGGTGCCAAACACGTCTGGGGACAGGGCTTCCAAGGAATGATGTCGCCGGCAGCCAACCTGATTAAAGATATTACGGAAAATGCCGAGATGCTACTTTTCTGGGGCTGCGACCCCGAGACTACCCCCTGGGGCTTTACCGGGCAGTACGCTACGCGAATCTGTTACTTCTGGACGCAGGCGGGCATCAAGCAGGTATATATCTGCCCCGAGCTTAACTACGGTGCCGCGGTACATGCCGATAAATGGATACCGGTGCTACCCAATACCGATGCGGCATTACAGCTGGCAATAATATATGTATGGCTTAAAGAAGGCACATGGAAAAAACAATATGTAAAGACCCACGCAGTAGGTATGGATAAGGTTTCGGACTACGTGCTGGGCAAAGAAGACGGCATACCCAAGACGCCGGAATGGGCTTCAAAAAAATGCGGCGTGCCGGAATGGACGATTAAAGCCCTGGCGTGGGAGTTCGCGAAAAAAGTCACGTCTATCATGCATTACTTCGGCGGTTCATTCATACGAGGGCCATACTCTCATGAGCCCGGCCGACTTGAATGTATCTTATTGGGCATGCAGGGACTCGGCGGACCCGGCGTACACCAGTGCCAGATAACCTATTTCGGGATGCCCCGCGCCGAAGGTCTCAAGAGCATCCGCTACTTTAACCCGGCGTTAACAGAACGACTAAGAATACCATGCCGGACGACCATAGACGCCTGGGGTAAACAGCTGATTCCTAAAACTCTTATCCAAGACGCGATACTCAAACCGCCCCTTACCTTTATCGGGAGCGGCGGACAGGAATCGCAGACGGAAGACCAGTTCGTTAAATACACCTACCCCATCGCTAAAGAAAAGGGCGGCACCTTGATACATATGATATGGACGGATACGCCCTGTCGTATCACCTGCTGGGGTCACGGTAACTGGACGATTGACGCCTTCCAGCATGAATCGATTGAGTGCATAGTGGCACAACATCCGTGGCTGGAAAACGAATGTTTGTATGCGGATATTATTTTGCCGGCGAACACGACACTGGAAGTAGAAGATATCGTGACCAATTCGAGGCAGGGACCGCACTTCCAGAGCGTATGCATACAGGAGCAAGCGGTACAGCCTATCGGCGAATCTATGAGCGACTACGAAATAGTGCTAGCCATTGCCGAGAAGCTCGGCTACGGGAAAAAGTTCTCCGAAGGCAAAACGACCCGCGACCTGCAAAAAGACGTCTTTGACACCATGGAGCTTAGCGCGATGACCACCTGGAAAGATTTTTTAGAGAAGAAATACTTCGTCTACCCTGTGGCTAAAGACTGGGAAAACGACCCACCCGGTTTCAGGAAATTCTACGAAGATCCTGAGCATAATCCGCTGAACACGCCAAGTGGCAAACTGGAATTTTACTCGGAAAGACTGGCGAAATACTTCCCCGATGATAAAGAAAGACCACCTTACCCCAAGTGGATTGAACGGGGCGAGACACATGATGAACGCCTTTCCAGCGAAAGAGCCTCCATGTTCCCGCTGTTATTAATGTCCAACCACGGTCGGTGGCGCACCCATGCGCAAGGCGATGACATCAGCTGGACACGAGAAATTCCCACCTGTAAAGTGCTAGGCGCAGATGGTTACCGTTACGAGCCCTGCTGGCTTAACCCGAAGGACGCTGAAAAACGCGGCATCAAGGACGGGGACATCGTTAAAGTGTTTAATGAGAGAGGGGTAGTACTTTGCGGCGCGCGCGTCTGGGAGCGGATGAGTCCGGGCGTGGCCTACGTCGACCATGGCGCTCGCCACGACCCGATAATTGACGGCGTTGACCGCGGCGGGGCGATTAACACCATTTCACCCAACGGTATCGTATCCAAGAACGCCTGCGGTCAGGCTACCAGCGGCTATCTGGTGGAAGTGCAGAAAGTTACCGAAAAAGATTATCAAGAGTGGCGGTCGAAAGACCCCGAATCGTTCGACGCCGCTTTTAAGAGAGAATACGACCAGGCGTCCGGCCTGCGTTTCAATGCCTGGGTCGAAGGAGGTATGCAATAATGAAGGTCTTTGTCATCGACGTTGGAATATGTAACGGCTGTTACGCCTGCCAGATTGCCTGTAAAGATGAACACGTCGGCAACGACTGGTCACCTTATGCCAAGCCCCAACCAGACACCGGGCAGTTCTGGATGAAACTGAATGAATATATAAGGGGAACGGTACCCAAGGTCAAGATGCATTATATTCCGCTACTTTGCCAGCATTGTGACAAAGCCCCATGCATACCTGCCTGCCCTATCAAAGGAGCGATATATAAGAGGGACGACGGGCTGGTCATCATCGACCCGGAGAAATGCACCGGCTGTAAAGCCTGCGTGGACGCCTGCCCTTATAGCGTTATCTACTTCAACGATAGCCTGAATATAGCCCAGAAATGCACGGGATGCGCGCATCTGCTGGACGGAGGGGAGTGGAAAGTACCGCGCTGCGCCGATTCGTGCCCGACCGAGGCGATAAAGTTCGGGGAAGAGGCAGAGTTTAAGGCTTTGATTGCTAAAGCCGAGGTACTCAAGCCGGAAGCAAAGACAAAGCCCAGAGTGTATTATCTGAATATCCCCAAGAAATTCATCGCAGGGACGGTTTACGACCCCGTTGAGAAAGAAGTGGTCATCGGAGCTAAATGCACACTGACGGGTCCGAAAGCCGGCGAGACCGTGACCGCCACCACAGACGGCTTCGGGGACTTCTGGTTCCACGGGCTGGCGGACGGCACGTATAATTTAACGATTGAAGCTAAAGGCTTTGCCGCCAAGTCCTTTATCAAGCTCAATACAGAGAAAGACATTAACCTTGGGGACATACCGCTGGAGAAAGCCAAGAAGAAATAGTCTTGGTTGAATTTATTTAGTTTTGAGGGGGAGCCTAGTGGTTCCCCCTTTTTATTTAAGAGACTTTAGTACTTGCTTCCTTGCCGGCGAATCAGATACACTCCAAAATGAAAAGATAAAAAGCGGAGGTATTTACATGCCCAAGCAGAACAATATTGTAATCATTGGGGGGACGGCGTGCGGGGCTAAAGTTGCCGCCAGGGCAAGGCGCTTAGACCAGTCCGCCAAGATAACGATTATTGAGCAGAGAGATAATCTATCAACCGCCACCTGCGGCCTGCCCTACTATATCAGCAGAATAGTTAAGGAGAACGACTTAATACAACGTCCAGTCGATTACTTCCGCAACGTATTAAAGATAACTGTTTTCGCCGGCACAAAAGCCACATCAATTAACCCTAAAACACACACAGTGGAAATAGTCGATATCAAGACGGAAAAACACCAGATACTGGAATACGATAAGCTGGTAATTGCCACCGGCGCCACGCCGACCGTGCCGAACTGGGAGGGCAAAGACCTTAAGGGCATCTTTACGCTGAACAATATCCCAGATGCCCTGGGCATACGCCGCTACATAAAGGGACTGAAAAACAAAGAAGTAGTGATTGTAGGAGCGGGATTAATAGGGCTGGAGGCGGCAGAGAACTTCGTCGCTATGGGGCTCAAAGTAACGATACTTGAAATGCTGGGTTGGCCATTGCCGGCGCTGCTTGATGAGGAAATCGCCGCGCAGGTAGAAAAACACCTGAAATCCAAAGGCGTAACGCTGATGTTCGGGCAGCGCGTTACCGGCTTCCAGGGAGATAGCAGCGGCAGCGTTAATAAAGTAATGGTGGGAGATAAAGGAATCAACGCTGGCATGGTCTTGTTATCCCTGGGCGTCAGACCCAATGTTACCCTAGCTAAAGAGGCGGGACTCGCCATCGGAACGACCGGGGGCATCGCCGTCAATGAATTTCTCCAGACCAGCGACGCAGATATTTACGCCGGCGGTGACTGTGCGGAAATGGTCAATATCGTCACCGGGAAAAAGACGCTGGTCCCGATGGGGTCGACAGCCAACAAGCACGGCAGGGTCATCGGCACCAACGTTAGCGGCGGCAGAGATACATTCCCCGGGGTGGTGGGGACGGCTATCGTTAAAGTTTTTGACTATAACGTTGGGCGGACGGGGCTCAACGAAACGCAGGCGAAAGACGCCGGTTATGAAATCGTTACTTCCCTTGTGCCAAGCGACGACCACGCAACATATTACCCCGGAGCCAAAGATATAATGGTTAAACTAATCGCAGAGAAAACCACCGGTAATCTGCTGGGCGGGCAGGTAATCGGGACAGGTGATGCCGCGAAGCGTATCGATGTGCTGGCAACGGCGCTGACCATGGGCGCCACGGTAGATAATCTTGCCAACCTAGACCTTGCTTACGCGCCGCCTTACAACAGCGCCATGGACCCGTTGAACCACGCTGCTAACGTTATTCGTAATAAAAAAGCGGGATACGCGCGGTCGTTAACACCGCAACAGGTAAAAAACAAACTCGATAAAAGCGAAAAATTCATTTTACTGGACGTACGTTCACCAGAGGAATGGAAAGCGCAGCGTATTGAAGCCCCGCAGGTTAAGTTACTCCCCCTGCCGGAATTGTACGGAAGAATGGATGAGCTTTCTAAAAACGATGAAATAGTCGTTCTTTGCCGGTCCAGTATACGAGCTTACCAAGCCCAGAGGATGCTCGATAGTGCCGGCTTTAAAAACGTAAGTTTCATGGACGGCAGCATACTTGCCTGGCCTTACAAGACGGTTTCTACACCACCGACAAAATATACCGGGAAATAAAGCTTGAACCAGTTGCCCGACTATATTAGAATCTAGTAACGGCGCTTATCCGTCGTGTCTACCAGAGTACAGGTCGTCCGAAAGCGGGGAAATCAAATGGACCAGTGGCGAGAAGCCAGGAAAATTGTACTCGAAGCTGCCTTGAAAATGGCGGAAAAAGGGCTGGTGGTAGGCACTTGCGGAAATATCAGTTTACGACTGCCTGCCGATGATAAAAATCAGTTAATAGCGATTACCCCCACATCGCGGCATTACGATACTTTAAGAGTTAATGATATTCCTATTATCGACTTCGAAGGCCAGAGGATAGCAGGTAGTGCACCCCCTTCAATAGAAACACCGCTGCACATCGGCATTTACCGAGCGAGAAAAGATGTCAATGCCATTATTCATACCCATTCGGTCTTTGTCAGCGCCGCCGCCGTTGCCGGCATCAATATCCCGCCGATACTGGAAGACCAGGTAGTTTTCCTGGGCGGAGAAATAAAGCTAGCGGGCTATGCTTTAAGCGGTACGCCGGAGCAATTAACCAATGTCCTGGCGGCGCTGGGTGACAGGCATGCCGTCTTACTGGCAAACCACGGGGCAGTAGGAACAGGAAGAACCATGCAGGACGCTTTTACCGCCTGTGAACTTATCGAAAAGACCGCGAGAGTCTACCTAATAGCATTATCCACAGGTAAGATAAATCAGATACCAGAAAAAGCGTTAGCAATAGAAAAAGCACTTTACGCCAAGTTACAGACCAGGGAAGAATAAAACAGGGAAAATAATAATCACCGCAAGCCCATGACACAGAAAATAGCGAGAATATTCAGCCTGGGCATATGTTTGCTCTTACTATTCAGTCTGTTTTCCTGGCCCGAACCAGTATCGGCCGGTATATGTGTATGGTCAGCGGAGGTAATCCCGACCCGATTGAACAACATGCTAGGTCCGGCCGGAGTAGATGTCCGCGATTTCGCTATCGGCAATGATTCCATCACAATCTATGCCGTCCCCGGCAATAGCATTACCGATATTACCACCGATACAGTCGTCTTTAAATCAACAGACGGCGGCGCTAGCTGGACAACACTTCAGGCACCCATTAAAGCCGACCTGATAACCGTCGCTCCGGATGATAACAACCTGGTAGTTATCGCCAACACGAATGCGGCGACAGTCTACATCAGCATCGATGGCGGCGTAAACTGGCAAACGATGGAAACGGTCCCGGGGACTCTGGCGGGAAAGCCAGTAGCGGCTATCCTAGACATCGCGATATCCCCGCTGAAAGACGGTATCAAATACATAGCAGTAGCCGGTAAAGAAGTAGCAGGTCTAGCCAACCTCTGGTATTACGATTACGGCTCGCTTATACCTGACTGGCATACGACCAATAATTTTGGCGGGATTGCCACGGATAATGAAACTGCGGCGGTGGTTTTCTCCCCCAGTTTTTCATGGGACTCCACCGTGGCCGTCGTCACCGATAATAACAGCGTCACAGGGGGGGTCAGACTTCAGCTTCTTAATATCAATACAAGTTTATGGAATGATGCTGCGGGTTACGCAGATTATCCTTGCGCCGTGGTAGACAGCGTTAATATTACCAGGCTAACATCGGCTTCGCTGGCGCTTACCCCGACTTTCGACGGCAGTGACTCATCCACATATAAATCCTTTATCGGTATAACAATTGACGGCGACGCAACAGCCAATACGAGCAGCGGCATCTATCGAATAGTGGATATTATCAATACCAATATCCTTCACAATGTTAAAATCCACGGTATCGCCTATAACGGCGCAGATCTGGTTGCCGGTTCCTATGATGCCACCACCGTTTACCGCTGTACCAATCCTTCGTCATTTTTCCCAACGTTCAAGATGTCATCCGCAACGAAAAGCCCGAGCGGAGACAATCAAACGATAGTCGCCTGGCTGGATAGCACGGTCATAGCAGGAACATCGGGAGGTGAAAGCGCTTTTGCCAAATCTTTAGATAACGGAGAGGATTTCGATGACATAAGTCTTATCGACACAACTATTACCAATGCCAGAGATGTTGAAGTGTCAAGGAAAGGCGATAAAGTTTATCTGGTTACCGATAATGGCACCAATACCAGCCTGTGGCGCCTGGCGAGTAGCTGGAAAAGAGTGCTATGTTTGAAAGGCACG
>DAOUCO010000054.1:0-2714 GCA_034432135.1 Dehalococcoidales bacterium | reverse complement strand
GCTTTCTTCGGGCATTCCGTGGCGCAAATTCCACAGCCTTTACAATAAGCCAGATTTACTTCATAATAGTCGCCCATATCTTTCATACACTGGGGTGGACAGTATAAAGCGCAGAGACCGCAGTAGGTGCACTTTCCCTTGTCCAGCACCGGTCGGTTGATACGCCAGCTACCGGTATCCAGGCAAAGAAGTGATTCATCGGCATTCGACCAAGCGTTCTCCGTCTTGAAAAGATTCTTATGTTTTATTACCATTTAACAACCTCCACTTCTTTGTAGCCTCTCTCGGCACTTTTCAAGTTTCTCTGCAAAATATCGCCGCTAAGATAGTCCGGCAGGATTTTCAGAATCGATTCCAATTTCAGCCAGCCGGAAGCGGCGGCAAAAGCACCGAGGAGACATGTGTTGGGAATATCCCGTCCGATTTCCTGTACGGCTATACCTGTTGCATTGACCACTCCCCCTATTTTGAGGTTTTCATTCGGCTGTTTTGGTAGTTTTTTTGAGCTGTTCAGAATAAAAATGCTTTCCGGTTTCAGTCCGGTGAACAGGGTGGGTAAAATGAGGAGGCCGGGGTCGATTACTATGAGGCAGTCAGGATTATAAATTTGCGTTTTTTCCAGTATTGGTTTGTCATCGACTCGGGTAAAAGCGACGACCGGCGCGCCGCGCCTTTCGAAACCGTACATCGGGAAGCTGGCTATGTACTTCCCTTCGGCAACGAAAGCACTCGCCAGCATTCTCGCCGCCAGCACGGCTCCCTGACCGCCCCTGCCATGTATCCTTATCTCTTTCACCGATGCGCTATCCTTTCTTCAATCGTATTCAGCGCAAATTCTTTCAGGTTCCGCTGTGAAACCTATGTAATAAAATAATATTATCAGGATATTCTCTTTCCGTTCCCGGTAGTTTTAACGATTCTCGGCAGCAAATTTTCCCGGAGATTCCGCATTATTTCCACCAGGTCTTCAACCCTTTCTTTATTCAGACAGGATAATACTTCCCGACTCAACTCCTGGGCGATGGGACTTAAGCGGTTGGCTTCCTTCCACCCTTTATCGGTGATGACCACCTTCACCGACCGGCGGTCGTTGGTTGAAGGTTCGCGGCGGACTACCCCTTCCCTTTCCAGCGTATTTATCACGGCCGTAATCGTGTTTTTTTCGCGGAAGACGCTTTCCGCTATCTCCGAAGGCATCATCTCCCCACCGTTCTTAAATAGCGTGCTCATGATATTGAAGCGTATGAGGCTGGCTTTATGGCGTTTTAGCTCGATTTCCAGATATCGTGCGAGCACTTCGAAAGATAAAAGGATGGATAATAGTGTTCCCAACGGGGTTTTATCGGTTCTTCTGGTTACTTCGCTGACAGTCATAATTTAAATTTATAAGAGTAATGAGGAAGGTCAGAAATGTTCTATCTAGAACTATATTATAACGGTTTAAAGCCTTTGTCAATATAATCTCATATCTAAAATAGCTTTATTGCGTTATTACTGTGCATATATAACGGTATATTTTTGTTCCATATAGAACGAATATCACCCAAAGCCTCTTAATAATACATCATCTAAACAATATTTGCCAACCTCACCTGCTTTTGAGTATATTTTATATGCAGCGCAATTAATATCTTGAAATTCGGATTATAAGAGGTTATTTAAGTGAACGAAAGCGAATATTGGAATCCTATACTAGAAACGATGCCCCGCGAAAAACTTCGCCAGTTGCAGTTAAACAGGTTCAAGGAAATCTTTACCTGGGCTTATGAGCATTCTAAATTCTATCATAAGCTCTACAGCGATGCCGGCATTGAGCCTGGCGATATTAAAAAATTTGAAGATATAAAAAAAGTGCCCAAGATTGAAAAGTCCATGATGCGGAGCGTCCAGGGGCCGGGCAAAGATAATTATCCTTACGGCGATATTTTGTGCGTACCTCTGGAACAGGTGACGGATTACCGTCAGACCAGCGGCACCACCGGCCAGCCCATTTACCAGGCGGACACCTGGCAGGACTGGGAGCTGGGCACGGAGGCCTACTGCTATGCTATGTGGGCGCAGGGCTACCGCCCCGGGGAACGGGTTTTTGTCCCTTTCGGCTATAACATTTTTGTTGCTTTCTGGGCTTATCACTGTGCCGCTGAGAAAATCGGCTGCGAGGTTATCCCCGGCGGCGTTCTTAACACCGAGGCGCGCATTCTAAAGATAAAAGAGCTGAAAGCTACGGCGATGGGTGCTACGCCTACTTACGTATTAGGTATGGCGGAGACCGCCCGGGGTATGGGCATCGACCCGCCTAAAGAGCTTTATATCCGCAGGATTACCGTCGCTGGAGAGCCTGGCGGCAGCGTCCCCGCCACGCGTAAAAGGATGGAAGATGCCTGGGGCGCTAAAGTATACGACGAGGTGGGAAGCACAGAAATAGGCCACTGGGGCTGGCAGTGCCTCCATCAGGCCGGCCTGCACGTTAACGAGGCATTTTATCTGGTGGAAATTGAAGACGTTGAAAGCGGTGAAACTATCGAAGAACCGGGGCGGCGGGGGAAAATGGTGGTCACTACTTTCAACCGGATGGCGCAGCCCTGCATCCGCTTCGATGTGAAGGACTTAATCCAGTGGAACGCCCGGCAATGCGACTGCGGCCGGACTTTCCGCCTGCTCGAAGGCGGCGTTTTAGGCCGCGCCGATGACATCACCAAGGTTAAAGGCGTGCT
>DAOUCO010000053.1:0-9760 GCA_034432135.1 Dehalococcoidales bacterium | reverse complement strand
GGTGGGGGGTGGGATTAGCCTCGTTAATGCGGTCGATAAAGATGATACCGGGGTCGCCGGTGCGCCATGCCATATCGACGATTTTATCGAAGACCTCTTTAGCGTTGAGCTTGCCGTAGACATCTTTTGTATGCGGATTAATAAGGTCATAATCGGCGCCCGCTTTGACGGCTTCCATAAAGTCGGCGGTTATAGCTACGGAAAGATTAAAGTTGGTCAAGGCGGACTGGCTGGCTTTAGCTTCAATAAATTTCATGATGTCCGGATGGTTGATGTTCATAATACCCATATTGGCACCGCGCCGCGTGCCCCCCTGTTTGGTGACATCGGTAACGGTATCGAAGGCGCGCATAAAGGAAACGGGGCCGCTGGCGACGCCGCCGGTAGAACCGACCACATCATTTTCCGGGCGGAGGCGGTAGAAAGAGAAGCCGGTGCCGCCGCCGCTTTTATGGATAAGGGCGGTATATTTCACAGCATCGAAAATCGACTCCATGGAGTCGTCAACAGGGAGGACGAAACAGGCAGAGAGCTGTCCCAGCTTTTTCCCGGCGTTCAACAGGGTGGGGGAATTGGGGAGGAAATCAAGGGCGTACATAAGCTTGAAAAAATCATCTTCGACAGATTTCACGTTAGCTTTAGGATTATAGATAAGCTCCGCAGCGGCGACAGCCCTAGCCACACGACGGAACATTTCTTCCGGTGTTTCTATCACCTTACCTTTGTCGTCCCGCAGTAAATAGCGCCTTTCCAGTACCTGAAGAGCCGTAGCGGTCAGGCCGTTGGGGGATAACGTTTCTTTAGCTGTCTTAATTTCGGTTTCGGTTTCCATTTCGGCTTCGACCTCCTCTTTTTGTACCGGTTCGGGAGCGGGTTTCTGGGCATTAAGGACTTCCATGACCATAGCTTCTATTTCTGCTTCGGTGGGCATCCTGCCGCGGGGCGCCTGTCGGGAATGACGGTCCACCAGTTCTTCCATGCCGGGTAAGGCAGGTAAACCCTGCATTCGGGCTTTTTCGAGTCGCTCAATGACTTGAGAGGTCAGCTTTTCCACGAGCTTACGGTCGCGGATACCCATAGCCGCTGCATTATCAAAGACAATGCGGGCGACGAGGCTGCGGTTGACGGGTGAAACGTTCCTCCGGCCGTGGTTGCTAACGTTCATCGCCGCCCCCTCCGGCGGGTCTGTAGTTGCGCGGGTAGCTCTTGTTGCTTAAAAAGGGGAAGCTGGTTGGTGGGGGGTGAGGGCGCACGGCTAACGAGGTTATCCACTTCTTGTTTGAGCGTGGTAATATCTTCAAACTCGCGGTAAACGCTGGCAAAACGGAGATAGGCAATATGGTCGAGCTTTTTAAGTTTAGCCATAACGAGGTCGCCGATATGAGCGCTAGGCACCTCCGACCGTCCCATCTGGTAAAGTTCCCCCTCAATTTCATCGACGAGTTTATCCACCGCACCGGTAGCGAGAGGCCTTTTATCGCAGGCTTTGCGGATGCCCGCCAGAAGCTTTTCACGGTTAAACTCCTCACGGCGTCCGTCCTTCTTAATGACAAAGAGACTGGCGCGCTGGAGCCGCTCATAAGTGGTGAAACGCAGGTCACAACGCAGGCACTGGCGCCGCCGGCGAATGCCGTCGTTAACGTCACGGGAGTCGATTACCTTAGAATCGTTATAGCCACAAAAAGGACAAAACAAAAAATGATTCCCCCACAAAAGGTGGTATAGCGGAATATATATTGCCACAACATGTTGTGGTTTGTCAATAGGTTTTCAAGAATAAAGTTAAGAAAATTTTAATATTAGTAAAAAATTGTGATATCACAATCTTGCGGACTGTCCGCCGTCCTCGACGAAGACCTGGCCGGTGATATAGCTGGAGGCATCGGAAGCCAGCAGGACGGCCAGTCCTTTCAGTTCACTTGCCTCTGCCATGCGGCCCATAGGAATCCACTGGGCGCAGTACTGCTCAATCATCTTTGCCATATTTGCCATGACTTCCGGAGGGGGCTTGGGACCGGGGTTGTTTTGCCCCAGCTCGGACTTATGCATCCCGGGGGCGATGGCATTAACGCGGATGCCGTCTTTGGCATATTCCATGGCGGCAATCTGGGTAAGGAGGATAAGTCCGGCCTTGGAGGCGCCATAAGACGCGGGGCCGACTTCCGGCACTTCGGCGCGGAGACCGGCGATAGAAGAAATATTGATGATAGAGCCTTTTTTATTCTTGACCATCTCCGCGAGAACGTATTTTAACGCAAGGAACGCACCTCTAAGATTGGTGTTGATGACTACATCCCATTCTTCGATGGGAGTTTCGTGGATTTTACGCGGCGGCCGGGCGATACCGGCGTTATTAAAAAAGATGTCTATTTTCCCGAGCTGCCGAACGGTCTCATCGACCATATGCTTGACTTCAGCTTCCTGGGTGACATCCGCTTTGATAGCGATGGCGCGGTGCTTGAATTTACCGATGATTTTTACTGTTTCATCAAGTTTAACCGTATCGCGGCCGACGCAGGCGACATCGGCGCCGAATTCCGCCATAGCCTCGGCGAAGGCACGCCCCAGACCGCGGCTGGCGCCGGTAATCAGAGCTACTTTACCGGAAAGGTCGAAAATTCCTTTATCAGCCATTTTTATTGCCTCCAGAGATATTTATTACCTGAATATTCTAGCAATTTTAAGGAGTTCTGTGAAATTGAGTCTCGTATCACTAAAAAGCGAGTGAGATTGCCGCGCCTCCCGACTGCGGTCGGGATGGTCTCGCAATGACCGTTGTGCTTTACCGGATTAAGGAGATGGGATATGATAGCTTTAAGGAGTGAAAATGAACTACCAGGAATCGCTGGAATACCTGTTAAAGTATGCGGACTATGAACGGCTACCGCGCTCCGGAATAGTCTGGGACATAAAACGCATCGAGAGGCTGATGGCAAGAATGGGAAATCCGCACCTTTCAGCCAGGACGGTGCACGTGACGGGGACAAAGGGGAAAGGCAGCACCTCGGCGATGATAGCGTCGATATTAAAGAGCGCCGGTTACAAGGTGGGGCTTTATACCTCTCCCCACCTCCTAACGTTCACAGAAAGGATACAGGTGAACGGCAATCCAATCTCCAAGGAGGACTGGGCAAAGCTGGTGGAGATACTGAAGCCGCACGTTGAGGGGGAGAACGCTCTGGGGGATTTAGGGGAGCTGACGACCTTCGAAATATACACGGCGATGGCGTTCCTGCACTTTAAAAGGGTGAAAGCGGACTGGCAGGTAATCGAGGTGGGGCTGGGGGGAAGAATCGACGCGACGAACATCGTGAAACCGGAGGTCTGTGTAATGACGTCCATCAGCTACGACCATATGGATGTATTAGGCAGCACTTTGACGAAGATAGCCGGGGAGAAAGCGGGTATCATCAAGTCGGGGGCGGACGTAGTTACAGCGCCGCAGTTCCCGGAGGCTTTAGGGGTCATCGAGAGGGTGTGCGGAGAAAAAGGCATCCGACTCGTTAAAGTAGGGCAGGACGTGACGTGGCGAAAAGGAGATTTCAATGAAAAGGGGCAGAAGTTCGTCGTCAGAGGAATGAAGGGCGAGTATAAAGTAGAGATACCGCTGCTCGGGGAACACCAGATGGAGAACGCCACCAACGCCATCGCCGCCATTGAACTATTAATCGGAAGAGGGGTGAAGATAACGTACCAAAGCATCGTCGAAGGGCTGAAGAAAGTGAACTGGCCGGGTCGGTTACAGGTGCTGAAGAGGAAGCCCTGGGTAATCGTCGATGGGGCGCATAACGCGTACTCGATGCAGAGACTGGGAGAGGCGCTAAGGGCGTATTTCAAGTACGAGGGGCTGAAGCTGATACTGGGGTTCGGGGCGGACAAGGACATAGAGGGCATGGCGGCGGAGGCGGCGAAAATGACGGGGGACATAATCCTGGTGGCGAGCCGACACCCGCGGGCGGTGAAGGCGGAGACTTTAGTCGAGACTTTTCAGAAGCACGGGGTGACGCCTCGGGCGGCGGAGAGTGTTAAGGAAGCGATGAAGTTAGCTTTAGGGGAGGCGAAGCCCAACGACCTGATATGCGCGGCGGGGAGCATCTTTATCGTGGTGGAGGCGATGGAGTCCCTAGATTATACTCGGGGTAAAGGGGAAAATCCTAAATTCTAAGCCCTAAATTATTCGTTATTCGTTTAAAAAATTTTTTATTTTTCCACGAGTGGTTAGCTTCAGGCATTCGTTATTCGTTTTATGGTAAATCAGCTACAAATCCGGTTATTCGTTTTTAGAGTTAAAGAGGGTTTGTTTATAGTATAAAATCCCTCTGTCTCTCCCTTTTACAAAGGGAGACTTCCCCGCCGGCGGCAGATATTAAAAATGTTAAAGAGCGAAGCGGTAAGCGACTCTAACTTCTTATCCTTCCCCGCTGGCAGGGAAGGACGATAGATCTAGTATAAAGTTGTTAAGGAATGTTAAAGAGCGGGCGGTGAGCGACTCTAACCTCTTATCCTTCCCCGCTGGCAGGGAAGGACGATACATCTGCGATTAATGTTGTTAAAGTGCGAAGCGGTTACGATATAGTTTAGACACAGAAAAGGCAAAGAAGCAAGGGGGTTTTGTCGCAGAGAAAGAGGGGGGATGATGGAAAAAACCCTCTCTTATCTCCCTTTACGAAAGGGAGAGTTGGTAAAAAGGCTGAATTCAAACGGGCGGTTTTTATTAATGACGATGACGTATACGATGAAGAGCCCGCTTTATCCTGAACCTTAAAAAGTAACAGGTTGGGGCGATAATAACAAAGGCGATAGCCAGCCAGAAAACAACCCGATAGTAATCATACATGACTCTGAAAAAAGCGAGTATAAGAATAGCGACGACGAGAAGAATGGTAGAAAAAATTGCCCGGCCCGTCATTATATGAGAACTCCTATTACAAGGATTATAAAGGGGCTAAAAACCTAATGCAAACGGAAGGTAGGGAAGGGGCTTTGGCACATAAAGAGGACACCCAAGCGGAGGTGATGGAATATCGCGGTGGTAAAGGTGATGTGGTGTTTTAGGAGGAAAGAAAAGCTATAATGATACAAAATTTGTAAAATATTTGACAACTATTTTAAATAGTATTAAAATCACTTCCTAAAATGATATTCTTATTTATAATGTAACAACATGACAGCAGAAATTATAATAATAAACAAAGAAGCTATTGCTCTTGCAGCAGATAGCGCAGTGACTGCGACATTATCCGGTGGTGAAAAGATATTTACTACAGCTGACAAAATATTTAGACTACTAAAAGATAAACCAGTTGGTGTAATGATTTTCAATAATGCTCAGTTCATGGGAGTACCGTGGGAAACAATAATATGCGAAATAAATAAAAAAATACCCATATCTGGTTTTAATAATATGAATGAATATATCAAATACTTTTTATCTTTTTTTAAAAAAAATAATCATATTTTCACCGATAGTAAACAGAGGAGTTATTTTACTTACTACTTAATAACTTATTATTCAGACATTCTCAAAGTCATCAAAGATACTGTAGACCATACCTTGAAAAAAGTAGGACCTTTGAATGAAAATTCTATTAAGCGTGTAGTGTCTAAAGTTATAAAAAAAGAGTTAAATAAAGCTAAAACTCATATAAAAAATGAAAAAGAGTCATCTATTTCTTTAGATATGAGTCGTAAGATAGTTAAAAATTACGGAGAAGAAACGAAAAAAGCGCAGGAACTTGTATTTCAAAAAATACCACTATCTATACAAGCTAAGCGGAATTTATTGGAATTAGCGCGCTATTTTTTTTCTTTAGCAACTAATGATGACACAAACACTGGTGTAGTAATAGCAGGTTTTGGTGAAAAAGAAGTTTTTCCTTCAGTAAAATCATTTATTTTAGATGGTTTATTTGATAATAAATTAAAATATATGAAGGGTGTAAATACTGTAATAGGCAAAGATTCGGAAGGAAGTGTTTTAGCCTTCGCGCAAAGAGAGATGGTTAACAGATTTATGGAAGGAGTAGATCCGGAATATAGAAATATAGAATCTATTTTTATGTCTCGTGTTGCTGAAAAATTTTCAAATGCGGTAATAAAGAGTTTAAAAAAATATAACCCTTCAGAGAAAAAACGTTTGTCGTTAGAAATTAGAAAGAATTGCCATGATATTTTTGACAAATATAGAAAAGCTATGGATGAAAAAATTGAAGAAATGTTTACTAACCCAATTGTTGACGTGGTAGCTGTACTACCTAAATCCGATTTAGCAACACTTGCAGAATCTTTAGTAAGCCTTACAACACTTAAGCGTAAATTTTCCACTGAGAAAGAGACCGTTTCTGAACCAATTGACGTGGCTGTAATATGTAAAAAA
This sequence comes from Dehalococcoidales bacterium, assembly GCA_034432135.1. Classification (GTDB taxonomy): domain Bacteria; phylum Chloroflexota; class Dehalococcoidia; order Dehalococcoidales; family RBG-16-60-22; genus RBG-13-51-18. The sequence continues at coordinate 3,384 of DAOUCO010000053.1, read as the reverse complement.
GATGGATTTGTATGGATTAAGAAAAAGACGTATCATGAAAATAACTGAAAAAATAAAAATATATCAAGATGTAGGTGAAATATGACAACGATAAAAAAACGAGAAAAATTAATTCATACCATTGAAGAATTTGAGAAGATATATCTTCCAGAAAAAATTAAAACGAAAAAGCTTACACAAGAAGATACAAATGAATTCGCAATAGATTTAGCCAATCAAGCTCTAAAGAAAATAAAAATTAAACCATTTTGAGAAAAATATTATAATAGTCTATTCTTTATCCACTATACCCCCTTCCCCTCCAACACTAAATCCTCCCCGCTTCTATAGACCTTATCAAAGGTGAGTTTATAGGCTTTGGCTAAGTCGGTGATAGAAAGGTCGGAGATGGAGGGGGTGCCGGAGCCAAGGATTTTGGGGGCGATAATCACCACCAGTTTATCAAAGAGGTTAAGTCGGAGAAAAGAAGTAATCACCGTCGCGCCGCCTTCAACTAATAAAGAGGAAATATCCCTTGCCCCTAAAGTTTTGAGGAGTTTTTTAAGGTCGACGCGGTCCTTTTTATCCGGCGGGATAGTTAAGACCTCGATGCCCATTTTCTTTAAAGCGGCGAGCTTGTGTTTATCCGCGTTCGGGGTGGTGGCCACTAAAGTTTTAGCTTTGTCTTGGTTTTGCAGTACTTGAGAGGTGAGGGGAATCCTTAAAGTAGAGTCCAGAATAACGCGGAGGGGATTCCTACCTTTGACGAGTCGGGTGGTGAGTTCCGGATTATCTTTAATAACCGTTTGAACGCCCACTAAAATAGCGTCGTGGGTGGCGCGGAGTTGATGCGCCAGCTTTAAAGAAGGCGGGGAGCTGATGCGGGTGGTAGAGCCGTCGGCGGCGGCGATGCGCCCGTCTAAAGTCTGCGCCCACTTGAGCGTAACGTAAGGGGTGCCGGTGGTGCGGTGCTTAACGTATTTTTCATTTAAAGCGCGGCAGTCGGCTTCCAGAACACCGACGGTCGTTTTGATGCCTTTTTCATTTAAAAGCTTAACGCTTTCGCCGCGCATGTGAGGGTCGGGGTCGAGCATACCGATAACGACGCGGGCGATTTTAGCCTTGATAATGGCATCGGTGCAGGGCGGGGTCTTGCCGTAATGGCGGCAGGGCTCTAAAGTAACGTAAAGCGTCGAACCTTTAATCCCTCGACTCCGCTCGGGATAAACATCATCTTGAGCGTGCTTGAGAGCGTCAACCTCGGCGTGGTCGAGTCCAAAAGCATGATGATACCCCTGCGCAATAATCCTCCTGTCCTTAACGATTACAGCGCCTACCATGGGGTTGGGGGAGGTATAGCCGAGGCCTTTGCGCGCCAGCTTTAAAGCCAGCCGCATATAGCGTGCATCGTTGTTCATTGCGAATGAATTATAACATAATGGCGGGTGGGGGGATAAAGGGGATTATTAAAGCCTCACCCCAGCCCTCTCCCATCAAGAGAGAGGGAGTAATGAAATTGCGGGGAGGGAAAAAGGAGAGGAAATTGTGATAAACTACGAAATCATCGAAGCTTCTCTTCGGATAACATAGCCTCGACTTCAGCGCGGGGGATTTTTACCCGGGGGAGGATGGGCTTGCCGTCGGCACCCAAAGTGATAGCGCCGGTGGGGCAAACGTAAGCGCAGTCGCCGCAGCCGATGCATTCGGAGCCGAGTTCATAGGCATAAAAGGGGGCGGCGACCTCTTTATAGATGCCGCGGTTGACCAGGCTGATAGCCGATTTACCGATTACTTCCTGGCATGCCCTGACGCACAGACCGCAGAGAATACAGTCGTTTTTCCCTAAAGCGAACCGGGGTTTTTCCACGCCATAATCTTTAGCCAGCTCCTGAATGACTTTTACTTCGGGGCATCTCGCTAGCAGGAACTCGATAATTCCTTTACGTAGCTTCCTGATTTTTTCGGTATTCGTCTTAACGATAAGGCCTTCCTTGGCCGGATACAGGCAGGCAGCCACGAACCTAAAGCTCTTACCTTCGTCTTCGCTAACCTCTACAGTGCATAAACGACAGGCACCATAGGGCCGGACGGCGGGGTTGTAGCAGAGGGCGGGAATTTCGCCGATGCCGGGAGTGTGCTGTAAAGCCTCGAAGATGGTCTGCCCGGCGGAAACCATAATATTTTTACCATCGACGTTAAAATGAACCACATTAACATCAGGCGCATCATTCATCTCGACAGAAGTTTCAGCGTTTATCCAGTATCTCGTCATTTAACAGTCTCCTTCTAACCTAGCGTTTAACTACCGCGTCGAATTTACAGACGTCAAAGCATGCCCCACATTTAATGCACATGTCCTTATTTATAGTGTGGGGCTGGCGTTTTTCGCCGGTGATGGCTTTAGTGGAACATGCCCGCGCACAAACGCCGCAGCCGGTGCATTTTTCAGCGTCTATTTCATATTCGATAAGTTCGCGGCAGACGCCGGCCGGGCATTTTTTATCTTTAATGTGGGCGATATATTCGTCTTTAAAGTACTTGAGGGTGCTTAAAACGGGATTGGTTGCCGTGCGACCGAGGGCGCATAAAGCGCCAATACTCATAATTTCTCCGATATCCTCTAGAGTATCCAGGTCTTCCATTTTGCCCTCGCCGCGGGTAATCCTGTTCAGAACTTCGCTAAGCTTGGTGAGTCCCTCACGGCAGGGGACGCACTTGCCGCAGGATTCGCCTTTAAGAAATTCGATAAAGTAGCGGGCGACATCCACCACGCAGGTGTCCTCGTCCATGACAATCATGCCGCCGGAGCCCATCATCGAGCCGAGTTTGGTCAATTCATCGAAGTCAACCGGGGTATCCAGATACTGCTCCGGGATACAGCCGCCCGAAGGACCGCCCGTCTGGACAGCTTTAAACTTTTTACCGTTGGGGATGCCACCGCCGATTTCAAATATCATTTCCCGCAGGGTAACGCCCATGGGGACTTCCACCAGGCCGGAGTTATTTATCTTACCGACCAGTGAAAATATCATCGTGCCTTTGCTGCCGGCGGTGCCGATTTTCGAGTACCAATCGGCGCCCCTGTTAATGATTAACGGCACATTAGCCCAGGTCTTAACATTGTTGAGGAGGCTGGGCTTATCCCAGAGCCCTTTTTCCGACATATGAACATATTTGGACTTGGGTTCGCCGACCTTACCCTCGAGGGAGGCTATAAGGGCGCTGGATTCGCCGCAGACAAAAGCCCCACCGCCCTTATTGATAGTAATCCTGAAATCAAAGCCGGAACCGAGGATGTTATCGCCGAGGAGCCCGTAGTCCGTCGCCTGGTCGATGGCGATTCTGGCATGTTCCACGGCTAAAGGATATTCGTTGCGCACGTAGATAAAGCCCTGATGCGCGCCG
>DAOUCO010000052.1:0-11457 GCA_034432135.1 Dehalococcoidales bacterium | reverse complement strand
TGCCTGCCGCTCTTCGATGGCGTATTTACTGATATCGGAGACGAGCAAAGTATCGAACAAACGCTTTCGACATTCAGCTGGCATATGGGCAATATCGTTCGCATTATCGGACAGGCTACAGATAAAAGCCTTGTGCTACTCGACGAACTGGGTACCAGCACCGACCCCGAAGAGGGTTCCGCCCTGGCCAGAGCAATACTGCGTCACTTCCTTGCGAAGGGAACTCTGACGGTGGCTACCACACATTTCAGCGATCTCAAAGCTTTCGCCCACGCAACTCCGGGTCTTAATAATGCCTCACTGGAATTCGACCCCAAAACGTTGACGCCTACCTATCAATTGACAATCGGAACGCCGGGGGGAAGTAACGCTTTAGCTACCGCTGCCCGACTCGGCCTGCCGGCAGATATCATCAACGATGCCCGAAACATGCTTTCCGGACACAGCCAAGAACTGGAAGCCCTGATGGCCAACCTGATTGAGGAGAAACAGAAAATCAAAAAACTTGAACTGGATTTATTGGCGGAGCGTAATAAAGTGGCCAAACGTAGCAACGAACTGGAAAAAGAATTACAGCGAATTAAGACCGAGGAACTCAAGACCTTACAGATGGAGCGTGATGCCATCGTAAGCAAGGCTGCAGAACTACATAAGGAAATACGCCAGGCAGCCGCCGAACTGCGTAAAGAAAAGACCACTACCAAACTGGAACATGCAAGGCGTTCTCTTGCAAGAGTGCGTGAAGAGTTAAACAGTACGACCTGGCAGCCAACAGCAGGCAAGAAATCTGAAGAAGATACAGGCGTTATTAAAATGGGTGATACGGTACTGGTAAAAGAGGCTGGTCTTACCGCCACAGTAATAGCGGTATCGAAAGAATCACAGGAGGTGGAAGTGCAGGCGGGCAGGACGAAAATGAGACTCGGTCTGCATAGTGTTGTTAAGACTGCCCCTCCATCAATCGGTAAAATAGCCCCTGTTATAAAAACGCCTCCTTCCCGGAAAGTACCGCTGGAACTTGACCTGCGCGGTAAGCGTGCCGATGAAGTTGAACCGTTACTCGATGCGTATCTCAATGACGCCGTGCAGTCAAATAATACCCAAGTCCACATTATCCACGGCATGGCTACCGGCACCGTGAGAAATATTGTAAGGGAATTCTTAACAACTCATCCTCTAGCCAAGTCTTTCCGTTCCGGCAGCCGCGAAGAAGGCGGCGACGGCGTTACCGTAGTCAGGTTATAAAATGTTATTGAAAGTAAAAAAATTGGTCCTTACTCGTGATAAAACACTAGATTTCCTTGAAAATCTTTCAACCGAACCTGTAAACGCCTATCAAACAATATACCTTCCGCCTCACTTGCAGACTGCTGAACTAGAAAGATCAATTAAAGAATTACCTTCTTCAACAGATATATCTGATGAGTTAGTAGATATATATATCCGTTCCAGCACCGGGGCGGCAATTTTCTGGAGCGTTACTAATAAAAAGTACCTGGTTGTTCCTCCGTTTCAGATAATTGAACAAAGAGTGATTCCCACTCTTGATACGAAATGGCTGCATTCAATGCTCAATAAAGACTATTATATTGGCGTTGTTCTCGTACGACTAGGGGCATATGCTATCGGAATTTGCCACGGCGATAAACTGGTGAGTATAAAAGCAGGCACAGGGCTTATTCATAGGAGGCATCGCCAGGGAGGTTCATCAGCACACCGTTTCGAGCGCCACCGCGACAAACAGATAGAGTCCTTCCTAATACGAATCTGCGGGCATGTCCGCGAGCAGCTTGGACCTTATGTTAAATCACTGGACTACATAGTCTATGGCGGAGCTCGTACGACAATTTTATCGCTCCAGAAATACTGTCCTCTGTTGGGAAAAATTGACAAGCCCATCCTCCCTTCCTTGCTGGATATACCGGAACCTCGTCGGTCGGTACTGGAAACAGCTGTCAGTCGTATCTGGTCAAGTACTATTTACATTTGGACTGAAGATTAATCGGCAGATTTCAGCAATTTTTTCAGACGTTCAACCGCTAGTGGTAATACTTCTCCGATTCTTTCATTAAAGCGCAGATGAGCATGATTATCGAAAGGTGTTTCCCCTTGATTGATGATGACCAGCTTTGCGCCTGCTTCTAAAGCCACCGCAGGCATATCCGCCGCCGGATAGACTACGAGACTCGACCCTACGACGATAAGAAGTTCGCATTTCTGCGAGTGTCTATATGATTCCTGCAAATCTTTAGCCGGTAATGAGTCCCCGAAGTTAACAACCGTAGATACTAGCCGACCGCTACAAAGGGGACATCTTTCTTCCCCCTCCACCCTATCCATCTTAAATTCGCAGGAAATACAACGCACTTTAGTGAGGTTGCCGTGCAATTCTGCCAGCAACTCTGGTTTTATTCCCGATTTCAAATGCAGGTCATCCACATTCTGGGAAATAAGGAATGCCAGCCTGCCAAGATTCTGCAACTCGACGATGGCGTAGTGACCACTGTTCGGCTTGACACCCGTCCAGTCCTGCATGGGCGTGGACAGCCCTTTATCACGCCTCGTCCATAATCAATCAGGGCCGCGAAAATCACGCAGACCCGATTCTGTGCTGATGCCCGCTCCAGTAAATACCACGGTATATCTGGATTCATATAGCCACCGCGCAAGTTTTTCTATTCTTTCATTTAGGTCGGTCATAGCCTGGCTCTCCATTTTTCACCGTATTTATATTATCGCCATGATATGTATCTGTCAAAAATTAATCATAATTTCCCTCATCGACCATATTTATTCAAATCTGTTGCTATTATGTCAGGTTTTATGATATACTTCTTAAAGTATTGTATCTCCTGATACTTATGATTAATATACTATGGGAGGTTCATTAAATTGCCAGATTCTGCAACTATCAAACAGCTCCTTGAAGCTGGAGCGCACTTCGGACACCAGACGGGTCGTTGGCACCCGCGGATGAAAAACTACATCTTTACCAAACGCAACGGCATCCACATTATTGACCTAGAAAAAACAGCTGATATGCTGGGCAAAGCCTGCGCCTTTATCCGGGAAATCGTCGCCCAAGGTGAGACAATCCTATTCGTAGGCACCAAGAAACAAGCGCAGGAGTCCATAGAGGAAGAAGCCAAACGCTGTAATATGTATTACGTCAACCAGCGCTGGCTGGGCGGAATGCTCACGAACTTCGCTACTATTCAGGCCCGTGTCGACCAGCTGGTGAGATTGGAAGACCAGAATGCCAAGGGCGAACTGGGGAGACTATCAAAGAAAGAGGCCGGCAAAATCGCTGAAAAAATCGCCCATCTTAACAAGCAAATGGGTGGATTTAAGGAGATGACACGCTTGCCAGGAGCACTTTTTATAGTTGACCCCACTAAGGAAAAAATAGCACTGGCAGAAGCCAAACGCATGAGTATACCCGTAATAGCCATTGTCGATACGAACTGCAATCCGGATGAAATCGACCATCCCATACCTGCAAATGATGATGCTATCAGGGCTATCAAGCTAATTTGCAGTAAAATAGCCGATGCAGTTATCGATGGCCGAGCAGGCATGGCTACCAGCGTGCCCGCCGAAGTAATAGAGGGGAAGGCCGCCGCTGAAGTTGAAACAGAAATTGCGAAAACCTCGGAAGCCGAACCCATGGTCTTTTCACCAGATGAGGATTAAGGAGGAACCGTTTGGATATCAATAAAGAAATGATTATAACTCTTAGGAAGCAGTCCGGTGCCGGTATTATGGACTGCCGCAGTGCGCTGTTGGATTGCGGCGGGGACCTAGAAAAAGCTTTAGAAGTACTCAAAGAAAAAGGTTTGTTAAAAGCCCAGAAAAAATCCGAAAGAGCGACCGGTGCTGGACTTGTCGAAGCCTATATTCATACGGCGGGTCGCATCGGGGCAATGGTCGAGGTCAACTGCGAAACGGATTTCGTTGCCCGAACAGATGAATTCAAAGACCTAGCGCACTGTCTGGCAATGCAAGTGGCAGCAATGAATCCGCAATATATAGCAGAAAAAGACATGCCTAAAAATAAAAATGAAGGGGTCATTGCAGCCGAAGTTTGCCTAATGGAACAACCCTATATTAAAGACCCTACTAAAACCATTAAAGATGTCGTTACCGAGACCATTACCAAAACAGGAGAAAATATCAGAATAAGTCGGTTTATCAGATACGAGCTAGGCGAATAGCGATAGAAAATGTCTGAAACTAAGTACAAGAGAATACTTCTTAAATTAAGCGGCGAAGCCCTGCGCGGTAAGAGTAACTACGGCATTGATAATACTACTCTGACCAGAATTGCGCGTCAGATTAAAGAGGTTGTCTCACTTGGTGTCGGTGTAGGTATCGTGGTTGGTGGGGGGAACATCTGGCGGGGAGCCGAAGCTGAATCTGCTGGTATGGAAAGAGTAACCGCAGATTATGCAGGAATGCTGGCGACGGTGATTAACGCTCTGGCACTCCAGGACGTTCTTGAAAGACTAGGTGTCACTACCAGAACGCAGTCGGCGTTGGAAATCGAAAAAGTTGCCGAGCCGTATATTAGGAGAAGGGCTATCCGGCATCTGGAAAAAGGCAGGGTAGTTATTTTCGCCGGCGGTACAGGCAATCCTTATATGACCGCAGACACAGCCGGAGCATTGCGAGCCATTGAAATTGGCGCGGAAGTCTTGTTGATGACCAAGAACGGAGTCGATGGCATTTATACCGCTGATCCACATAAAAATCCCAAGGCGAAGAAAATAAATAAGATTACTCATCTTAAAGCATTAAGCATGCGCCTTAAAGTAATGGATTCGACAGCATTATCATTATGCCTAGATAATAAGCTCCCAATTATCGTTTTTGATTCCGAAGCCAAAGACGGTATCTTAAAGGCCGTTCTCGGCAAACCCATAGGGACACTAGTGACAAGCGAGAGTTAATTATGGTCAGTGAGACACTAAAAAGTATCGAAGAAAAAATGAAAAATTCCATCAAATTGTTCCGCGCCGACTTAGCGACAATCCGCACCGGACACGCAACACCGGCTTTAGTCGAACATATCCGGGTAGAATATGCCGGCACACCATTACCTTTGAACCAATTGGCTGGCATTTCAGCGCCTGAGGTAGGACTGCTGGTTATCCAGCCATGGGATAAAAACAGCCTGCGCGATATTGAAAAGGCCATCCAGAAATCAGAACTAGGTTTGAACCCGGTTAACGATGGTAACGTCATCCGAATTGCTATACCGCCACTGAGTGAGGAACGCCGTCAAGAATTGATAAAAGTCGTCCGCCGAAGGACCGAGGAACGCCGGATTGCCATACGCAACTTAAGACACGAAGCTTTGAATGAGCTGAAAAGGATGGAAAGGGAAAAAGAGATATCCCGTGATGAGCTAAAGCGAGCTGAAGACCAGCTGCAAAAACTTACCGACTACCACATATTAGAAGCGGAGAAGCTAAGCGAAGGCAAGGAACAGGAACTAACGGAAGTATAATCCAAATATGGGCAAGTCTTTAGTCACCAGTTCCCATTTTCGAGAATTAATGGCTTTGAATGATAAGGAAAGAATGACCGTACTTCCTCGGCACGTAGCCTTTATCATGGACGGCAACGGCAGATGGGCCAAGCAACGTGGATTGTCACGACTAGAAGGACATCGAGCCGGAGTACAGAATATCCGCCCGATCATCAAGTTCCTATATTCAAATGGCATAAAATATGTAACGTTCTATGCCTTTTCTACCGAAAACTGGAGCCGACCTGAAGAAGAAGTAAATGGATTATTTCGTCTACTTGAAGAGATAATCGTTAAAGAGTCACAAGAACTTCATAAAAACGGAGTAAGAATAAGACATATCGGCAGCTTAGAAGGTTTGTCTGACAGGCTGAAGGAATCGATTAGAAATGCTTTAGAGCTTACCGCTAATAATACCAAGATGACGTTAGGAGTGGCATTAAATTACGGCGGTCGGGCGGAGATTATCGATGCCGTGCGGCGTATTATTAGTAACGGTATAAAGCCCAATGAGCTTGATGAAAAAAGGTTCCGCGATTATTTATATACCGCTGATTTTCCCGACGTCGACCTAGTGATTCGGACTGGCGGCGAGCTTCGCACCAGTAATCTATTGATATGGCAGACGGCTTATAGCGAATACTATTTTACACCAGTCCTCTGGCCCGATTTTAGGGAAGAGGAATTAGAGAAAGCATTACTTTCCTTTAGCCAGAGGGAAAGGCGTTTCGGCGGGCTGCAACCGAAAAACCCATGCTCAAGAAAAGAGTAATAACCGCGCTCTGGGGCATTCCCCTCGTGATAGTTGCCGTATGGTTTAACACACCTATAGTATGGTTTACTGTGCTAGCAGCGGTTTTCGGGGTGGTAGGGGCATGGGAGTTCTATAAGATAGCAGGCGTCTCCAGAATTATCCCCCTGGCTATTTTCGGGATAATATTTACTCTTCTATTCATTATTTATCCACATATTAACTACAACCTTAATCTTCCATCGGCATCAATAATATTATTAGGATTAATAGCGATTTCCTTGATTTTACTGGTCTTTTTACCCAAAAAGGAAGGAATCTTCGTTTACTGGGCATTAACGATTGCCGGGGTCCTATACATCGGGTGGTTATTGAGCTTCCTCGTGGCATTGAGGCTCGAGCCGGGAACAGCCGCTTTCCCTGAAGCCGGCCGTAACTTTATATTCCTGGCATTGTTTGCTACCTTCGGGTCGGACACAGCGGCTTACTTTATCGGGAAAGCATTCGGAAAACATAAGATGGCAGTGCAAATTAGTCCCGGAAAGACATGGGAGGGAGCCATCGCCGGACTGGCAGGTGGAATCGTCATCAGCCTCTTGTTCATGCTGGAGACGCCTTTACAACTGCCGTTAAGCTGGTGGCAGGCAATACTGTTGGGTGCCCTGGTGAGTGTCTTCGGACAAGCAGGAGACCTAGTGGAGTCATTGCTGAAACGGAACTACGGAGTGAAGGACTCCAGTAGATTAATGCCAGGCCACGGCGGCATCCTCGACAGGATGGACAGCATTCTGTTCGCAGGAGTGGTAGTATACCTTTATTATATTCTAGCTGTAGCATAAACCACGCTCATTACGAACGAGTAAAAACCCACTTTTATTTTTTCGGGAATCGACTCGAAGCTAAATAGCTTCATCGAGTCGTTTTTAAAGTTATGTTAAGTTAAATATAAATTGGGGGGATTCCCCTTTCCAGAATCAGGGTTTTCTTTATTTACAAACTGAAGATTAAGGTCTAGTATCTGGAAAAACAGGCAAGCAGTGATGATGTCAACGGAGGCGGAAGATGCCTGAATTTTCAGATGAACTCGTGGAAGAAGCCTGGGAAAGGTCAGGCGGTCTTTGCGAGTGTAAATATACTACCCATGGTCACCAGAGTAGATGTGGCAAGACCCTGCTAAAAGTTTCGCGCGGGGACAGATTTAGCTTTTACGGGTGGGAAGCCCACAGTAAGAGCGGCTATTACCTGGACTCACCGGATGATTGCGAGATTCTGTGCTGGGAGCCGTGCTACATAGATATACTTTCGAAAAAGCAAAACATTCATGTATAATATATATGAATGACTTCCCGCTTTAAGATTATCACCAAGTTTGTCCCGGTAATTTGTATCGTGTCAGGTCTTTTAACTGTATTCATAGCTAAGTCAGATATAGGGTGGTTGTTTGCGGGGGGCGGAGTGATAGCTCAAGTCCTATTCTTTTTCCCGCGCAAAGCACTACGAGGCAACTAGCCTTATCCACCGACCTGTTCTTCTATAAATTGACTCCCCGACGCAGGAAAAAGTGCTCGTATACAATTAAAAAGTACTAGTACAATTGTAACAATTGTAAAGATTGATTAATTTGAATTTTTTATCAATAAAGTATAAAATACACGAAATAAGTGTTATAACACTTAAAGAGCGATGTGAGTCTAAGATAGCAGCGATGGAGGTATATGATGTCTTCTGAATTCTCCGAGGCAATTATCGAGCGGGCGTGGGCGAGATCGGGGGGGATTTGCGAGTGCGAGCGTGAAGGGCACAACCATAAAGGAAGATGCAAGAATTCACTGATAAAGAGCCACCGGGGCGATAGGTACAGCTACTTCGGGTGGGAAGCCCACAGCAAGAGCGGCTATTACCTGGACTCACCGGATGATTGCGAGATTCTTTGTATTGAGCCGTGTTATAATACAATTAAGAAAAAATAGTATTTAGTACCTGTTACCTGGTTTATTGAAAAATAGGCGGCGCGCCTGGTTTTTTAATTCCCTCTCTAACTCTCCCCTTCACAAGGGGAGAGGATGATGACGTAAAGGCGAAGCAGGAGATGGTGGAAGGGAGACTGGATTCCCGCCTACGCGAGAATGACAAGAGCGGAGGAGGCACGCTGTTTTTTAAATCCCCCTTAGTCCCACTTTTTTAAGTGGGAGATGGGTTAGGGTGGCTAGATTCCCGCCTGCGCGGGAATGACGATTAGGGTTCGGATTCTTCACTGCGTTCAGAATGACAAGGGAAAATCCCCCTTAGGACATCCTTCGGCAAGCTCAGGACAGGCCTTTTCGAAAGAGGGAGGCTTGCAAGGTCGGCTAGATTCCCGCCGGAGTTTACCCCGTACCCCGATATGGGGCGGGAATGACATTTTTTATTCCCCAACTACACCCCGAGATTCTTCACTGCATTCAGAATGACAGGCGTAGTATTGCTTGACAAAGTTTTCATATCATGATAATCTGAAGACATATAAATTATGTAAAGGCTGGGAACAGGAGTAGTAAGCTCTAAAGCGGGGCAAGAAGAGAGTCGGGGGAGGTGAAAGCCCGACGCCAGCGCCGGGGCCGAATGGACCTGGGAGCCGTAAGTCGAACCCTTTGACAAGCTCAGGGCAAGCGCGAGAGGAATTAGACTTCACCGCAGGGGCAGCGTTAGAGAAGCCCGGGGTATCGTTGAAATACTGTACCCACTGAGTGGTCTTTGAGCAGGTGAGGTAAATCCCTCGACTCCGCTCGGGACAAGTTAGGGTGGCACCGCGGAAAGCTAAAGCCTCCGTCCCTTAAGGGTCGGGGGTTTTTTTATTGGGGAAAATATGTACAAGCCAAGTTTAGAAGAAGCGAAAAAGTTGAAACCGCAAGGCAACCTGCTGCCGGTGTACCGGGAAATCAATGCTGACCTGGAGACGCCGGTATCGGCGTACCTGAAGATAGCCGGCGGGGACTACTCCTTTTTACTGGAGAGTGTGGAGGGTGGCGAAAGACTGGCGCGCTACAGCTTTCTGGGGACAGAGCCGACGCGGGTTTTAACGATGAACGGAGGCAACGACGTTAGGGGGATAGACCCGCTGGTATTAATCGAAAAAGAGTTTGAACATTACCGCAACATACCGGTCGATGGGCTACCGCGCTTTCACGGGGGGATGGTGGGGTACTTAAGCTATGAGGTGGCGTGGTACTTCGAGCGGCTGCCTTCGCCGGAAAAAGACCCGCTGGGTCTGCCGGAGGCAAAGCTTATGCTGGCGGACACGCTTCTTATCTTCGACCACCTGACACATAAGATAAAAGTTGTTTCGCACGCGCATCTGGACGGCGACATCGAGAAAAGCTATCGAGAAGCTACCGGGAAAATCGACCGGTTGGTAGAAAGACTAAAGAAACCGGTGCCACAAGAAAAAGCTGTGGCGGGGGGAAAAGGTGGGGAAACCAAAGCTAACCTGACGCAGTCGGAGTACGAAGAAATAGTCACGAAAATGAAGCAGTACATCCACGATGGTGACATCATCCAGGCAGTGCCGTCGTTCAGGCTGGCGAAGCCGACTAAAGCGAACCCATTCGCCATCTACCGCGCGCTGCGGTCGATAAACCCCTCCCCATATATGTATTTTTTGCACCTTGGGGATTTTCACATCGTGGGGGCATCGCCGGAGCTTCTGGTAAGAGTGGAAGACGGCATTGTCTCTAACCACCCTATCGCTGGGACCAGGGCGCGTGGCGAAGATAGCCAGGCTGACAGGGCACTTGAAGAGGAGCTAAAGAACGACGAAAAAGAGCGCGCCGAACATATAATGCTGGTCGACCTGGCACGTAACGACGTAGGGCGAATCAGCGAGCCAGGCACGGTGCAGGTAACGCAGTTCATGGACATAGAAAGATACTCTCACGTGATGCATCTCGTATCGCACGTGCAGGGCAAATTAAGGGAGGGGCTAACGCAGTTCGATGCTTTAAGAGCATGTTTTCCGGCAGGAACGGTTTCGGGCGCGCCCAAGATACGCGCCATGGAAATAATCGCAGAGTTAGAACCGGACAAGCGGGGACCTTACGCCGGGGCGGTGGGTTATTTCGACTTCGGGGGGAACATAGATACCGCTATCGCCATACGCACCATCATCGTTAAAGACGGTACAGCTTACGTGCAGGCGGGCGCGGGCATCGTGGCGGACAGCGTACCGGCTAATGAATACCAGGAGTGTCTGAACAAAATGCAGGCGCTGCTCGCAGCGGTGGACCAGGCGGAGGGGAACTGATGTTATTACTGATAGATAACTACGACAGCTTCACCTACAACCTTTATCAGTACTTAAGCGAACTGGGGGAGGAAGTAGAGGTGGCACGTAACGATAAAATAACCCTCGATGAGATAGAGGAGCTAAAACCGGAACGGATAGTAATTTCACCGGGGCCAGGACGACCGGAAAATGCCGGCATTTCTAACAAAGTCATTTTAAAATTCGGTGAGAAAATACCGATACTGGGAGTGTGCCTGGGGCACCAGTGCATCGCGCAGGCATACGGGGGCGAGGTGGTGCACGCGGGCGAAATAAAGCACGGGAAGACATCGATGATACGCCACGATAGCAAGGGAGTTTTTAGAGGAATCCTCAATCCTTTCCCGGCGGTGCGTTATCATTCCCTAGCGGTAAAGCAGGAAAGCCTACCGGACTGCCTCGATGTTAGCGCCCAAACGGATAATGGAATTATAATGGGCATACGGCACAGGAAGTATCCGGTGGAGGGGGTACAATTTCACCCGGAGAGTATCATGACGGGGGAGGGGAAAAAGATACTGGGGAATTTTCTGGAGATGGGGAAGGGATAAGGGGTAAACTCAAAAGTAAAAACTCAAAGGTCAAAACCATAGCCTAATGGCTAAAGGTTGGGGATAAGGAAATGGAAAAGGCAAGAAAGCACTGGATTCCCACTTACGCGGGAATGACAAGAGGGGAAAATGATTAGGGAAGCTATCCAGACTTTAATTGAAAAAAAGGATCTGACTTACGAAGAGGCTTACTTCGTGATGGGGGAAATAATGGGCGGGGAGGCGACGCCGTCGCAGATAGCTTCCTTTTTAACGGCGCTGCGGGCGAAAGGCGAGACCGTAGATGAGATAGCGGGACTGGCAAGCGGCATGCGCGCCAAATCCT
>DAOUCO010000051.1:0-7156 GCA_034432135.1 Dehalococcoidales bacterium | reverse complement strand
GAATAAGCGTCCATGTAAATGCGGTTACCCATTACCATGCTGATCGGTGTAAAAAGCATCAGTAAAGACCCTATCATCGCCGTTTTTTCGTCTCGTAGGCGTTTGAGCAGGGTGAAAGTCACTATCACCATACCCAATGCCAGCAGCACATTACTCCACCGCGGAATGTCCATTTTATAAAAAGGCACCAGATAGAAAATACTGCCCGGCGCTTTCTCAAGGGCCCATTTGTTGTAGCTAACAGGTAGGTATTGAACTAATACGCTGCCACGTTGTAGAGTTTCGAAGGCTTCAGAAAACAGGGTTGCATCATCTATTGTAATTTGGCCTTTTGAAAAATTATATACGCCGTAATAATATGCCCAGTCATCTGTCTCGGGCATCTGGACCGGGGGGACTAGCATTAGTACCATCGCGATAATAAAGCCGATGCCAACAATGAGTCGGTATATCGTGACGTATTTAGAAATTCGCTGATAAATTAGCCATTTTTTTAATTGCTGTTCTCTCATACGGTACAATGTCTTCTATAAGGTCTTACCCATTAGAGCGTATCGCTGTATTATACACTATATGTGATTTCACCATATAAATTTACAGCGTTTCGCTCATCATGCTCCCAATATTTTTATCACTTATATCATGAGAGTTTCAAGATATCCATTTCAGACACGGCTAAAATAGTTCACCCCTGTATAATTGAGAAATACGGTGGAATATCTCGGAACGCACATAACCCGGTTCATCCCCATATGCATGGGAATGCCCTAACTCCCCGGTTACGTGTTCGCTAGAGTTGAAGGTTTGCTTTAGAGTTTGCGTTGTTTGGCTGGAGTGCTAACTTGATTAAGTAGCTTAATTATGAGGTTATCCGCCCGCGCGTTCATTAACCGCAGGTTGCGGGTTCAAATCCTGTGGCTAATTCCGGTTATTTTTCAAGTATGTCTTCGATATCGTGGCGGGCGCGTAAAATGACTTCTTTAATTTTCGCCCATTTATCTGCGCCGAGATGATGTGCCCGGTGGCTGACCATACGTCCTAGATGGCGTAATTCCTGGATAGTTTCATGAAAGTCGCCGATATTGCGTGGTTCCCACCAGTCTTTCATCTGTTCTTCTATTTTATTGATAATATCCTGCTGCTCTTTAAGGAATTTTTTGCCTTCATCGGTGATGGTGTAGATTTTTTTACCGTCCTGCTCCGACGAGTTCACATAGCCCATATCATTAAGCATTTGCAGGGTGGGGTAAACGCTGCCGGCGCTGGGGGTGTAAAAACCGTGGAAAAGTTCTTCTAGCGCACGGATAATTTCATAGCCGTGACTGGGCTTATCTTTTAAAAGGTTAAGAATTACGTATTTTAAATCTCCTTTTTCAAAAAGCCTCGGTGGTCGTTCAAAGTGAAAGAATGGTCGGTGAAACATATAAACTTACCTCCCGTATTATTCCGATATATCGTAACATATCATATTCATTTTGTCAATAGCATGTGATTGATATTATTTGTGTTTTGGTTAAGAGAATTATATAATAATCTTAACGATATTTCGTTGCATTGCGATATAACTTTCCGTTCCATTCAATATTTGTTGATATAACGTCAATTAACCATAACTGGCAGGTTTGAAAGGATACTTCGATCACACAACCTGAACGTAAGCAGCGCTCTTTCATGTGGACTTCGTTGCCGTGGTTCATCATGGCGCATTTCGGACATCACCTGCTGACCGCGCTACCTCAACCTTTACTGCCTTCAATACGCACTGAATTTAATCTTAACTATACCCAGTCTTCGATAGTAACTACGTCATTTGCCTTGGCCGGTGGAGGAGCGCAATTACCTTCCGGCTGGCTGGCCGACCGTATTAGTCCGGTGATTTTAATCGCTATGGGCACTTTAGGTGTAGCCGTAGGCGGTATTCTGGTCGGTGTTTCCACCACATATATTATGCTGATTATTTTCCTCATTATTATGGGGCTGATGACAGGCGGATATCATCCGGCATCGACGCCAATGATTTTATCGTCTGTAGAACCTAAGGTACGCGGCCGGGCGCTGGGACTGCATCTTCTGGGAGGGAACTCGAGCTTTTTCATCGCGCCTCTTATCGCTGGAGGCATCATGTCTATCTGGCCGTTATGGGGCTGGCGCGGACCTTTCATCATTCTGGCTATTCCCACGGCAGTTTTCGGACTGATATTTTATGTTTACCTCACGCGTCGGGGTGGTAAAGGTCATGTAGAAACAGCCAGGCAGCGTGCCGCTGCCGAAAAACCGCCGCAACCTGGTTATAAGCGGCGGCTCATTGCCTACCTGGTGCAGATGATACTGGGCGGTGGAGCAGGTATGTCGGTTAACGCTTTCCTGTCCCTCTATATGACGGACGTACTAAAGACCTCCGATTCAGAAGCGGCAATGTTGATGTCCATTATGTATATCCCGGGTGTTATCGGGGGCACGGTAATAGGCGGCTGGATTTCCGACCGCATCGGGACGGTAAAGGTGATTATCGCTACCAGTATCCTTAGCGGCTTGATTATTTTTGCCTTAAAAGCGGCAACCCTTGGATTCGGCTTTTTTGTGGTGCTTTTCGTTATGGGATTGATAATGGCTATCCGCATGCCGGTGACCGAGGTGTTTATCATGAGCCAGACACCCTCTAAACACCGCTCGACAATATACGGCGCTTATTATTTTACTATGCAGTACACCGGTGCCATTTTTGCTCCCGTTATGGGATGGGCTATCGAAAAATTCACCTTCGATACGATGTTTACCTTCTCCGCTATAGCTGTAACCGCTATATCTGCAGTAACATCCTTCTTTATCTGGGACGCCAGGGACTAGTATATTAAATCCATCCCCCTGACCCCCTTCCTTTACGAAAGGAAGGGGGAAGAGATAAGAAGAGGGGCTGGCGCCCCTCTTAAACACCCCGATAGTTATAAAACAATCATTCCTGTTTTTGTATCAGCTTCTCCCCATATTCCAGCAACACTTTCTGCCTTTCCGGTGATACCCGCTGCGATTCCAGGTATTTCTTTAAAGCCTCCAGTGGCGTTATTTTTTCGATGGTACGGGTGCCTAGGCGCAGGCGTGCCTCGCGCTGAATCTCGCGGGCGATAGAAAAGTAATAAGCTCCCTTAAGGGCATCTTTAATATCGCTGTTTCGTAGCTGGCTTTCTACAGTTGATGGAAAGTTGATAATAAGTCGTACGATAGCATCGTTTAATTTTTCCTGCCGGGTTTTTATAGCGTTGAGGACAATTAGGGTTGGGTCATTCTCCTCTGCCTCGATGGCGACATTAATGGTGAGAAAGCGGCGGGCTTTAACCGGGTGAAATTCGTAAGAAACATGCCTTTTCCCGCCTTGAGTCTCAATCTCGACCACATAAAATCCTTTTTCGTCGTTTTCCTCCCCGAAGTCGATGCGCTCCAAACTGCCGGCATAAACTACCGGCGGACTTTCCGAAATCACCTGCCGCTTATGGATATGCCCCAGCGCTATATAGTCGAAAGCAGGCAGGGTAATAGAACTTGGTAGGATAATTGGCTCTTGCCCGATGGACATCATCGTCTCCGAACCGGCTTTAGCTGAACTTACCGACACATGCGCCGCCAGAATTGCAGGCAGAGATGGGTCAAGGTTAGAAGCCCTATCGCTGATGGCTTTAGTGATAGCTTCTTGCATTTTTAAAGTGACCTGTTCCATAGTGAGGTTTTTAGCGTCTTCACGGCTAAGCAGAGCGCTGCGCCGTAGCCAGGGTATCGCCACCACCTGTATCATGCCTCCAGTCGTGGCAATTTTATATGTTTCCGGTTTATTGGCGACATAAACGTTTTTCACCGCCAGAGTATCGAAAATCTCGGTGGCGGTAGCGCGGCCGATAGCGTTAGGCAGGTCGTGGTTGCCGGTGAGTAAGAGGATGGGTATGCCGGCCATAGCGAGGCGGTTAATACGGCGGGCGAACTCACGCTGCTGGGTCTGGGTGGGTTCGCGTGACTTATAAGCATCGCCGCAGAATAGAATAAGGTCGACTTTGTTTTTTAATGCATAATCCACCAGTTCGTCAAAAACAGCCAGAAAGTCGTTAAGGCGGGAGGAGAGTCCGGTAGCGGGGTCGATACGCCCGTAGGTCTCCACGCCCAGGTGCAAATCCGCAAAGTGGATGATTTTCATTCTACAAATCACTTCCCCCTTTTCCCCCGCTTGCCTCTCCCTAGATGGGAGAGGTTAGGAGAGGGTGAAAATCCCTTTCCCGTCTCCCACTTTATAAAAGGGGGATTTCCTTATGACGGACCCTTTGTCCTCTATTTTACCAGATTAAGAACTTCTTTCAACGAGGATATTTTTATACCGGTGAAGTTTGTTATTTCGTCATTCGGCCGGAGGGCATCGGTGCTGTCTTCATGAGCCGCCCTTATCAGCACAGGCGTCATTCCCGCATTGGCGGCGGCGGCAAGTTCATTATCACCGCCATCGCCGATGTAAACGCATTTTGACGGCTTAACCATTAATTGTTCGGCAGCCATTTGAAAAATCCGCCGGTCCGGTTTCAGGATGCCAACAACGCTGGAAAACAAAGCCACATTAAAGAAAGGTGCAAAAGGCGTGGTCGGCCAGATAAGCGGCGGTTCAATAGAACAATTGCTAATGAGGCCGATTTTATAGCCGGATGATTTCAATGATGAAATAACTTTAATAGCGTCCTGGCGGGGGGTTAAGGCGCGGGTTAAGTATTTATATCTAACGCGTGTTGCTTCTTTTATCTGTTCTTCTGTGGTAGGAATTTTAAGTTCGCGGCAGATATATTCTAGATTTTCTTCAATGGTCTTAAATACGCCGGTGGTACGCTTTTTTGCTGTCTGCATCCAAATCTTGTAGAAATCGTCGTAAGGTACTTTTAGGATAGACACCATTTCCGTCAGAGTACTTTCATATTCCCGGCGGGAAAATATGTCCACCAGCGTTCCAAAAAGGTCGAAGATAACGGCTTGGTATTTCATTTATTGCCTTTTTTAGAGGATGGTTTTCTTTCCATCCAGTACATTATTTCATCCTCGCCGGTGACTTCATAGCCGTGCCGTTTGTAAAGCGATATGGCGGGGTTGATTTTAAGAACGTGTAATCTCGCAGCTAATTTTTCTTTATCCGCTTTATCCAGAACATTCTTTATCAGGTGAGAACCGATGCCTTTATTCCGGTACTCCCGCACGACATAAAACCGCTCGATATGAATACTCTCGTTATCGTTCCAGATGCAGATTGAACCGATAGGCTTGTTATCATACAGGATAACGCTGGGCTTGAGTTTCCGCCATTCTTGAGCGAAGAACTCTCTTTGGGCGTTTTCGTCCCAGCCCCAGATACGTTTAATATAGTCTACATAGGCTTCTTTTTTCAGGCAATAAATGAACTCATAGTGGGACTTATCGGCGGGGATTATCTTTATTAGAGAAAAATCAATCATTTATTCAAATTTTAACTAAAATTAAAAATTATAAACCTCTATTTTGAAGCTAAATTTACATAACTCTAAAAACGACTAAATGAAGCTATTTAGCTTCGAGTCGTTTCCCTTTAAAAATACTCCTCTTCCCCTCTTTATTCCTCTTAACCTCTCCCTCGATGGGAGAGGAATGAAAAGGAGAGGGTGATATTCCTCTTACTCCTTCTTCTCTTCCTTCCAAATCTTTCCGCCTTCCGGCAGCACAAAGAGGTCTTCTCCGGCGAGCTTGGCGAGCAGGGTGTTCTTTATTGCGGCGACGGGCACGCGTATCTGGTTCATCGTGTCCCGGTCTCTAATCGTCGCCATATTGTCCTCCAAAGACTGGAAGTCGATGGTAACACAATAGGGTGTGCCGAGTTCGTCCTGGCGGCGGTAACGCCTGCCGATGCTTTGGGTATCATCATACTGGGTTGTAAAGCACGGTCGGAGTGTGTCATAAACGTCTTTAGCGAAGGTGGCCAGGTTTTCCTTACGGCTCAAAGGCAGCACGGCAACCTTAATGGGGGCGAGGGTTGGGTGGAAATGAAAAAGGACGCGTATTTCGTCCTTGTCCGGCTCTTCATCATAAGCATCGCAAAGGAAGGTTAGTATTGCCCGGCCGACTCCCAGCGATGGCTCGACGACATAAGGCACGTAGTGTTCCTTGGTTTCGTCGTCGAAATATTCCATAGACTTGCCGCTGGCGGCACTATGCTGTTTGAGGTCGTAGTCGGTACGGTTGGCGATGCCTTCTAGTTCACCCCAGCCCCAGGGAAAATTGTACTCGATATCGGCGCCCGCTACAGCATAATGGGCTAATTCTTCTTTCTTCTTACGGTGCAGTTTTAAATGGTCTTTCTTAACTCCCAATTTTAAATACCAGTTAAAGCGCTCCTCAATCCAGTAATCGAACCATTTGGCGTCCGTCCCCGGCTTAACGAAATATTCGAACTCCATAATCTCGAACTCGCGGCTGCGGAAGATAAAGTTGCCGGTGGTGATTTCATTACGGAAGGCAGAGCCCTGCTGGGCGATGCCAAAGGGCAGGCGCTTGCGCGCGGTATTAACCACGTTCTGAAAGTTGACGAACATACCCTGCGCCGTCTCCGGTCGAAGGTACACAACAGCGGCATCTTCTTCCACCGGCCCGATGAACGTCTTGAACATGGTGTTGAACATGCGCTCTTCGGTCAGCTCGCCGCCGCAGGAAGGGCACTTATTTTCTTTAAGGTCGTCGGCTTTCCATCTTAAGTGGCAGTTTTTACATTCAACGAGCGGGTCTTTGAAGCTGGTCACATGTCCGCTGGCTTCCCAGACCTTAGAGTTCATCAGAATGCTGGTATCCACACCCACCATATCGTCGCGCTCTTGGACAATGGAACGCCACCAGGCTTCTTTAACATTCCGCTTGAGTTCGATACCTACCGGACCATAGTCCCAGCAACCGGAAAGGCCCCCGTAAATATCACTTGAGGGGAAGATAAAGCCGCGCCTCTGGCAGAGGGAGACGAGCTTTTCCATAGTTAATTTAGTATTTTCTGACATTAAATTACTCCTGCTGAATATTAGCCTGCCGGCGACGGTACCGGCGAAAAGCGCGGATAAAGAGAATTAGGAGAACAGCCGCACCTATCACTAAAACAATCAAAGTGAATATCCATAAGGGA
>DAOUCO010000050.1:0-20639 GCA_034432135.1 Dehalococcoidales bacterium | reverse complement strand
TATCACTTCCGGTTTGAGATTGGTAGAATCCACCAATACAGGATGTACATGAACGGGACGCAGGTTAGCGAAAAGCCCCAGGTTCTTACGTAGGGCTAGCAGTCCATCTTCAGGGCGGACTTTAGCAAGAGGGTCGTCCCATTTAGGACCTCCCACCGCGCCCAGTAATACGGCATCTGCTTTTTTACATAGATTTATAGTAGCTCTGGACACTGCTGTTCCTTCAGCATCGATAGCTGCTCCGCCTACGAGACGGCTGTCTATATTAAATTGATGGCCATACCTTTTCCCGATTGCCTTTAATACCTTGAGCGCCTCGTTGACAACTTCCGGGCCAACGCCGTCGCCGGGTAAAACAACAAGGTTAAAATTCACTTAAGTCCTCCAATTCCTTTTGTCATTCTTAGGGAGCGAAGCGACCGTGAGAATCCCCATCATCGGCTTAGATTAATCAAAGAGATTGCCACGCCTCTCGACTCCGTCTCGATGGCTCGCAATGACAGTCTATTTTACATTAGCTAATCGCTTTTTTGTGTATTCAACCAATCCGCCAGCGGCTATTAACTCGGACATGAAGTCGGGATATGGCTTGGCGGTAAAAGTCTTTCCGCTGGTTATGTTCCTGATTTTGCCTTTTGCTAAATTGACTTCCAGTATATCGCCGGAGGCTGTGTTATCTACAGCTTCAGCGCATTCCAGTAAAGGTAGCCCGATATTAATGGCATTGCGAAAGAAGATGCGGGCAAAGCTCTTGGCGATAACGCAGGAAATGCCCGATGCCTTGATAGCCAGTGGGGCATGCTCCCTTGATGAACCGCAGCCGAAGTTAGTGCTGGCAACAATAATATCGCCAGGCTTTACCTTTTTAATAAAAGATGGGTCGATGTCTTCCATGCAGTGCTTGGCGAGCTTATCAGGCTCGGAGACGTTGAGGTAGCGGGCGGGGATAATGACGTCCGTATTGACATCCGCGCCGTATTTAAAGATCTTGCCTTTTAGCTTCATAATGGCTCCTTATTTCATCACCTCATCCGGGCTGATAATCCTGCCCGCTACGGCGCTGGCTGCCGCTACTGCTGGATTACTTAGATAGACTTCCGACTTTGTACTGCCCATGCGGCCGACGAAGTTGCGGTTAGTAGTAGAGACACAGCGCTCGCCTTCAGCTAAAACGCCCATATGCCCGCCAAGGCAGGGTCCGCAGGTAGGTGTGCTGACCGCCGCCCCCGCCTTGATAAATATTTCGATAAGACCCTCGGATAAAGCTTCAAGGTAGACCTGCTGGGTGCCGGGGATGATAATGCAGCGCACGCCTTGATGTACCCGGTGCCTTCTGAATATCTGGGCAGCCAGGCGCAGGTCTTCAATACGTCCGTTAGTACAGCTCCCGATAACCGCCTGGTCGATTTTAACATTACCTACTTCACTAACCGGTTTGGCGTTAGCCGGCGAATGCGGTAGCGAGACCTGAGGCTCGATAGAAGAGACGTCATACTCGATTACCTTATCGTAAGTGGCGTCGCCATCCGGTTCATAGACCAGATAGGGACGCCTGGCTTTAGACTTTATGTAAAGTTGTGTCTTGTTATCCACATGAAACAGTCCGGCCTTACCACCTGCTTCAATAGCCATGTTAGCCATCGTAAAACGGCCGTCCATCGAAAGTTCTTCAATCGCACTGCCGGTGAATTCCATCGCGGCGTATAACGCGCCGTCGACGCCGATATCGCCGATGGTATAGAGAATTAAGTCTTTACCCCCTACCCATTTACCAAGGATACCGTTATATATAAACTTAATTGTGGGTGGGACTTTCATCCAGATATCTCCTGTAGCCATGGCGACGGCAATATCCGTCGAGCCCATACCTGTGGAGAAAGCCCCCAGAGCGCCATAGGTGCAGGTATGGGAGTCTGCGCCGATAACGACATCGCCGGGTAGAACCAGACCCTGCTCCGGCAGGAGGACATGCTCGATGCCCATTTCTCCGACGTCGTAGAACTTTATCCCCTGCTCGCGGCAAAACTCGCGCATCTGTTTCGCCTGTTCGGCAGAGGCGATGTCTTTATTGGGCACAAAATGGTCAGCCACCATGACGATTTTTGACGGGTCAAAAACCCGGGATACGCCAATGCGGCGGAATTCATTAATAGCGATAGGCGCAGTAATATCGTTAGATAAAACCATATCCACCCGGACGTTAATAAATTCACCGGGAGAGATAACTTTTTTATCGGCATGAGCCGCTAATATTTTTTCTGCCAGATTCACAATAGCTCCTTTTTAAACATACAATCCTGACCTGACGGGAGCGACGAAAAAGGTATTAGATGCAGTTATTATAGCTCGGGGAGACCCCTCACCTCAATCCTTTCTCATATGGGAAGGAAGTAATTTACTTACCCGTTTTACTTTTTTTAGCCGAAAGCAGGCGGTTAAGGGCGTTAATATAAGCTTTGGCGCTGGAGACGATAATATCGGTATCAGCGCCACGGCCGGTATAAGTTACGCCGTCGCTCTCTATTCTTATGAGCACCTCGCCGATAGCGTCAATGCCTTCTGTAACCGATTTAACAGAAAATTCGGTAAGTGTATTGGGCACTTTAACGCACAGGTTAATCGCTTTATAAACAGCGTCAACAGGGCCGGTGCCCAGAGAAGAGCCTTCAATTATCATCTTGCCTTCCGGTCCGATGAGCCTTACGCCCGCCATCGGAAGGCCCTGGTCGCCGCAGGTAACCTGTACGCGGTCGAGGTGATACACTTCGGAGACGGTGCGCTGCTCCTCGGCTATTAACGACTCTATATCCCGGTCGGTAATATCCTTTTTCTTGTCCGCCAGTGCTTTAAAAGCGGTGAAAACCCGGTTCAGGTCTTCATCTTTCAGAGAATAGCCTAGCTCGGAAAGGCGTTCCTTAAAAGCGTGGCGTCCGCTAGTCTTGCCCAGTACCAGGCTGCTCGATGGAATACCGACGGAACGCGGGTCTATTATTTCATAGGTAATGGGCTGTTTAATCATACCATCAACGTGCAGACCCGATGAATGACGGAAAGCATTCCCGCCGACGATGGCCTTGTTGGGCTGCACGGCAAATCCGGTCAGTTCGGATACAAGGCGACTCGTGCGGTAAATCTGTTTCGTATCAACGTTCGTCGTCAGGTTGAAGAAATCAGAGCGGGTTTTGATAGCCATAACGATTTCTTCCAGGGCGGCATTGCCGGCTCTTTCACCGATGCCATTAACTGTTCCCTCAACCTGCCGGGCACCGCAACGGATAGCTTCCAGACTGTTGGCTACAGCCAGGCCGAGGTCGTTATGACAATGGATACTGACCACAGCGCGGTCGATATTAGGGACGTTTTTAAAAACGCCTTCAATTAACTCGCCGAACTGCCGGGGCATGGCGTAACCGACGGTATCCGGGATGTTAACGGTAGAAGCCCCAGCATCGATAACGGCTTTTAAGAGCTGATGGATAAAAGCCGGTTCGGTGCGTGAGGCGTCCATAGCGGAAAATTCGATATTATCAGTGTATTTCCGAGCATGGGCGACGGTATCGCAGGACATCTGTAAAATCTGTTCCCGGCTCTTGCGCAGTTGATAAAATAGATGAATATCCGAAGAAGAGAGGACGATGTGGATGCGGGGATTAGAGGCACCCTTCACAGCTTCCCAGCTATCATCGATGGCCTTAAGATTAGCATGGGTCAATATGCAGATTGATGGCTGACGTATCGACTCGGAAATGAGCCTGACAGCTTCGAAATCGCCGGGTGAAGTAACCGGAAAACCTGCCTCGATAACGTCAACGCCCAGTTTTTCCAACTGCCGGGCGATTTCCAGTTTTTCCTGAACATTGAGAGACCCGCCAGCCGCCTGTTCCCCATCCCGCAATGTAGTGTCAAAGATTATAACCCTGTCCATGTGATTTCCTCCTTAAGAGAATATTTTTGGGTGCAACCGCTTAACCCCCTCTCCTTTAAATTAGAGAGGGGCCGGTAAGGATGAGCTTTATTCTCTTGAAGCAGGAATTCTGGTACGACATGGCTATATAGATATATTATATACGGTTTTAGGGAGATTGTCCATATCAAGTTAAACCAGCTGGTTACGCTTGTTTTTTAACGCGCGTTTTAACAAGTTTTCCTTCCGGCGGAGGGGTTCCCAAGACACCTCTAACCATGGCGACACGGCCGGTGCGGGCGATTTCCTTAATACCGAAGGTCTGTAAAAGTTTCAGCATAGAGTCGATTTTATCTTCATCGCCAGTAATTTCAATAGTTAAAGAATCAGAGGCAACGTCAACGATATTGGCACGGAAAATATCAGCTATTTCCAGAATCTCACTGCGGGTGGCAGAAGAGGCTTTAACTTTTATTAGCGCAAGTTCACGCGCCGTCATCTTTTCACCGGTGATGTCGAAAACCTTAACTACATCGATAAGCTTATCCAGGTGTTTCCTTACCTGCTCGACCGTGGCGGTGGTGCCATTGACCATGATAGTTACACGTGATAAGTGAGGCACCTCGCTATGCCCGACTGCAATGCTATCGATATTGAAGTTGCGACGGCGGAAAAGGCTGACCATCCGATTAAGGACGCCAGGCCTATCCTGGACGATAGCAACTAAGGTGTGTTTCGCCGTTGCCATGTTGACACCTCTTTCTTCGGCTGCTCGATAAACTTAACATTAGCTTCTCCCGGCGGCACCATCGGGTAAACGTTCTCTTCCGGTTCCACCATAAAGTTGATTAAAAATGGGCCATCATGGGCCATAGCCTGGTCGATGGCAGGTCTTATTTCTTCACGTTTGGTAACTTTTAAGCCCGGAATGCAATAAGCTTCGGCGACCTTGACAAAATCGGGGCAGGAGAGTGGGGTGGCGACATAGTTTTTCTTATAAAAGAGGTCCTGCCACTGTCTGACCATGCCCAGATAGCCGTTATTTATAATGGCTATTTTAACCGCGATGTTATCCTGTACAATAGTCGCTAGCTCCTGAATGGTCATCTGGAAGCTGCCGTCACCATCGATGAGCCAGACCGTCTTTTCAGGGCGGCCGATTTTCGCACCCATGGCGGCGGGTAAACCAAAGCCCATGGTGCCCAAGCCGCCGGAGGAGATAAGACTATCCGGGTTGTTGAAGAAATAGTGTTGCGCCGTCCACATCTGGTGCTGTCCCACGCCGGTAACAATAATAGCGTCACCTTGAGTTGCTTCGTACAGTTCGCGGACGATACGCTGCGGCAGGAGCTTATCACCGTCGCGGATGTCCAGCATAGGATGCTGTTTGCACCATTCGTCAAGCTGTTGTATCCACTCGATATGGCGGTTGTTTTCAATTATCTTGTGCATAGCTTCCAGCACCGCGCCGACATCGCCGACGATAGGGACATCTACGCGTACGTTTTTGCCGATTTCCGCCGGGTCCATATCAATATGGATAATTTTAGCGTTAGGTGCAAAAGCGCTCACTTTGCCGGTCAGGCGGTCATCAAAGCGCATGCCGACGGCGATGAGGAGGTCGCAGTTTTCCAGGGCTTTATTAGCGTAGCCGGTGCCGTGCATTCCGGCCATGCCGTAGCTTAAAACATGGTTTTCCGGGAAACAGCCGATACCCAATAGGGTGGTAATAACCGGTATCTGTGCTCTTTCCGCGAGTTCTTTAAGTGCCGCACTCGCTTTAGAAATAATGACACCCCTACCGGCAATGATAAGCGGCTGTTTGGCTTCGTTAATCAATTTAGCCGCGCTTTTAAGCTGGGTGGGGTGGCCGTGCGTAGGTATCTTATAACCAGGCAAATTGACCTTTTCAGGGTAAACGAATTCTGCCGTTTCCTGCTGGATATCTTTGGGGAGGTCGATAAGTACCGGTCCGGGCCTGCCCGTCCTGGCGATATAAAAAGCCTCTTTGAATATTTGAGCCAGCGAGGCGGTATCCATCGCTACATAGCTATGCTTGGTGATGGGCAAAGTAATACCGGTAATATCGATTTCCTGGAAAGCGTCTTTACCGATTAAAGGCCGGGTAACCTGACCGGTTAGCGCGATTATCGGCACAGAATCCAGATAGGCATTAGCGATGCCGGTCACCAGATTGGTGGCGCCGGGGCCAGAGGTAGCCATACAAACACCGACCTTACCGGTGGCGCGGGCATAGCCATCGGCGGCATGAGCGGCGCCCTGTTCGTGGCGAACCAGTATATGACGGATTTGCGGATATTGCGGCAGAGTATCATAAAAAGGCAATAGAGCACCGCCCGGGAAGCCGAACATGACATCGACTCCCTCGGCGATTAAGCTTTCACATATAATCTGGGCACCAGTCTTTTTCATAAAGCCCCCTTTATTTTTTAAACACCGCCCCGGTACTGGCCGAGGTCACCTTTTCAATATAGCGTGCCAGGTAACCTGTTTTTATCCTCGGCTGAAAAGCGGGCAATTTACCCAGTCGGTCAGATATTTCTTTGTCCGTTAATTCAACGTCAAGTTTATATTCAGGTATGTTAATGTTTATGATATCCCCCTCCTTAACGGCAGCGATGGGACCGCGGGAAGCAGCCTCCGGAGAGATATGTCCAATCGACGCGCCGCGGGTAGCACCAGAAAACCTGCCGTCAGTAATCAGTGCCACATCTTTTTCCATGCCGATGCCGGTAATTATCGAGGTAGGTGTGAGCATCTCACGCATCCCGGGACCGCCTTGAGGACCCTCGTAGCGGATGACAAGCACGTCACCTTTTTTTATTTTCTTGCCCATAATGGCTTTGGTTGCTTCTTCTTCGGAATCGAAAACGCGAGCGGGTCCGCGATGTTTAAGCATTTCCGGGGCGACCGCGGCTTTTTTCACCACTGCGCCTTCCGGAGCGAGGTTGCCAAAGAGCATCACAAGCCCGCCGGTAGGCGAATGGGCGGTTTTCAACGAGCGTATAACTTCAGTATTCAGCGTCTTCACGCCGTTAAGATTTTCGCCGACGGTCTTACCGGTGACCGTCCTGGAGTTTAGTTTCAGTAGACCTTTAAGTTCGCCCATGACGGCTTGAATACCACCAGCCACATCCAAGTCCTCAATGTGGTGGGGGCCGGTGGGACGCAGGCTGCATAAATACGGCGTACGCCGGCTGATTTCATTAACCGTTGAAAGTTTGAAGTCGATACCCGCTTCGTTGGCAATAGCCATGAGATGCAATACTGAATTGGTACTGCCGCCTAAAGCCATATCGACGGTGAAGGCGTTAAAGATAGCGTCACTGGTGATAATGTTTTTAGGACGTATATTTTGCGCTAACAGGTACATTACCTGCTCACCTGCCCGGCGAGCTAAAACGTGGCGACGGGCATCGACAGCTGGGATAGTTCCGTTGCCAGGCAAACCCATGCCCAGAACTTCAGTCAGGCAATTCATCGTATTGGCTGTGAACATACCGGAGCAACTGCCGCAGCTGGGACATGCCGCCTGTTCCAGTCGAGCCAGTTCCGCCTCGGTCATCTTTCCGGCAGATACGTTGCCCACGGCTTCAAATACATGGCTAACATCGACTTTCTTACCGTCCAGATTTCCTGCCAGCATCGGGCCGCCGCTGACGAAGATAGATGGCAGGTTCAGCCTTAAAGCAGCCATTAACATGCCGGGGATAATCTTATCGCAGTTAGGGATGAATACCAGAGCATCAAAGGCATGGGCTTCCGCCATAATTTCCACAGAGTCTGCGATAAGCTCACGGCTGGGTAGACTGTACTTCATACCGGCATGGTTCATAGCGATGCCGTCGCAGACACCGATCGTATTAAACTCGAAGGGAACGCCGCCGCCGGCACGCACGCCTTCCTTCACCTCTTCAGCAATTTCACGCAGGTGGATATGACCTGGCACGACATCTGTGAAACTGTTGACGATTCCGATGAAAGGCTTATCCATTTCTTCGGGCGTACAGCCTAGAGCGTAAAGCAGCGAGCGATGAGGTGCTCTTTCCACACCTTTTTTTATAGCGTCACTTTTCATTTTTACTTCCTTTTCAGGCTCCATTAAATAAAAAACCGTCTTTCAAGACGGACCGGTGGAGGATTTCAACTCGAAGCCCGTATTTAAAGATAACACGTAAATGAGAGTATTGTCAAGCTAATTTTTAAAAATATCTTGACAAATTTCACTGTTATAGTATAATTATAACAGTAAAGGAATTAAAATGCTGATTTCTATTAAGAAAGATGACCCCCGCCCGCTATATCTTCAGATAATTATACAACTTAAAGAACAAATGAGGCGGGGTACACTCAAACCGGGTGATGAACTGCCCTCTGTTAGGGAACTGGCGAATAGTCTGGGGATAAACATGCATACGGTTCGCAACGCCTATATTAAACTACGTGAACAGGGTATTATCAACCTTTCACTGGGACGGCGGGCAACGATAACGCGGATGAAACAGCCAGAAAATGTCAGGGTGGTGGAGGCGGAAATCATCGCTAGAATGGAAGAGTTAACTACAGATGCCCTGCTGATGGGGCTGTCGCCGGAAGAAATACAAAGGATTTTAATAAGGGAAATGGAACGCTTGAGAACGGAAGGGAATATCTAACATGAAAAATAAATTATTTCATCCGTTATGGACCCACATACCTGCTTTAGGTGCATTGATATTTTTTATCGTATATACAATTGCTATGGGGCCATTGCCTTCTAACGCCCCGATACACTGGGATTTTCACGGCAATATCGATAGTTACGGTTCTCCCTATCTGGGCTTCGGGCTTATTGTGGGTCTTTCTTTAATCTGTATCGGCATAGGTGTACTGTTCGATGAACTCTGGGCGAAACAGGAAAAAAGAAAAAATTTAACTGGTTTTCCTTATTCGATGAAATTACCGTAGGGTTCCTGGTTGGACTATATACAGGCTACCTGCAATATCTAAAGAACGGCGGCACTTTTTCGTTTCCTTGGATGTCGGTGTTGGCTATAACTTGCACGCTGGTAATCGCCGCGTTAATACTGGATAAACTGCGGCCTTTCCGTTCCAGACCGGATAAAGTCTCTTTTGCGGATACAGCCGCGCGTATTAAGGAGCTGGCTGAAAAACTCAAGAACAGCCAGTCTTTTATGCACTGGGAATCACAGAATCCCTGGTGGATTAGCCTGTTATCTATCGGATTAACAATATTCATGCTCATTATAGCCGTGATTACCTGGTTTACCGTTCCGTGGGTCTCGCTGGTGCTGGCTATCACGGGACTGATGATGCTCTTTACGTATGGTGGACTGCAAACGACGGTGACGCGGCAGGAAATAGCCGTGGGTTTTGGCATATTGGGGTCAAAGGTATTGCGACT
Source organism: Dehalococcoidales bacterium (assembly GCA_034432135.1). GTDB lineage: Bacteria > Chloroflexota > Dehalococcoidia > Dehalococcoidales > RBG-16-60-22 > RBG-13-51-18. The sequence continues at coordinate 11,310 of DAOUCO010000050.1, read as the reverse complement.
GAAGACCGAAGAAATAGCAGACATTGAACTGGCGGAGTTTGCGCCGATAGCCGATTTCGGGGGTTACGGCATACGCTGGAACGGACAGATATGGGCGTACTATATGCGCGGCACTAAGGGCATTAAGCTGACAACCGCAAAGGGAAAGAAATATATTATCGGGTCGGACAACCCCGAGGAGCTTTACGCCATTACACAGGCGTTGGTTAAAGGGCGCGGGTAATCTATATTAAATTACAAGCACTGCTTGTCTTCTATTTCCTTGATTTTATCGATGCGTTTCTGGTGCCGGCCGCCTTCATATTCAGTTTTTAAAAAATCTTCCACGATAACTTTGACTTTCGTATTGTCCTCTTCCGCCGCCAGGCAGCAGATTTGAGCGTTATTATGCAGGCGGGCGCGGTGGGCAGTAAAGACGTCATAGCACTGGGCGGCGCGGATGCCACGTACTTTATTTGCGGCGATGCACATGCCAATGCCGGTGCCGCAGATTAAAATACCTCTATCATATTCACCCCTAACGATGCCCTCTGCCACCTGCACGGCAATATCGGGATAGTCCACGGCATCTTCTGTATAGCAGCCGAAGTCATGAACACTATGTCCGAGTTCCATTATTACTTTAAGGACGGTTTCTTTCAAATTGCATCCCCGATGGTCATTGCCGACGGCAACGCGCATGTAAGCGACCTCCTATTTTATTCCGGACTCTTTTCCCGGGACTTCTCAAACGCCGCTAATTCTTCACGTATCTCAAGCCAGCTAATAAGTCCCTGGCGGATTAACTGGGGCGGACTGGTCGATAAATCAACAATAGTCGATACTTCGCGGATTTTCAAGGGACCCTGGTCGAGTATCATCGCCACAAGCTGGATATTTTCGCCTAACTGTGCTGTGATCTCTTCGACTGAATATGTGCTGGGTTTACCGCTTATATTGGCGCTGGTAACGGTTAGAGGCTTGCCGGTAATTTCCGCCAGACGCAGAATAATACGGTTATCCGGGATGCGGATGCCAACAGAGTCTAGTCCGGCTACCAACATGGCAGGGACAATATCTTTTTTAGGCATGACGAGCGTTAAAGCGCCAGGCAGGTAGCGCTTGGCAAGATATCGGGCGACTTCATTAATACGAGCATACTTTTCAGCTTCATCGATTGAATTAACAGCTACATGGATTGGATTGGCAAAGGAGCGTCCTTTAAGGTGAAAGACTTTTGCTACGGCGCGGGTATTCAGGGCATCGGCGGAAAAGGCATAGCCAGTATCTGTAGGAGAGACGATAACTTCCCCTTTGAGGACCAATCCGGCGGCTTGCTCTAATGTTTTTTCGTCGGGACTTGAGGCGTCAACCTTTATTATTTTCGTCTTCATCTTATCCCCCAAGCGGCGCGTTGGGAAACACGTTAAGACGTAAATCCGACCTTTCCCCCAGCTTCATTCTAGCGTATCCGGCGGCGGCAATCATAGCGGCGTTATCTGTACAGAGAGATAATTTGGGGAAAAATATTTTAAGACCTTTCTTTTTACAGGTTTCGGTAAAGACCTCGCGCAACCGGCTGTTGGCGGAAACGCCGCCGGTAACGCTAACCACCGGTAGATTATACATCTCCACCGCGCGCAGGGTTTTCGCTACCAATGTGTCAACAACGGCTTCCTGGAAGCTGGCGGCGATGTCAGCGAGGGGCAGGTTTTCGCCCCGGAAAATTTTATCTTTAAACATATTGATAACCGCAGTTTTAAGTCCGCTAAAGCTGAAGTCCAGCGCCCTGCTCTTTAACATAGGACGTGGAAAATCAAAAGCCCTGGGGTTGCCTTGCTGTGATAGTTTATCGATAACAGGACCGCCCGGAAAATCTAGTCCTAAAAATTTAGCGATTTTATCGAAGGCCTCACCGGCGGCATCATCAAGCGTTGTCCCTAGAAGTTTGTAGCGGCATCTATCTTGCACGTACACCAGCATGTTATGTCCGCCGGAGACGGTCAGGCAGATATGAGGGACAGGCAGGTCGGGATTACTTAAGATATTGGCGAAGATATGCCCCTCGATGTGGTGTAAGCCGATGAGAGGCACCTGTTTCGCATAGCTGATAGACTTGGCTGCAGCAATGCCGACCATCAGGCAGCCGATTAAACCCTGGCGTGAAGTAACGGCAACAGCTTCGATGTCGTTTAAAGTCTTATCGGCGGCAACTAAAGCTTCGTTAATAACGTAGCCGATTAGTTCGGTATGGCGCCGGGCGGCAACCTCCGGTACTACGCCGCCGTATTTCTTCAGCAGGTCAAGCTGCGTTGTGATTATATTGGACAATATCGTTTTGCCTTCGACTACTAAAGCCGCCGAGGTCTCGTCGCAGGATGTTTCAATACCTAAAATAAGCATATTTATTCTGCATTTAGTGACGGAAAACTTTAGCCGTAGATTCTTTTAAATATAGCGGGGTGAGGGAGAGGGGTTCGTCTTGCCTGCCCTGTTCAAGACGAGTAGCTGCCAAGCAGGCTATCGCCGCGCCGGATGGTGAAGCCTCGATAGCTTTTATCTTCTCTTTTAAAGAGGCATTTTCTTTAATAATCATTTCACCGTACGACTGAATATTGTTTCCAACGAGCGTAACTAGCTCTGATATAAAGGAAGCTAAATTCTTAATATCGCCGGTAAAATAATCACTTTCTCGTATGACTTTGTTGCCACTAACACGGTAACGGGCAGCGTAAACTGCATTACCGATGCCCGCGCTGATAATAGTAAAAATCGGCTTGGATTCATGTCGGGCGACATAGGCTAAAGCCTCCAGCGTGGAAATACCAGCCACAGGTTTATTCATACTGAAAGCCAGCATTTTCCCCACGGTTACTCCTACTTTAATACCTGTCCAGGAACCCGGTCCTAACCCAACCCCCATCCCCTGTATATCTTTTAAAGCCAGACCGGCTTTTTTTATAGTCGAATCGATATTATCGACAATCTGCTCTAGAGAATCGGTCTTAGAGGGAAAAGAGGCATCTATTAAAGTGCGGTTGCTATCAACGATGCCTACCGCATTAACATAACCGGAGGTATCTATGCCGAGGACTATCATTTGCCTTTTAACTCCCTAAAGATACTGGCGTACTTGGTGGAGTTTGAAGAAAAAACAATGCGTCGTTGTTTATCTGATATTATGTCAAATTCTATTTTAAGAATGTTAAAGGGGAGGATAGATAATATTTTTTCCGCCCACTCGATAATCATCACGCCCTTAGCGGTGCGCGCAAGGTAGTCCATCATGCCTATCTCGAAGACCTCAGCGGAGCCACTTAAACGGTATAAATCCATATGGAAAACGGGCAAGCGACCGCGATATTCGTTCACCAGAACGAAGGTAGGACTGCAAACCTGCCGAACCGGCACTCTGAGTCCATTACAGATTCCTCTCGTAAGCAGAGTCTTACCACAGCCCAGCTCCCCGATTAAGGCGATGATGCTGCCGGCGTTTAATCTTTCCCCTGCCCTTTTGCCCAGGGCTAATGTGGCAGCCGGGCTATTGCTGAAAATTTCGTGTTTATACATGATTGTGGCTCAAGGATTTAAGACTAAAATTTATTTATCTAGTCAGGATATTTTAGGGTCAAAAGAGTGCTTTCTTCACTTGAAATTAGTATAACATAATGGTACATTGTGTTCTATAATATGGTTAATGAAAATCAAAATCCATCTCCGGATGAAAGCCATCGGATAGCTACCACAGACGACATCGAGGTATCGACCTATCTCGAAATCGCCAAGGAGATAGGCGGCGAACAGCCAGTGACGGCTCAGGAGGCAATCCCTAGCGCCGAGCGTGAAGCCATCATCGTCTTAGACTTCGGGTCGCAATATAACTTGCTGATTGCCCGCCGCATCCGCGAAGCCCAGGTCTATTGTGAACTGATGCCTCATGACACACCGTGGGAAAAGATAGCACCGCTTAATCCCAGGGGATTTATCCTCTCCGGCGGCCCCGCCAGCGTTTATGAGCCGAATGCACCGCTTGCCCCTGCCTACGTTTATGAAAGCCGCCTGCCGGTACTCGGCATCTGCTACGGTATGCAGGTTATTGCCAAGCAACTTGGGGGTGAGGTAACGCCGGGCACCAAGCGAGAATACGGACATGCCGTCATGCACTTGAGTGAGGCGGATTCTACTCTGTTTTCAGGGCTATCGGAATCAACGACAGTCTGGATGAGCCATGGCGATAAAATCGAGCAGATGCCGCAGGGTTTTACCGCACTCGCCTATACAGAAAATTCGCCTTATGCCGTTATCGGCAATAAAAATAATATATACGGACTTCAATTCCACCCGGAGGTAGTCCATACGCCTGAAGGACGGACAATCCTCAAGAACTTCGCATATAAGGTATGCGGCTGTAAAGGCAACTGGACGATGGGCAGCTTCGTTAGTGAGAGTATCGAACGCATCAAGGAACAGGTGGGCGGCGGCAAAGTCATTAGCGCATTATCCGGGGGCGTGGACTCGTCGGTGGTGGCAACGCTCATCCACCGGGCTATCGGCGACCAGCTCACATGTATTTTTGTGAATAATGGACTGCTACGTCGCGAGGAAGTCGAACGCACTCTTAAAGTCTTTAAAAACAACCTGGGAATGAATATTATTTATGTCGACGCGACAGAAAGATTTCTCAACCACCTTAAGGGCGTAACTGACCCGGAACAAAAACGCAAGATAATCGGCGAGGAGTTCATCAGGGTTTTCGAGGAAGAAGCCGAGAAGATAGGTAAAGTGGACTTCCTGGCGCAGGGCACGCTCTACCCTGATGTTATCGAAAGCGTGTCTTCATTCAGCAACGTCTCCGCCAAAATAAAGAGCCACCATAACGTTGGCGGTCTACCCGCCCGCATGACTTTAAAGCTTTTAGAACCGCTACGCTATCTCTTCAAGGACGAAGTACGGCTGGTGGGAAAGGAGTTGGGACTCCCTGAAGAGATGGTCTGGCGGCAGCCTTTCCCCGGTCCAGGACTGGCTATAAGGTGCATCGGAGAAGTAACAAAAGAGAAGCTGGAAATACTGCGCGGCGCCGACTTTATCCTGATGAACGAAATAAAGAAAGCCAAGCTGTACCGCCAGCTATGGCAGAGTTTCTGCGTCCTTACCGACGTTAGGAGCGTGGGGGTGATGGGTGACTTTAGGACTTACGGCTATCTGGTTGCCATACGCGCCGTGACCAGCGAGGACGCCATGACCGCGGACTGGGCGAGACTGCCTTATGATTTTCTGGCTCGGGTCTCCAACCGCATCGTAAACGAGGTTGAAGGCATCAACCGGGTGGTCTACGATATTACCTCAAAGCCTCCTTCTACCATAGAGTGGGAGTAGATGAATAAATGACTCCTGCGTTTAGTTCGTTGTTTAAATCATTGTTTACTTCTTGGGAACACATTGGTAGTATTTCATACGGTAATATTAAGGGCAATATACCTCAATGGGTGCTCTCTTCTATCCATAGAATTGAACGAAAATACGGAGGGGGTTCCAGTGGCTTAGTCGATAAACTTTTTTACTTAAAAGGAAAGCATTTTAAGTATAGAATATCTTTTAGCGGTCAAGGCGTACCCATCGTTGATGTGGAAAGAAGAAAACGATAAAGAAATATTAAAAATGTCATTGCGAGGAGCGTAGCGACGTGGCAATCCCGACGTGACAATCAAGAATAATAAGGAATAAAATAAAAATTATTTAGAAGGCAAAGATAAAGATTGCCACGCTTCGCTCGCAATGACATCGGTTTTTGTGATGTTGTCATTCCAGCGAAAGCTTGAATCCAGAGGTTGGGGGAAAGGGGTTGTGGATTCTGGACTGCTCTAGAATGACAAATAAATAAGGTGATGAAGTAAATGAAACTCCTCGTCATCGGCAGCGGAGCAAGAGAACACACTATAGCCTGGAAGCTGGCGCAAAGCCCTAAGGTAAAAGAGCTTTACGCCGCCCCCGGTAATGCCGGTATGGCTAAAGTCACCCAACTTCTTAATATCAAAGCTGAAGATAATGAGGGGCTGCTAAAAGCCGCTAAAGACTTAAAAATAGACCTTACAGTGGTAGGACCGGAACAGCCGCTGGCTAACGGCATTGTCGACCTCTTTCAAAAGAATGGCTTGGCTATCTTCGGGCCTACCCAGAAAGCCGCCCAGATAGAGTCGAGCAAGGTCTTTGCCAAAGACCTCATGCAGCGGCACGGCATACCCTGTGCCAGGAGCGAAAGCTTTAGCGACTTCGAGAAAGCTAATAAATACTTGCAGAAGTTGTTAGCCCCTATCGTTATTAAAGCTGACGGTTTGGCGGCGGGCAAAGGTGTAATTATTGCCGAGTCGGTCAAAGATGCACAGCAGGCTCTGGAAAATATGATGAAGTCTAAAGTCTTCGGGACTTCCGGCGAACGCGTGGTCATTGAGGAATATTTAAACGGGCGTGAGATGAGCTTCTTTGTGTTTACCGATGGCAAAACCGTAATACCGACCATACCAGCCTGCGATTACAAACGAATATTCGATGGGAACAAGGGCCCGAATACCGGCGGTATGGGCAGCTACAGTCCGCCGGAGTTTTATAATAATTTACTAAGCGATATTATCATAAAAACCGTTATGAAACCGGCAATTCTTGCCCTGGCAGATGAAGGCCGGCCCTACAAAGGCACGCTCTACGGCGGTTTGATGATTACCAATAAAGTGCCTAAAGTTGTAGAATTCAATGCCCGCCTTGGCGACCCGGAGACGCAGGTAGTCCTGCCCCGTCTTAAAACTGACCTGTTAGAAATTATGCTCGCGGTAGTGGAAAGCAGACTGGATAAAATCAAAATAGAATTTGATGATAGCGCTTGTGTGGGAGTGGTCATGGCATCCGGAGGCTACCCTGGTAGCTATAAAACCGGTTTCCCTATCAGCGGACTTGAGGACGTCGACAAAGACATCATGGTTTTTCACGCCGGGACAAAGGCAGGGAAAAGCGGAGAGATATTGACGGGAGGCGGGCGGGTCTTGACGGTTGCGGCGCTCGGAAAAGACCTAATTGAGGCGAGGAAAAAGGTATATAAAAATATCACCAGAATCAAATTTGAAGGTTGCTACTATAGAAAAGACATAGCTGATATTAAATAATTAAAATAAAAAAGCTTCGGATTTGACAAAATTCACTTGCTAGTTATATGTTTATAGTTTAAAATATACTGTCTTTAAAAAAATAATGTCAAAAATCCTTGCAGGGTAATAAAAATTACAAATAATAAATATAGCTAGCTTAACATATAACGAATCAAAACGAATAAAAACGAATCAGCTTCATTTTGTAGCTACTACATCAAAAAAATATTTAAAAAATTAAAAACGAATATCTAAGTATGAGGTAAATATTATGACGTTAGTCGGTGTAGTAATTGGCTCGAAATCGGACTCCGAGGTAATGCAGGCGGCGCTTGATGTACTGAACAGTATCGGCATTGAGCACGAGGTGAACATTATATCAGCGCACCGCAATCCCGAAAAAGCCAGGGAATACGCGCAATCTGCTCGGGAACGCGGTATCGAGGTTATTATAGCTGCGGCTGGCATGGCGGCTCATCTGCCAGGAGTGATTGCCAGCTGGACTACCCTGCCGGTTATCGGCGTGCCCATGGCCAGCGGCGAACTTAAAGGATTGGACGCCTTATATTCCATCGTACAAATGCCGGCCGGCATACCGGTCGCCTGCATGGCGATAGGCAGTCCCGGTGCGAAAAACGCCGCCTACTTCGCCGCTGAGATTCTAAGCCTGAAACATGATACAATTAGACGGGCTTACGAGAAGTATCGCAAAGGACTGCAGGGATAGATTTTATAATTGGTATCTGTGACTTAAGATTAAGGAGACCTTTATGATTGAACGGTATTCACGACCTGAAATGAAAAAAGTATGGTCCGATGAGAATAAATATAATAAGTGGCTCGATGTAGAGATAGCCGTTTGTGATGCCTGGGCAGAAATCGGGGTCATTCCGCGTAGTGCCATTCCCAAGATAAAAATGGCAAAGTGCAACATAAAACGCATGGAGGAAATCCTCAAGGAAACACGCCATGACATGACTGCTTTCCTCGGCTCTATAGCAGAAAACATGGGCGAGGAATCGCGCTATATTCACCTTGGCCTTACCTCTTCTGATGTTATGGACACTGCGACCAGCCTGCAACTGGTTGAGGCGTCAGATATATTAATACAAGATGTTAAAGAGCTAATTGCCACGCTGGCGAAACGTGCTATCGAACACAAAAACACCATGATGATAGGCCGTACACATGGCGTACACGCCGAGCCTATCACCTTTGGTTTAAAGCTGGCGCTATGGGTAGAAGAAATGAGACGTAACTTGCAACGGCTTATTGAAGCTAAAAAGATAATCTCAGTGGGCAAGATATCCGGGGCGGTCGGCACTTATGCCACGGTTAAACCAGAAGTTGAGCAAAAAGCATGCCGCAAGCTAGGTCTGGAGCCGGCACCAATATCTAACCAGATTTTGCAGCGGGACCGCCATGCCCAGTTTATTACTACGTTGGCTATCATGGCCGGTTCGTTGGAAAAGTTTGCCACAGAAATCCGGGCATTACAAAAAACAGAGGTACATGAAGTTGAAGAACCTTTCGGGGTCGGTCAAACAGGCTCGTCAGCCATGCCTCATAAGCGTAATCCGGAACTCACGGAAAGGGTCAATGGACTTGCTCGGCTGATCCGCGGTTATGCCGTGACCTCGCTAGAAAATATCGCTTTGTGGCATGAACGAGATATCAGCCACTCCTCCAACGAACGTATCACACTACCCGATTCCTGCCTGGCTATGGACTACATCTTGGCTCTATTTACCTCGGTTATGAGAAGGCTGCAGGTATTTCCACACCGGATGAAGAAAAACCTTGAAATGACGAAAGGACTGGTATTCTCGCAGAGAGTCATGCTTGCCCTCATAGATAAGGGATTAAGCCGACAAAAGGCTTATGAGATAGTGCAAAAGAATGCCATGAAAGCTTGGAAAGGCACCAAGAGTTTCTTGACCTTGATAAAATCCGATAGTGAAGTTACCGACGTTTTAACAACAGCAGAACTTGAAAAGCTATTTGATTACAAATACTATCTCCAGCATGTGGATGACATTTTCTTGAGGCTGGGGCTAACCAAGAGTCAGTGGCAGAGTAGCATCCCGCCCACCGTGGATTATTAGTTGAGAGACATTTTTATTAATAAATAATTTATTATAGAGGAAGATTCTATTGATCGATACAAGTAAATATCCAGTATTAATGGAAACGGACTTACCATTACCTTTTTTTATCCGCGGCAAGGTCCGTGATACTTACGACCTTGGTAGCCACCTGTTAATTGTAGCCACCGACCGAATTTCAGCATTTGATGTAGTTTTACCCAGTGGCATCCCACTTAAAGGGCATGTTCTAAACCGTCTTTCATCTTTCTGGTTCCGTCGTCTGGCGGATATCATGCCCCACCACATGACCGAAGCCATCGATAATGTCCATAGTATCGATTCCTACCTGCCTAAAGAAAAACGCTTTGCTTATCCCTCATATCTTAGGGGTCGTTCGATGATAGTAAAGAAGGTAAAGCGGCTACCGGTAGAATGCGTAGTCCGTGGCTACCTTTCGGGTTCAGCCTGGGAAGAATACAAAAATAAGGGCACAATATCGGGTATAAAGATGCCAAAAGGTTTACAGGAAAGCGAACGATTGGAAAAGCCTATATTTACACCTACTACCAAAGCCGAAACAGGCCATGACAAGCCTTTAACGAAAGAACAAATTACCAAGACATTTGGGCAAGCGATAAGCCATGATATGGAAGAAAAAAGCCTGGCTTTATATAAATCGGCATTGGATTATGCTCTGACTAAAGGAATTATTATCGCTGATACCAAGTTCGAATTCGGTATTGATAATGGGCGATTGATGCTAATTGACGAAGCTATCACCCCCGATTCATCGCGATTATGGGATGCTTCTAAATATGAAGTGGGACGGCCTCAAGATTCGCTTGATAAGCAGCCTGTACGCGACTGGCTAACAGCGTCTGGCTGGAGCAAAGAACCTCCAGCTCCGCAATTACCACTATATATTATTAAAGCGACATCCGAAAGATACATTATGGCTTATGAAAAGCTCACTGGCCGCAAACTAGCTATTTTGGATTAGCTTTCCAGATAATTTTTGGTACTTGGTAATTCACCAGCCAGACGCGTATCAATTCTTGTAGCGGCATCTAGTGCTCTTCCTAATGCTTTAAAAAGTGCTTCCGCCTTATGATGGTCATTTTTCCCGTAAACAATTGAAGCATGCAGGTTTATCCTAGCTTCAATGGCGAATGATTCTAGAAAGTGTCGTACAAGGTCGGTAGGAAAGCCGGACATATCGTTATTATTGAATTCAAGATTAAGCACAGCATAGCCCCGGCCACTTATATCCACGACTAGGGTTGCCAGAGTATCATCCATCGGTATAGATGCGCTAGCAATACGTACAATTCCACGTTTTTCACCCATAGCCTCTTTAAAAACTTTGCCTATACAAATAGCTACATCTTCTACAAGGTGATGAATGTCATCACCAGTGGCGTTTAACTTGATATCAAATAGACCATGTTTCGCTAGCTGTGATAACAAATGGTCGAAAATTTTATAACCAGTATTTATAGTCCATTTACCCGTACCATCCAATTTTAACTCGAGATTCACATTGGTTTCTTTGGTATCTCTTTTTACAATAGAACTTCTGTTTTCTTCAATTGAAGAGGATAATAATCCCATAGCACCTTTTAGAAAAGTGCCGCCCATAGGAATTCTACCCGTCCTTGTGCGCTGATAAAGTGGACGACTGCATCCAATTTTAGCTGCCATCTCTTGGTCAGAGTAACCTTTAGATTTTTGTAATTGTATTATTTTCTTCAATATTATTTCTGCCGATTCCATAATTATCCTCTTTTTACCAAACCAATCCGTATTTAACTGTTAATTATTATAACATTTTTTCATTATTTGTCAAGAGTAAAACAATTGACATGTTATTAATTATAACATTTACCCAGTAAATTTTTTTATTATTAGTGGTTTTGTGTAAGCATTGGAATTGCCCCAACATTAAATGTCTTTTAGGGCTTTAATCAAAGCATCGGTATGCTCTGGTTTACCTATGCTGATACGAAGACTATTCTTTAAAAGAGGTTTATCGAAATAACGTACCAGGACTCCCATTCTCTGGAGTTTAAGATAAATTTCGCTGGCATTACCTTTTAAAACGGTACAAT
>DAOUCO010000049.1:0-19887 GCA_034432135.1 Dehalococcoidales bacterium | reverse complement strand
GACTGGCAAAAGCCCGCCGACTTTTTCAATAACGGCATGGTCGGCGATTGTAAAAACGTTGCCAATGCTATCGGCAGTATCTTCCGTTATTACGGTTTTCCGGCAAAATGCATGGACGGCTATACTAACGGAGTTCGCCATGCCTGGCTGGAGGTAAAGATTGGCGACACTATGTATTACGTTGGTTCCCGCGGTGAGCTTATGACACTGGAAGGAGCAACAAAATTCCTCAATCTTACCAGGTCAATTAATAAGGATGGAGAACGTTTCCAGTGGGACGAAAACGGCCAGAAACCTTATAAAGAGAACTGGTGGGTGGAAAAATTACAGGTGGCTGTAGATAAAACGCTAGCTTTCCCCAGCGGTCAGATTGGAGTCGAGGTCTTCGGGGCTGTGGGGACGGCGATGGATGTTAAAATAACGCTGGAAGACCCCAATGGAGCAAAGACCGAATACAGCGGCGTAACTGATAAAACCACTGGCAAATTTGTTACTAACCTGCCGCTAGCAAAAGATGCTCCGCTTGGCATTTACTGGGTTAGAGCCACCGATGCAAACGGAAATTTAATGGAATCAGAGATTATTTACGTAAATGCCCTGCAAATAGCAATAGATTTTAAACCATCTCCAGTTGCCCCGGGAGAGACTTTGGGTATAACCGTACGACTTAACAGGATGCTGGAGTTGGAGATTCAAATTACAGGTACCCATATCTCCGGAAGCTGGAAGACAGGAGACCTGGGATACGTTTATATTGAGCAAAATATCCCCCTGAACACTAAGCTAGGTGAATATTCGCTTACCGCTAGCATAAATAAATACGGGATATCCAGAACTGAAAAGTATACAGTTACTACTCCTCCCACCCTTAAGGTGGAGATAAAAAATAAGGAAGTGGTGCCGGGCGGCAAAATAAAGGTTAACATCACAATATTACCGCCGCAGGTAACCAATATAACTATAAGGGGTTACGAAGGACGATGGTCTACCAATGCCGAAGGTACGGTAGTAATCACACTTTTAGTTCCAGATACGGCTAAACCCGGGCAATATACGGTTACTGCAGAAGCCCCTGCGTTAAACCTTATAGAATACGATACCTACACCGTAACAACTGCCCCTGAACCGGGAATAAGTCTTGCAGACGTCACAATTATTGCGGCACAGGTTATCATTAACGCCGAATTCGAGGATGAAGAAAGTATCTTTGGAATGCAGCTGTTCCTAGGCGGAAAGTATGTGCGCACAAGCGGCGTAAACGGCAACGAAATTTTTGCTTCCGGAACGATAGATATCGGTGAAATATATTATAGTTTCACTTTAAATAAAGACCTTACCATGGTGACCAGCGGAATTATCTCTCTAGTGGCGGATACAGGCGAATACTATGAGGTAAGAATCTCTAATGTTCCTATGAACGCTGAATATGAGGATACATTATATGAGAACCGGGGATTGAATGCTTTGGTTTTCAGCATTAGAGGAACAGAAGTAATGAGTCATATTAACTCTATAAACATTAATGAGCCGTCATTGGGGACTTTCAATAGGTTCTTTGCCGAATCTGATTCCGAGATAATAGTAATTCTGGTTGCGGCTACGGAAAACCAGATTACTGAACTACTCGACGAATAACCTGATATATAAAAAGGCTGTAAAAATAATGGAGCGGGAGACGAGATTCGAACTCGCGACTTTCTGCTTGGGAAGCAGACATTCTTCCACTGAATTACTCCCGCTTAAGCGCTATTATTTTAGCTTAAAAGTACGATGTTGTAAAGGATTTTTTCAGATATTATTTAATGTGAATACCTTGAGCATATTGTACAAAATACCTACTATCTGCAAAATATGATATTTGACTTTTCATCTTGGCATTGATATACTCGCCATGAGCGGTTTGCCCTTAAGCCGCAAGCAGGCCGCTTTAGTTTTGGAATACCAAAAAAATACTAAGGAGGGTTAAGGTATGTCCGGAGATTTTGTGAATTTATTGGCTGATCTGAAGGAGGATGAGGTCCTTAAGCTAACCAAGCAGAGACTTGGAGCTAAGGAAGACCCCATGAAAATCCTGGAAGATAGCCGGAAGGGCATGGAAATAGTTGGCAAGCGTTTTGCCGATGGCCAATATTTCCTGCCGGAACTCGTCTTTTCCGGTGAGCTTCTCAAAGAAATTAATGAGCTCGTCAAGCCCTATCTTAAAGGAACGGTCACCCAGAAAAAAATTGGTAAGGTTGTTATCGGCACTGTGGCTGGCGATATCCATGATATCGGGTTGAATATCGTTGATTTCATGCTCGATGTTAACGGTTTCGAGGTAACCAACCTGGGTGTCGATGTCCCGGCCGAAAAGTTCGTTCAGGCGGTAAAAGACACCAAGACGACCATTCTCGGCTTGAGTGGTTTCCTTACTCCTGCCTTCGATGCCATGAAAGAGACGGTCGAGGCGTTAGAAAAAGCCGGATTGAGGAAGAGCCTTAAAATAATGATCGGCGGTGGCCAGATGGACGACGAGGTCAGGAAATATGCCAAAGCCGATGCATACGGGAAAGATGCCATGGCGGCGGTTGCTCTCTCCAAGAAGTGGATAGGTGCCAGCTGAAATGGAAAAGACATGGGCGGAGTTATCTCCAAGTGAAAAGCGGGAAGAACGCTTTAAGCGGTGGCTTTCTCCGCCAGGTGTCACCTTTGCCAGCCCGCAAGCCGAGAAGCTCTATAAAGAGAGAGTCACCAGATTTATTAAAGTCTTTACTTTACAGAAACCCGATAGAGTGCCGTGTATTCTGCCGTCGATGGGACTTTATGCGGCTACCTATGCCGGCACAAATCTTGCCACTGTCATGTATGACTTTGACGAGATGAAACGCGCCTGGCGTAAGGTACTTTATGACTTTGCCGATGCAGATACATATACTCCTCCCGTCCTCGTACCGCCCGGACCTCCGCTAGAAACAATGGATTATAAACTATATAAGTGGCCCGGGCACGGGCTCGCTAAAAACGTGCTTTCCTATCAGGCAGTGGAAGGCGAGTGGATGAAAGCCGATGAATACGACCACCTTATCAGAGACCCCTCTGATTTCTGGCTGCGCGTGTATTTGCCGAGAGTTTTTGGGGCTCTTAAGGGTTTCACCCAGCTGTCGCCATGGACGTCTTTTGAAGAAATTGTTACTGGAAATTTCCTGACTTTCGCCAACCCTGAAGTACAGGCCGGTTTTAATGCCATCATGAAAGCCGGCAATGAAAGTTTGAAATGGGTGGCGGTCATCGGCGAATTATCAGTCGAAGCTTTGTCGATGGGGTTTCCGGGCGTGATGAGCGCACTAGCTAAAGCTCCTTTCGATACTCTTGGTGATACGTTACGCGGCACACAAGGCATTATGATAGACATATTCCAGCGACCAGAAAAAGTACATGCCGCCATGGAGAGAATCGCTCCCATTGCCATAGAGACGGCAATAGCCTCGGTGAACGCTGCCGCGGCACCAATCGTTATGATGCCGCTACATAAGGGCGCCGATAGCTTTATGTCCGTGAAACAATACGAGACCTTCTACTGGCCAACCTTTAAAAAGGTGGTCATGGCTTTCGTTAATGAAGGCATCACTCCAGTTCTTTTTGCCGAAGGTAGTTATAATAAACGACTCGATATTATCGGCGACTTTCCTAAAGGAACGGTAGCCTGGTACTTCGACCAGACGGATATTTTCGAAGCCAAGAAGAAAATCGGCGACCGCTGTTGCATCATGGGTAACGTGCCTACCTCGCTGATTATGACAGGGACGCCCCAGCAGGTTAAAGAACACTGCCGAAAGCTTATCGAGGTATGCGGCAAGGGCGGCGGTTATGTCCTTGCTGGCGGTGCTACTATAGATAAAGGCAATCCGGAAAATATGCGCGCCATGATGGCGGCGGCTAAAGAATACGGCGTTTATAAATAATTTCAGAAATATCTGATAGATAACAGTTGGCAGTGCCTGACTTGCCCCTTTAATTTTCCCAGCAAGCGGCACTGCTGATTGTAGCAAGTAATCTTGGAGAGGATTGATATGGAAAAACAATGGTCGGAGATGACTTGGCAGGAGAGGCGTGAAGAAAGGTTTAAAAAATGGCTTTCTCCTCCCGGCGTGAAATTTCCCAGCCCAGCGATAGAAAAGAAATATAAAGAACGCGCGACACGGATGATACATGCCTTTAAAATGGAAATTCCGGACCGCGTTCCCATTCACCTCGCCGCCAATTCTTTTATTGCCTATAATGCCGGCTACACTTACAAAGACCTCCTTTATGATTATTCCAAGATAAAGCCCGCATGGATAAAGTTTCTTGAAGAATTTGACCAGGATACGGCCGATGTCCCGATGTTTTTCTCCGCCAGGGTCTATGAAATCCTGGATTATAAAGTGAATAAGTGGCCTGGGCACGGCCTGCCGGATACGACTACCCTCCACAATTTCGTGGAAAAAGAATATATGAAAGCCGATGAGTATGATATTTTCCTTAAAAACCCCTTTGAATTCGGTCTACGTTGCTTTACACCGAGGACGTGGGGCGCCTTCGAACCTTTAGCTGATATTCCCCCTCTTTCCTCCTACCAGGGGCTCCCTGAACAATTGATGATGATGTCCCTCGACCCCAGGTTTCAGAAATTATTTAAAGCTATACGGGAAGCCGCCCAGGAAAATGTCAAGCACCAGAAAGTTATGGGTGAATGTGCGCAGGCATCTCTGGATAGGGGCTTTCCTCCGTTGATGGGCGGCGTGATGCTGGCACCTTTCGATACCGTAGCCGACATGTTACGCGGCACTCGTGGTTCGGTAATGGATATGTACCGGCAGCCGGAGAAACTCCTTGAAACTCTTGAAGTAATTGCCCGGCGAAGCCAGGAATCCGTCGTGAACATGGTCAATATGGCGCGCAGTCCGGTCGTCTTCGTGCCGATGCATAAAGGCGATGACCATTTCATGTCCGTCAAACAGTTTGAAAAGTTTTACTGGCCCACCTTCCGCAAACTCCTCCTTGCAGTAATTAACGAGGGCTGTGTACCTATGATGGTTATTGACGGCAGCTATAATGAAGACCGCCTGAAAATAATCAGCGAGCTTCCCAGAGCTTCGGTTGTATGGACGATGGAGAAAACGGACATGGCTTTAGCTAAGAAAATTCTAGGCAATTCAGCCTGCATCGCCGGTAATGTAACGGCGGCAATGCTTTACACGCAGACACCGGAGAAAATCAAGGAATATGTCAAAAAACTCATCGAGATATGTGCGCCGGGCGGAGGTTACATTCTAGCGCTAGGTTCAGGTATTGATAGGTGCAACCCGGCAAATTTGCAGGCTGTTGTCGAAGCCGGTAAAAAATATGGGAAATACTAATTAGAAAATCAAAAATCAAGCCTTAAAAATAAAGCTTTTTTAGCAACTTTGAAATATTGCAGGAGGTCATGGCATGGAAGGCATAAAAAACTGGGATAAGCTGACCTGGCAGGAAAAACGCGAGGAACGGTTTAAGCGTTGGCTCAATCCACCGGATGTGAAATTCGTAAGTCAAGAAGCTGAGAAACTCTATAAACAAAGGGTTACCCGATTTATTAAAGCTATCAAGCTGGAAGAGCCTGATCGCGTGCCGTGTATTTTGCCTGCCGGTAACTTTCCGGCTTACTGGGGAGGGTCTAGCTTCTACGAATTGATGTATAACTACAAAAAGGGGCATGAAATTTGGAAAAGATACATGAAAGAGTTCGGGGATATGGATATGTTTGGCGGTCCCAGCTTTATCCCCTGTGGCAGGATTGCAGAAGCGATACCTTCGGTAACCCAAAAGCTTCCCGGAATCGGCTTACCGAAAGACGCCGCCATGAACCAGTTTGTGGAAGGCGAATACATGAAGGCTGATGAATATGACCTTTATATGATGGACCCCACCGATTATAATATGCGGGTCATGTTGCCCCGCACCACGCCTCTTTTTGAACCTTTCAAACGGATGCCTCCGATGCGTGGCTTTATGATGAGTAATTACTGGCTGATGGTACTGGCTGATCCGGGAATACGTAAGGTATTTGAGAAGCTAATGTCGCTGACCGACGAGCAAATTAAATGGTCGAAGGCCAGTATGGAAATTAATGAATATATTAGAGCGCACGGCTATCCCTCTCTGTGGGGTGGTGGGATAATGGCGGCGGCACCCTTCGACCACTTTGCCGATGCCTTAAGAGGCACGAAAGGTATTACCATGGATATGTTCCGCCAGCCCAAGAAGCTGCATGAAGCCATGGAATGGTACCTGAATCTGAGTATCAAAACAATGATAAAAAATTTCCCTATGACGGCCAGCCCTATCTGTATGATGCCGCTACACAAGGGCGATGATACGTTTATGTCGGATAAGCAGTTCGCGGAGTTTTACTGGCCTTACCTGCGCCGTCTTTTCCTGGCAATGATAGATGAAGGGCTTGTTCCTTTCCCATTTGCTGAAGGTCGCTATAATAACCGCCTGAAGCAGATTACAGATACTCCTCCGAGCGGCGTCGTCTGGTATTTCGACCAGACGGATATGAAAGAAGCCAAGAGGATTCTCGGAGGCATCTGTTGCATTATGGGTAATGTTCCCAGCTCGATAATGATAAACGGCACGCCGCAGCAGGTTAAAGATGCCTGCCGCAAACTTATCGAAGACTGCGCCCCGGGCGGGGGTTACATCCTCTCCGGCGGCGCCAGTGTCGATAGAGGCAGTATAGAAAATATGAAAGCCATGATGGACGCGGCCAAAGAATACGGCGTATATAAATAAAGAATTAAACCTGACTTTAACGGAGGCAATTAACATGGAAGGTGTTAGCAACTGGAAGGAATTGACTCCAGCGCAAAAGCAGGCAGCCAGGTTTAAAAAGTGGCTCGATGCTCCCGGCGTTAAATTTAAAAATACCGAAGCTGAAAAATTATATAAAGCTAGAGTTACGCGTTTTACCAAGGCGATAAAGCTGGAGAGGCCGGATCGCGTTCCCTGCGCTCTACCGGTAGGCTATTTCCCGGCCTATTATGCCGGTTATGACCTTAAGACCGTGATGTATGATTACAAAAAACAGCGGGATGCCTGGCTGAAGTTTATGTATGATTTTGGCGATATGGATACCTACGGCGGACCCGGGCTGGTACTGCCGGCTAAAGCGCTGGAAATTATCGACCATAAATTACATAAATGGCCCGGTCACGGCCTTGCCAATGATGTCCGCTCCTACCAGTTTGTGGAAAAAGATTACATGAAATCAGATGAGTATGATAAACTTATCAACGACCCCTCGGATTTCTGGCTACGGACTTTTATGCCGCGTCAGGCTGGCGGCTATGCGGCTTTAGCCCGGCTGCCCCATCTTACCGCTTTCGTCGGCATACCGATTTTTTATATATCAGCTTTTGCCGACCCGGAGATTCAGAAGGCTTATAAGACTATATTTAAAGCCGCTGAAGAGATTACGAAATGGCAGAAGATTACGGGCGAAGTAAGCCGCATCGCCCTGGAAGAGGGCTATCCCGGTTTTAGCGGCGGCTTTTCCGGCGCTCCATTCGATATGTTGACCGATATGCTTCGCGGTACAAAGGGAATCTTTATAGATATATACCGCCAGCCCGAGAAAATCCACGAAGCGATGGAAAGGCTGGTGCCTATTGTTATTGAAGAAGCTGTCAATATCGCTAATATGAATTTATCGCCAATCGTCATGATGCCGCTGCACAAAGGTGAAAAAGGCTTTATGTCCCAAAAGCAGTTCGAGACTTTTTACTGGCCCACCTTTAAAAAAGTGCTGATGGGCATGATTAACGAAGGATTGGTGCCAATGCCTTTTGCCGAGGGTAACTATATACCGCGACTTGAGACTATACAGGATATGCCGCGGGGCTCAATGATTTGGTACTTCGAATATATGGACATGGCTAAAGCCAAGGCGACAGTGGGCAGGAATAACTGCATCTATGGAAACCTGCCGGTTTCCACCATGGTGACCGGTACGCCGGAGGAGGTTAAAGAAGGCTGCCGTAAGCTCATCGAGACCTGTGCTCCGGGCAGCGGCTATATTCTTAGCGCTGCCGCTTCAATGGACTTTGGGAAGGTGGAAAACCTCCATGCCATGATGGACGCGGCTAAAGAGTACGGAGTCTATAAGTAGGCTAAAAAATACAGGAGAAAAACCATGGACACGAAAGTAACCAGCGAAAAAAAGGAAGTAATTATCTCTATCAACCGGCCGACAGTAATTATCGGCGAACGTATCAATCCTACCGGCCGTAAGAAGTTGACCGAGGCTCTAAAAACTGGAGACCTTGAAATGGTACGCCGGGAAGCCATTACCCAGGTGGAAGCTGGTGCTGAGATTATCGACTGCAATGTAAATGCCCCAGGCGTTAACGACGTCGAACTACTGCCCAAAGCGGTTAAAATCGTCCAGGAAGCCGTCGATGCCCCCATGTGCCTCGATAGCCCAAACAAAGATGCTCTTGAGGCCGCCCTGAAAGTTTATAAGGGCAAACCACTGGTCAATTCCGTTAGCGGCGAAGAACACTCGTTACAGAGGATGCTACCCCTTGTGAAAGAGTATGGCTGTGCGGTAATTGGACTGGTGCAGGATGATGAGGGTATTCCCAAGAACGCCGAGCGTCGTATCGCCATCGCTCATAAAATCGTCGAGAGGGCGGAGAAAGCTGGCATTTCCCGCGAAAATATAGTCATCGATGTCCTGACATTCGCTATCGGCGCCGAGCCTAAATCAGGACTCGATGTTCTTGAAGCTATCCGCCGGATCAGGGAAGAATTGGGAGTGAATATAACCATGGGCGCCAGCAATATCTCCTTCGGTATGCCGGACCGGCCTATTATTAATAACGCCTGGGCGTCTGCAGTGATTGTTGCCGGCGCTACAGCTTTAATTACCGATGCCGCCAAGATTAAGCCTGCGATACTCGCCACTGACCTAATTTTGGGACGTGATAGGTTTGCCCGGCGATATATCGAAGACCACCGCAAGCGCGAACAAAGCGGCCCGGCAAAAGGTTAGATAAACTAGCAATCTTGTCTAATACCTTATGTTCGATAGGACATTGTTGGGTAAACTCCCACGCTTGACACCCTAATATAGAAGGCATATACTAAAAATTGCGTCGCAACGCGGGGTAGAGCAGTGGTAGCTCGTCGGGCTCATAACCCGGAGGTCGTTGGTTCAAATCCAACCCCCGCTACCAAGTTTGTGCATTTTGGCAATACCGTTGCCGCCTTTCCTGCCCTTTTTCTTCGGCTGCGTTTCCTCGGCGGGCCTGTCCTGACCGACCTCCAGTCGCGATTCTTCTCCCTCGGCAGGCTGCTGCTCGGCGGGTGTTTCTTTGGCGGATACCTCTTTCTTCGGAAGGGTCATCATCGCCCTGTCCAGCCCGTAGTGCTCCGACACCGCCTCGATGACAAGCTCGTCCCAGCCCACCCTGCGCTCCTGCCTTAGCTCACTGAGCTGCCTCAGCCCCTCCGCCGTTGTCCGTGCACTGAAAACAAACTGCTTCTCTCTCGGCATGTTTTCCTCCTTCATCAAGCGTTACCCCTTAATAATGGCGCATTTGGATGGGTACGTGAGCCCCCTTTTCGCTAAATTTTCGCAAAACTTTGGCCCTAGTACTGCGCTGGCCAGCTGAATACGGTATTGTAACGGTAGAGGGCAGAGGCTTAAGCGCACGGTGTTCATCAGTGCTTTAGCCTACGGTCACAATGGTGTAAAATATGGGCAAGGTCAAGCTTCTACTTGTAAGGACGCGTGGGAGACAAAGATGGACTGGCAGCATATCTATTCTACCTCTGGCTTAGTGACCTCAGAGAGTTGGACACGTGTACAGATGACTTGGCCCCTTTCGAGATAGTCCGGCTTGACGTCAGGGAACTCCCCACCGAGGTCGACTGGTGGCCGAAGCACGAGCGCAAAGAGCGCCTAGACAACCTGAAGAAGGGGCACGGGATGTACTGGGATACGAGAAAAGGCACGCTCCACACCGCTAGGCTACTGTTCGCCAACAGGGGCAGCGCCGAGAGGCAAGCCGCGGTGCTGATAATGGCCTCGATTGACGTGAAGAAGAAAGACTTGCCGGATAACTGGAGGGGCAATAACAGCCACCTGATGCAAGAGATGTTCCGAGCCATAAGGGAGGCTTTCCCCGATATTCCGCTCTGGTACCACGCTACCCGCGATGCGTTGCCCGTCACGGTAGGGGGCTACTTTCCGGCATGCGAGTTCATTTGTCCCAAGAAAGGGCACGAGTTGATTTACCTCTTCGCCCTAGAGGCGAGTCTGAGTCTGGCGAACTGGCAGCTAATAAGGTACGTCCCGGCTGGGGTGCTGGGTGGACAGGAGAAATAAGCGGGGGAGCA
Organism: Dehalococcoidales bacterium; assembly: GCA_034432135.1. Lineage (GTDB taxonomy): Bacteria > Chloroflexota > Dehalococcoidia > Dehalococcoidales > RBG-16-60-22 > RBG-13-51-18. The sequence goes on along the minus strand of DAOUCO010000049.1, from coordinate 9,483 downwards.
AGCGCTATGGTAGTGGTCAAGTTCTATGTTGAGGGGCTGCCGCCGAAGAAGAACGGTGCCAACTCCATGTGGGGCAAACGTCTGGAGGCTGAAAGGCTGGTCAACCCGCGTAAGGCGGCATTGGAGGCGATGGGTGAGCACGCTCCCTTGAAAAGTGGCATCAGGCTCGCCATGTCAGTCCATGTAGGCCCGAAGAACAACCGCTCGGTGGGCGACCTGGACACCTTCATAACCGGCGTCTGCGACGGGCTAATGAAAAGAGCGCCCAGAAGCAACCTGTGCCAGGACGTTTGGGGACGGGCTGAAAACGGGGACATTCACCCAGACAGGCCGATTGCCATAGACGATGACTGCTAGGTAATCAGTATCCAGGCGGACAAGGCAATCGGTGGTGCCATTTCCCCTTGGTATGAGGTAACTCTGGCGGGAGACTAGCTTAAGGGAACGGGGCTATGGACCTTTTAGTAGATTTCATGCTATAGTATGTGTAATGACTCACCATGCTAAACCAAAAGGCACTGTTATCTCTTTGTTCTCAGGAGCAATGGGCTTTGACCTGGGTTTCATGCTTGAGGGCTTCGATGTGAGAGTAGCAGTAGAAAAGGACCGTGCTGCCATTGACACAATCAAGGCCAACCAGCCGAACATGCCTATGCCAATGAATGATGGAAAACCCGTACCCATAGAGCGCCTGACCACAGAATCCATCATGAGTGCTGCAGGGCTGGCCGCAGGCGAAACCACAATCGTGATAGGTGCGCCACCTTGTGAGCCGTATTCGACAGCGGGGAGGAGGAATGGCAAAACAGACCACCGGGCTAACGCCGTCCTTGAATTTATCAGGGTCGTGCGGGAGGCTAGGCCAAAGTTCTTCGCATTTGAAGAAGTGGACTCCTTTATAAGTGCTGCCAAGAAACACTTATCCTTCTATGACCGAGTGGCCAAACGTGAAGAGGAACTATCAGAAGATGAGCGGCTAGGCTCCTTCTTTCGAGAGGTAATGGCTGCGTTTCAAGACACCGGATACGCTCTGTCTTGTAACTTAGAAAACCCACGAGCATCAGTCCTGAATGCTGCCGATTTTGGGGCAGCACAGAAGCGTGATAGGTTCATCCTAATCGGCGCACGCGAAGGGCCTCCAGTAGCTTTACCCCAACCGACTGTTCGACGGTGGAAAACGCTTAGATGGGCGCTCTCAGGGCTGGAGGACAACGAGCCAGAATTTTTACCGTTCCCCACTGAATGGGGTCATCTTCTTGAGCACGTTCCGCCTGGCGGTTGCTGGAGAGATTTGCCCGCCGAATTACAGAGACAAGCTCTAGGCGGAGCATACGATGACGGCACAGATGAACGCAAGAAGGGGAAAAAAGGAGGCAGAACAGGCTTCCTCAGACGGTTGTCTTGGGACGCCCCTTCACCCACTCTTGTGGACAGTCCCAAGGCCAAAGCAACATGTCTCTGTCATCCTGACTATAATAGGCCACTTACTGTCAGAGAATACGCCCGCATTCAGTGCTTCCCTGACAACTGGGTATTCAGTGGCTGCACCTCGGCCAAGTACCGTCTCATTGGGCAAGCAACACCTGTCCCCTTAGCAAGGGCTATAGCAAAAGCCATCAAGATGCATATGAAGAAACATCCTGGTCAGTAGGCATGACAATTCCTGAGAGCGTTACAATCGATGCTCGGAGTCTGAGACATCAATGGGTGTGATTGGTGAGGGCGAGGCATGTCTTAGCGCGGCCTTGACTCGCCTCACAGCATTATCTGGCTTAAGAAGCGCATGTTCCCACATTCGCAATGTTGTAATGCCTAGCTTGGCAAGCTCCTTTTTCTTATGACGGTCTCGCTGCCTATTTATTCTGATTTTCGCTTTCCAATACTCTGGGTTGGTCGTGGGGACGTGGCCGTGTCTCGGGCACCCATGCCAGAAACAGCCGTCAATAAAAACCGCCAGTTTACTATCGGGGAAATAGAAGTCGGGATTACCAGGCAACTGGCGAGCATGTAGCTTCCACCCCTGTAAGCCAGCCCTCACTAGCGCCATCCTGAATTTTACCTCTGTCGTCTTGTTGCCCTTGCCTCGCACGGCACTCATTGCCATGGACCTCAAGGGCGGCACATTCTGGAACCTACCCTGTTCTAGTTTGGCTTGTAACCTTTTGTCCACATACCTCTCCATGCTGGCATATTGTGCGCAACTGTACCAAGAGTCTAGCACTTTTGCTACATTGACACCAACTGCTAGGTCTTGAGTAACCGCAGTCAATAAAGTTGGGACCAATAGCATTATGGGTTCAGCAACAACTGTGCCGGTGGCAAAGTCCGCCTTATACTGTCAGCTAACCCGCGCATAGACCCCATCCTAGAATCCCTGGTCTCTGGGTCGCCATGCAGCTTGTGCCAGCTGGTGGCTTCCATAGCCAAACGACCCGAAGGTAGCCTTAGGTACGCCAGTATTCTTTCCATCATCCGCTGTGAGAAGTCCCCTACCTCTTGACAAAGCCAAGCGACGTCTGGGAACAACCTGTGGAAGACGTGGATTCCGACGTGGTTTTGGACTTCGTAGTCTTGAGGGTCAATGAAGGCGTCGGCTAACAGGGCTGCTATGGCATTCCAGTAGGTCGCGAGAAGCCCAGCCAGCCGTGCATCGGTTAGGCCGCGCACAAAGGTGATTTCCATTATTGGCTCCAAAGAGACCACAAGGCTATGCAGACGCAACCTGCCTTCTTCACGGCCTGGGATATTAGGAATCCGAACACTATTGTACCAAGGGCAAGGCAGTGTGTTCAGTAGCTCTATTATGGTCGCTGCCCTGGCTCGAATATAGTCCTTGCGACCTGTCTTGAGTTGCGCGTCAGGCCCCTCAACCTGGCGCATCTTCCTGAGGTGTTGGTCAACAATATCTTTAGGTATGGGTTTCTGTCGGGTGTTGATTACGTTGAACATTCTCAATTCCGTATATGCGTCCTGGCATAACATGATGGTGATTGGCACGATATATCCAGCATATGAAGAATTACCGACAGATGCCTCTCTCAAGCCGCCTAGCCTATGTTGGCCGTCAACAATCCATAATTTGCTATGGTCATCAAAGCTAATTTTTACCAACTCTGGGCTTTCATGTGTATCGAGCAACTCTACCGTTATCTTGGCATCGGGGCGGGCTGACAAAAGAATAGATGTTGGCAGGACGCCTTCTTCAAGCCGCAAATAGTTCGCTATTTCGACATAGCGCCGCCTAAGTTCAGGGCGTTGGTACGCAATATCTCGGCCTGGATTCCATCTGTCAACAGTTGAGATGGCCAGCAGTTCAGCAGTGCTCATGCCAGTGACGTACAAGTCGAAGTCCTTCTGATGAATGTGAAAGGCCCTTAAACTAAACATCAGAGCTATCTCCTTCGCTTACGTCACCTTAGTGGTTTGCATCCGATTCTAACACTCATGCGATTCCGTGGCAACATCGGCTATGTAGCTAGGGGAGAGGTGGCAGCTTGTGCCCACGCCGCCTTCCTCCCCCCTTCAGACCACTACTACATTCCGGACAATGTCAAAGGCGGCAGCAGTGTCCGGAGATAATCAGCCAGCAGCCTCAAAGACTTCATCCCGGTGCCAAAAGTCCTGGGGTCGCCCGTATTTATATCGGTACTCCAGAAGGCGCTGGTTAGCCCAGCATGTTCCAGAATTTGCTTCATGTAGGCTACCGAATAATCCTTCTTCTCTCGGCAGCGTTCAAAGACATCAGGGAAGAGCATGTGAAGGGCATACACTCCAGGCGTGCGTCTTATGGAATAATTCTCAGGGTCATTGAATGCCTCGGGGAAGAGTGCCATAAGGGCTTGCCAATATCGGTTCAACAGGTCGCCAACCGACTTATCATCAAGTCGCTCGATTGACGGGTCCTTCATTGCTCCTTCCAGTAGTGAAGCGACTAGTGTGTGCTGTTTGATAGCCATATGATGTGGCTTGGCTGCACCAGGTACCGCCACAAAGTCTTTCCATGCAGGGCAATTGGCATTCAGATAATCAACCAGGTTTGTCGCCCTAGCTTGCTGAACTGCCTTCTGAGAACGCCCAATGTCCTTAGCTTCTGTTTCTTCGAGCCATAACTCGCCCTTCTCTTTCAAGGCCTGCTGGAGCAATCTATCAGCGATGTCCCCTGGGACGCTCTTGGCTCGTGTATTGACGATGTAGAACATCCGCATTTCATTGACCACATCAGTATTGAGCACTATGGCGACGGGAACCTGATAATCCTTTAGCTCCTGTGCCCCCTTGTCGATAGCTCGCTTTAGCCCTTCGACACGGTGCTGGCCGTCAATTATCCACAGTGTAGTGCCATCTGGAATGTCAAGATAACCTTCCTGAAATCCATCAATCCTTTTAGGCTGTTCAAACTTGACCTCGTCCCTTATGGATAAGAGGACACTGGTTGGGAACCACCCCTCGGCCTTTATCAGATACCAGGCCGCCTCGTTTGCCCGTCTGTCTTGCACCTGTCTTTGGTAACCTTTGGGGTTCGATGGACTCCACCGGTCGACCTTGGCCTTTTCCTCGTCTACCAGAATCTGCGCTGGCAGTACAGTGAGGTAGATTGGGACGTTCTTCTGCTCCAGTTTTAGTGCTTTGAGTTTCATGTTTTCCTCCGTTCACCTGCTCGGTTTGGTATTCTAGTTTTAACAGCAGGTTTAAACATCTGGTTTTAGTATATAACACTATTTTGGTTTTTGTCAAGACCCTAGGGGCATTATTTTTGAACCCCCTTTCTTTAGCATGAGTTTCATATGGGGGGTCTTTACACCTTCCCCCTATGAACCTTTAAGCCAAATTCTGCTGGAAAATGCGGGTGTTCAGGCCAATAACCGATACGTTAAAGGCGGCAACCCTCTATACAGACCCCAGCTTGCGCAGAATTGCGGGGGCGTGCGGGCCCCTTTTAAGACGCGCTGACCATCTTTTATACGGACTGAAAACGGCATTGTTTCGGGGGCGAATTCGCTTTTTACGCTTAAAACGCCAGATTCTCACCTGGGGACTCCGCCCAATAGGACACTAACGAAAGGTTCCCTCACGAGGCTTATGGTACTCGCAGGGAGTTTAGCGAGCCCAGATTCTTGATGTGGCGCTCCGCGCAGTGCGCACGGCAGCTTAACTCTTCCCACCTCTCCTTATTCGCCTCCCGAAGGGAAATATGCGTATTTGCAAACGGCGGGATAAGGCATATAATAATCAGGCGGATGCAACCATGAACAATGACATCAACTGGGAAGAGATACCGGTAGTCCAATGGGGCGTTGACGCCAGCAAGTACAACACCCGCCCGATAAGCAGCGCCTTCCGAGGAGCGTCTGAAGAGCTGAAGTGCCTTGTGCTCAACCTTTGCCTCCACCCGATGCTAGCGGTGCCCATGTCGAAGGGCTACTACCCCAGCGGCGGCACCAGCTACTACGGGGCGAAGAGGGCGCTGGACGCGCTCAGGGGAGGCGGCTGGATAGAGCTGGCGCTCAATTACGGGACGGACATCAAGAGGGCGAGGGTGTGGAGGAGGACGACCCAGTTCGAGGAGGCGTTCAGGATTAGGGCGGGGAAAAGGCTGCTGGTCAGGGAGGAGTCGCTGACGAGGCTGGCGAGGCCGCCTCGCGCCTCAGACAGGGAGAAGGGACTGCCGGTCAGCTCGGTTCCAGGGCTGGAGACCTACGCCAGGCTGATTGAGGGCGTCAGGCTTTCCATGTCAGACGGCAGCCAGGTCTTCAGGGACATCGACCTCTACCGAAAGGACGGGAGGAGGATATACGCCCACGGCGCCTACAACTACCAGAGCGGTATAACGAAAGAGGAGCGGAGGTTTCTTCTCATAGACGGCGAGAGCGCAGCCGAGCTTGACTTCCCCTCGATGCACGCCAACCTGCTGCTCAATAGGGCGGGGCAGCCGTGCCGTATGGATGTCTACGAGGCGGTGCTGCGCGAGGCGGGGCTGGAGGCCACGGCGGAGCGGCGGAAGGCGGTAAAGCCGCTGGTCAACGCCGCCTTCAACCTGCGCAGCCCCAGGGGGTTCGCGCCTATGGCGAGGCGGTGCCTGGACGGTGACGGAGTCCCGCTGATAGACCGCCTGGGCGTCAGTCCGTCAGCGCTGAGGGCGGCGATAACGAAGGCGCACCCTGCGTTGGCTCCCTACGTCTGCAGGGGCGACCAGTCAGCGTGGCTGCAGGGGAGGGAGAGCGAGATTATGATTGGGACTCTGGAGGCGCTGGCGAAGAAGGGCGTGGTCGCCCTCCCGCTGCACGACTCGGTAGTGGTGCCCGCCAGCCGCAGGGAAGTTGCGAGGGCGGCGATGGAGGAGTCCTACCGGCGGAAGACCACCTTCAGCATACGGGTGAAGTGAAAGGCAACAGTGGGATAGAGTAGTATCACCACATACTTATGTGCCTATGCCCTCTCCCTCTACTAGCAATATAGTACTGAAGATGAATTCAAACACTACATCCGCGTGAAACTTAGAAATATAATATAGGAGGTCGCCAATGTCACATGCAGGTAAAGCCGTCAAAGCCAAGTATAGGGAGAGGATGATTGAAGTCAGGGTGAGGTTTTTCACTAATGGTATCGACCCGCGGAAGGGGTATATTGTACCAAAACATGGCTGGCCTAATGGAACTGTTCAAATAGACCGTAATGAGTCACATGGAATTGAACCGGGCAACGCGCTGCATTTCGCTTCACTAATGGAAATTCCATTAGCTATCGAAAAGATGCTCATTAAGCATGATATAAAAATCCATCGGGCAAGAAGGCTGGCCAACTATATCGAGTAGTAGCTGACATTTCTACTCTGTTACAGCGCCATTCATCGGCGTAAACCTTAGGTGCCCCAGTATCCCCTTGCACTGAGGCACGGTGCATCAGACATTATACCTCATGGGAGTTTCGCAAGCCCCGTTTCGCGACGTGGCGCTCCGCCGGTAGGCCGTGACGCCTTACTTTTCCAGGCGGCGGCTGTCTGACATGGGGCTGTGCCTGTCAACCTCCTCACGCATCTCCGCCATGTCGGTGTGCCGGTAGACGTCCCCCGTTATCCCGACGGAGGCGTGCCCCAGTATCCTGGAGACCACCTCCAGCTTGGCGCCGTTCTTCAAAGCCGTTGTCGCGAACAGGTGCCGGAGCGCATGGGGGGTGAATGGCTTGACCTCCGCCCTCAGGCATGCCCGCTTGAGGGTCTTCTCCGCATTGTGTATCTGCCAGTGCTTCATCTCCGCGCCAGCCCCAGAGAAAAGGTAAGGCGAATCGGTCAGGTGCTCGCCGATGTATTGCCTGAGGTAGTCGACCACCGACTGGGAGAGCGGCACGGTGCGGACCTTATCGCCCTTACCCACGACCTCGACCGTCCTGGCGTCCAGGTCAAGCTTGTCCTTCTCGATGGTGACCGCCTCGGTGATGCGCAGCCCCGTCTCCGCCAGCAGCACGATGAGCAGCCGCATCTTGTCGGCGTCCCTCTTCCGCGCCCACCCGCCCTTCTCCATCACCTTATAGACATCCTCTATCGGGGGCACGTACTTCTCCGTCCTGGGAACCCTGATGCGCTCCAGTTCCGCCGTGATGTCCTCAGTCCACAGCCCTTCCTTGCTGAGGAACCTGAAGAGCGAGGTGATGGCCTTCTGCATGCCCTTCGCCGCCGTCGCCGATATGCCGCCCTCAAGCTGGGCGGCCAGGTATTCCCGCACGTCCGCCCTCGTGGGCTTGGGGTATGCTTCGAGGAACTTCGCGGCGTAGTAACTGTACATGTCGATGGTGCGGGGCGACTTTCGCTCCAGCTTCATCTTGGTGACCCACTTGCCGATGTTCTCAAGCGGAGGGGCGTAGACCGCGGCCGTCTCCGCGCCGCCTTCCTCGCTCAAGGCTTTTACGACCGTGAGCGCGAGCCTCCGCCTGTCGGGAGGCAGCCGCTTCAGCAGTTCGATTATCCTGTCAAGTTCCGTCATGGCCTTTTCCTCCATCCATTATAGCACGCGTTCGGCGGCCGTCTGGCGGCTGTGTCGGTGGGGGAAACCCGCGAGCCGGAGGTCGTTGGTTCAAATCCAACCCCCGCTACTAAAAAAGGCAAGCCCATCCGAAAAGTGGGTTTTCCTTTAACCGCCTTAGCCTCCTGCAGATTCATCCTCGTTGCCCACTTCTCTATGTTGTTATCGCCAGGATAGCTGATTTCACATTAGTGAGTACCTTGTCGATTACCATTTATGTTTTTATGTTATGTCTGGCGATGCTTTTCGTTGCACTGCCGGTTGCTGGACAAGGGTTTTTCGGCTTGAAAATACGGCGCTTAGTCTGGCTCGAGAAACTTGGGCTTCATGTAGTCTCCTGGTTCACTTTCTGTTGGGCGTTATTGATTGTTTAAAGAATAACTCTATTTCAACTTGTTGCCTTACTGAATGAATAGTAGAATGTATTTACAGGTGATTTTAAGGTAAGGTGGATGATAGCGTTGGCTCATCTTGAAAAGTTATTAAAAGAAATAATCGGCGCACAATATTTCGCCGTACTCAGTACCCTAGGTGAGGGCTTGCCTTATAGTAACCTCGTTTCTTTCGCTATAAGTGATGATTTGAGAACACTGGTTTTTATTACTAGCCGGAGCACCCGAAAGTTTAGAAATATACAAGAAAATAATAGTATTTCATTGTTAATTGATAATAGAACTAACCAGCCCTCTGATATTTCACAAGCTGTCGCGATAACGGTAATCGGCACTGCTCATGAGGTACGATATAAAAAGAATAGCTTTAAGGATATTTTCCTCTCCAGACATCCCCAGCTAAAACAGTTTGTTGATAACCCCAACAATGCCATTATATTGGTGGACGTAAGTGAATATATCATCGCCGGTTTCGACAAGACGCAGCGTTTGGCTATTTCGTAATATTTCCTAGCTGTATTCAAGCATGGTACCCCAGTTTTCCACCTTGTTAAACCGCCTATCACTAGATTTAAAATGTATAAACACCGGGGCGTTATCAAGTTCAGGGTTATGTTTAAATAGAATCCTGTCACCATACCTGATAGCTTCTAAGACAAGCGGCAATTCAGATTGAAAGATTTTGTACCGAAACTTAGCTGTACCTAAGACAAACCCTCCACTTACATGGCAATAGACCCTGAATGAAAAACTGCTTGCATCAGAAGAGAGTTCAGCCAAGACTTCGTCTCTCATGAGTCTGGTATACAGTTTGGAAATTTGTTTCGAGTCGTACTCGTTACCTATTGAAAGAAAAAGGTCACCTGTCATATCGGAATGAGTCAACGTGTAAAGCCTGGGTAGGATCAGGTTCTCCAGAGCCGTACCAGTTAAAAATTTAACATGCAGTTTTCCCGGGTTCAGCCGCTCCATACTTAACCTAGCTACTTAAATAATGCTGCCCACACTATCGCATCGAGGACCATGGTGTGGAAAGCGAAATATCCGCTCCCGATAACCGCCAGCCAGTATGATAC
>DAOUCO010000048.1:0-15068 GCA_034432135.1 Dehalococcoidales bacterium | reverse complement strand
TCGCCGTCAATAAGGTCATAGCGGCCGATGCCGTAGTTGAAAAGCGTGTCCCCGGTAAAGACATGCCCTTCCCCGGCGATGCTGATGCCGCAGGGCGTATGGCCCGGGGTGCCAAGCACCTTAAAATGCAGGTTACCGACATCGATACTATCACCGTCTTTGAGAATGCGTTTGGGTTTGGGAGCGCCTTCAAAGGGGGATTCAAATATATAACTCGGCGATTGGGGCAGGTATTTGGCGCACTCCGCGTGGGCAGAAAGCTCGGCTTTAGTAGCCTGCATTACCTGCGCTGCCGCACCGACATGGTCGGGGTGGCGATGGGTTAAAACAATTAACTTAATTTTAAGTCCCAGCTTATCTACCGTGCTTAATATTTCCCCGGCATTAGCGCCGGGGTCGATTATTATGCCTTCTTTGGTAGCTTCATCCCCGACGATATAGCAGTTACTGGCATAAGGACCGACAGTGAGTTTTCTAAGTATCAAGACAGCCCCCTGACATCAAATAGTATACCTGAACTACTTGCTTCATTTCTATGGTATAAGCTAAACTTGGGTAGATAACTCCTGCAAGCGGTAAGCACGCCCCTGAGATCCTTCGCTACGCTCAGGATGACAACTCTTGGAAGGAGCTGCACTTGGCGGATATTCGACCGTTTCAAGGCGTACATTACAATCCCGCGCTGGTGAAAGACCTGGCGAAGGTCATCTGTCCCCCTTACGATATTATTTCTCCCCAGATGCAGCAGGAGCTTTACCAGCGCAGCGACTATAATTTCGTGCGCATCGAGTACGGCAAGGAGCTGCCGCAGGACAAGGATACATTTAACAAATACACCCGCGCCGCAGCCATTTTTAAAGACTGGCTGGAACAGCGAATCATAATGGTCGATGAGAGACCAGCACTTTATATCGACGAGCATACCTTCACATACCAGGGTAAAACATACCATCGGCGAAGCATCAACTGCCTGGTGAAGCTGGAAGACTGGAGCAAAATGGTCATCCGCCCGCATGAAGGCACCCTCCCTCGAGCCAAGAGCGACCGACTAAATATGCTGTGGGTGCTTCAAGCGAATACCAGCCCCGTTATGTCCCTCTACGAGGATAAGGATAAAGAAATAGCTTCAATACTCAAGGAACAGACACATTATAAACCCTCTCTCCAGGTTAATAATTCAGATGGGGAAAGCCATCGCATGTGGGTCGTGAACGATGAAAAAACTATCAAAGAGATAAAAAACCGCTTATCGTGCCAGCCGCTATATATTGCTGACGGGCACCACCGCTATGAAAGCGCTTTAATATATCAACGGGAAAGGTACAGCAGTTCTCCTCCAAAAACGAAAGAAACGCCTTTTGATTACGTGATGATGGCACTGGTTGATATTAAAGACCCCGGGCTAATAATCTTACCGGCACACAGACTAATCCGCGGCATGGAGCAAGCAGCGCTAAACGGCCTATTAGCCAGACTCAACACCTTTTTTAAAGTCGAAGACCATGCAATAAGTAAAAAAGATATAAGGTTGCAGATAAACACACTGCTTTCGCAAGATGAAGGTAAAACAAAGCTGCTTTTATGCGGACTTAAGAAAGGTCGAATACAAGCAATTTCGGTCCGTGATTCAGAGGCAATCCGACCGATGTTTCCCGCCTTCCACTCGGAGTTTTATCAGAAGCTCGACGTCAGCATCGTCGACCATGTCATCCTCGAAGAACTTCTCGGTCTGTCTCACGACAAAGCGGGGGCACTTTTAGACTACAACTACGACGCCGAAACAGTGGTAAAAAGGGTACTGGAAAACGAGTACCAGCTGGGGATAATCGTCAATCCGGTTAAGCCCGAAATGATTAAAGCCATCGCCGACAGCGGCGACCGGATGCCCCGAAAATCGACTTATTTCTATCCTAAAGTGCCGGCCGGGCTGGTCTGTTACCGCTTCGCCTGAACAGCGCTTTCCCACCGATTATTACGCTTTTATCCGACCTATTTTTACGTTTGACGCCTATCTGGGCATATGATAACATTGAATTGATTAGCTGGTTTTTTCTACGGGGTATTTATTAACTCCTCCGGGAATTGGTGCCAGCTTCAGGAGTAGAAGGCGTGCTGGTTGAGGAAGAGTTGAGCAAGTTTTCATCCAACAAAGAGTCAATTCTGACTGTTGGCGTCTTTGACGGGGTGCATCTGGGCCATCAGCGTTTGATATCCGAGCTATTAAATCAGGCAAAAAAAAGAAAAATGGTTTCCGGCGCAGTTACCTTCCGCCACAATCCGGAAAAGCTACTATCCCACCGGAAGAAACTGCCTTTCCTGACGGATATCGAAGAAAGGCTAAAGCTCCTTAAACAAGAGGGGATTAAGGTGGTGATTCCTCTGTCTTTTACGCCCGAACTGGCACAACTTAGCGCCCGCGAGTTCGTTACGCTACTACAAAAATACCTTAATATGCGGGGTCTGGTCGTAGGCCAAGACTTTGCTCTCGGCAAAGAACGCGAAGGCAATAAGGAAAACCTTAAAAGACTAGGCTGGAGCATGAATTTTGATGTTATTGTCATACCGCCTCTAAAAATAAACGGAGAAACGGTGAGCAGCACGACGATCAGGAAAGCGCTAGCTGCCGGAGACATGATTAAAGTTAGGGAATTAACGGGCAGACCTTTCAAACTAACGGGCAAGGTAGTAGCCGGAAGCGGGCGCGGCGTAAGTCTGGGGTTTCCGACAGCCAACCTAGAAATAGCCTCGGAGCATGTGTTACCCCCTGATGGCGTGTATACCGGACGAGCGTATCTGAACGGCAAAGTTTACCAGTCGATGATAAACATCGGGAAAAACCCAACTTTCGGTGTCAATAAGCGGACAGTCGAGGCGTACCTGATGAATTATCACGGTGATTTATACGGGGACGAACTGCAACTGGACATTATCTCCCGCATACGTGACGAAAAGAAATTCGATAGCAAGGAAGAGCTAAAAAAGCAGGTTGCCGAGGATATTTGTCAAGGCAAAAAAATCCTCGACGCTAATAGTATGAAGCCGTAGGAGAATTTATAGTGGATGATATAGATAAGCAGGTTGCCACCTACATGCAGGGTGCGGAGTTTGGCGACCTGCAGATTAAAGAGCAGATGACCAAGGAACTGCGGCAAAGGTTAATCGAAGCTAAAGCCGAGGGACGGCCGCTGCGCGTTTACTGCGGCTATGATGTCACGGCACCCGACCTGCACCTGGGGCATACCATCACGATGCGCAAGCTACGCCAGTTCCAGGACTTCGGGCATGATGTGACATTTGTTATTGGGACATTTACCACGCTAATCGGCGACCCGAGCGACCGCGATGAAGCGCGCGCCATGGCTTTAGAAGAGCAAGTAAAGAAAAACGCACAGACTTACGTCGAGCAATCTTATAAAATACTCGATAGAAAAAAGACCTCTTTTAAATATAACTACGATTGGTTAAGCAAATTAACGTTTAAAGACGTAATAAGCATGGCGTCATGTTTTACCGTGCAACAGTTCATCACCCGCGATAGAATACGCAACCGATTGGACAAGAACGACCCCGTGTGGCTGCGTGAACTGCTTTACGCGCTGGCGCAGGGTTATGACGCCGTCCATTTAAAGACGGATGTGCAATTAGGGGCTACCGAACAGCTTTTTAACTTAATGGCTGGACGCCGACTGCAGGAAGCCTTCGGGCAAAAACCGCAGATATGCCTTACTTTCCCGGTGCTGGTCGGCACCGACGGCGTCGAGAGAATGAGTAAGAGCCGCGGCAACTATATCGGCATATCCGAGCCGCCGGGGACTATCTACGGGAAAACGATGTCTATCCCCGATAGTATTCTAATACAATACTTCGAACTCTTAACTAACGTTACAAGTGAAGAGCTGGCAGAGATGAAAAAGCAACTGGCAAGCGGCGTTAATCCAATGTCTCTGAAAAAGCGACTGGCGAGAGAACTGGTTACCCAGTTTTACAGCGATAAGGAGGCTAAGGAAGCTGAAGAGCACTTTGAAAAGACGGTGCAGAAGAAAGAGGCGCCGGAAGATATAGAGGAATTTAATATTCAGGGTGAAATAACCATTAAACAGCTTCTGGTGGAATCGGGTTTAACTGCCAGTAGTTCCGAGGCGGTACGCTTAATAAAACAGGGTGCCGTTAGTATTGGCGGAAATACAATAGACGATTTTAATAGAATTGTACATAAAGGCGTTACCATAAAAGTCGGTAAAAGGCGGTATTTAAAAACTGTTTAGTAAGATATAATCTATTCTCAAGGAGAAAAAAATGGCACAGTTACGCGTTCCCGGACCTACGCCCTGCCCGCCGGAGGTCTTAAAAGCCATGGCGTGGCAGATGGTTAACCACCGCGGCCCGGAGTTTCACCAGATGCTTGGTGAAGTGACCGAGAACCTGAAAAAAGTGTTTCAGACGAAGAATGACGTTTTACTTTTGACCGGTTCCGGCACGGGCGGTCTAGAGGCAGCGATAGTCAATACGCTTTCACCTGGAGATAAAGTGTTGTCGGTCAGTATTGGTGTTTTCGGCGACAGGTTTGCCAGCATCGCCAAGACCTTCGGGGCAGACATTGTTTCACTTAAGGTGGAGTGGGGTAAAGCCGCCGACCCGGACGCCATTAAGAAAGTTCTCAAAGATAACCCCGGCATCAAAGCCGTTATGGTAACACATAATGAGACGTCCACGGGCGTTACTAATGATATGTTCGCTATCAGCAAGGTAGTGAAAGAGGCCGGGAAACTCTTAATCGTCGATGCGATAAGCAGTCTAGGTTCGATCAATCTTCCGGTTGACGAATTGGGGTGCGATGTCGTCGTTACCGCCTCCCAGAAAGGCTGGATGGTCCCGCCTGGCATGGCGATGGTCAGCGTCAGCCCGGAGGCATGGATAGCTCGCGAGACGGCTAAAATGCCCAATTTCTATTGGGACTTTGTAAGGGCTAAGAAAAACTACGAAGAAAAGAAGGAAAATCCCTGGACGCCGGCGATATCAGTGGTGTTCGGGCTTACCGTTGCCCTTAAGATGATGCTGAAAGAGGGCATCAATAATATTTTTGCCCGGCACGAGCGCATCGGTAAAATGACGCGCGAAGGCATAAAAAAGCTGGGGCTTTCCATTTTTGCCGAGGAAACCCACGCATCGAATACAGTCACCGCCGTGAATATACCGGAAGGACTGGACGGCAAGAAATTCCGCCAGATACTGCGGGAACAATATAAAGTGGTACTGGCAGGCGGGCAACAGACCCTCGATGGCAAGATATTCCGCATCGGTCATCTCGGCATGGTAGATGAAAAAGATATAAAAGAAATACTCACGGCGATACAAAAGGTCTTACCTCTAGCCGGGTTTAAAAAATAAGATATAAAAGGACATGCCTATGGCGGACAAGCGAAAGAGGGTACTGGTAACCGACCCCATTTCAGAAGAAGGCATCGAAATCCTGCGGGAATACGCCCAGGTGGATGTCAAAGACGGTTTAAAACCTGAAGAAATTGCATCGATTATTGGTAACTATGACGCCCTGATTGTACGCAGTCAGACAAAAGTCACCGCAGATATCATCGAGGCGGGGAAAAATCTGCAGGTTATCGCACGAGCGGGCGTCGGCATTGATAATGTTGACGTTGAAACAGCGACACGTTGCGGTATCGTAGTGATTAATGCGCCGACCGGCAACACCGTTTCCGCTGCCGAACACGCCATCGCTTTAATACTGGCTCTGGCGCGTAACATTCCCCAAGCTAATGCATCATTAAAAAGCTGTGTCTGGAAGCGCAATGAATTTATGGGAATAGAGTTAAGAGGCAAAACTCTAGGCATCATTGGTCTGGGCAATGTGGGGTCGGAAGTTGCCAAGCGCGCGCAGGCGTTTGAAATGCGGCTCATCGGCATCGATCCGCTGGTATCCGTTGAATATACCAAGAAACTCGGCGTAATGCTGGTTGATATGAAGCAACTTCTTAAAGAATCGGACTTTATTACGTTGCATATCCCGCTTACACCCCAGACCAAGGGGATTATCGGAGCGAAAGAACTGGCGATGGTCAAGCCCAACGTTCGCATCATCAACTGCGCACGCGGCGGTTTAATCGACGAAAAAGCGCTGGTCAAGGCGATTCGCGAAAAAAGAGTGGCCGGGGCAGCGATAGATGTTTTTGAGAAAGAGCCCTGCACCGAAAGCATCCTTTTTAGCGAGGAAAAAATCATCGTCACACCGCACCTTGGCGCTTCCACTACCGAAGCGCAGGTGCTGGCGGCTAGAGATGTCGCCGAACAGATAGTCGATATTTTCAAGGGTCTGCCAGCCAGAGCAGCCATTAACGTACCATATATTCCTTCGGAAACACTGACGGCGCTGGCACCGTATTTGAAGCTAGCGACAACATTATGTAAATTAGTCTATAAACTCGCCGAGGGTCAGTCAAAGACGATTCGCATCAAATACAACGGCGATATTGCCAACTATGATACCAATCCACTTAAAGCGGCCGTTATCGGCGGGCTGCTCGAAGGCTTCAGTGAAGAAAGAGTTAACATCGTCAACTGCAATGTGATAGCCGCCAAGCGCGGTCTGACGATAATCGAAGAAAAAGAAGCTAGCTGCGCCAACTATGCCAGCCTGCTCACTGTAGAAATAACCACAACCGAAGGCATCTGGACAGTTGCCGGCACGATTATGAATAACGAACTGCATATCGTGCGGATTAACGACTACCTGCTGGACATCGTACCGACCCCTGGCTCGTACTTCCTTTTCAGCGACCACCGCGACCGGCCAGGGTTTATCGGGGCAGTTGGCAAAATCACCGGGGATGCTAACGTTAATATCAGCGCCATGCACCTAGGTCGCCTCAAGCCGAGGGGGCAGGCATTACTGGTGCTAAGCCTGGATGAGCCACTGCCGGAGATAGCCCAGCAGGAGATTCTGGCTATCCCGGACGTATCTTCGGTAAAGCTGGTGGCGTTATAATTTCAAGAGTATTTTCCAGATACGTCAACTATAGTAAATCAATTGACTTGACATATCTACGGTGTTATCATAATTTCGGAGATTACCAAGATGTCTGCATTAACTGACCTCTACCGGCAGATAGAGCTTTGCCGTAAGTGTGACATAGCGCGATTGCGTACCAGGGTTGTGCCCGGCGAGGGGGCAGAAAATGCGGAAATCATGTTTATCGGCGAGGCGCCAGGGTGGCACGAAGACCAGCAAGGGCGACCTTTCGTCGGGCAGGCGGGCCAATACCTCGACCAGCTACTCCTTTCGATCGACCTAAAACGTCCGCAGGTTTATATCGCCAACGTAATTAAGTGCCGTCCTCCGGATAATCGTGACCCTCTCCCCACAGAAATTCAGAACTGCCGCGATTGGCTTGACCGGCAGATAGAAATCATCAAGCCCAAAATGATTGTAACGCTGGGTCGTTACTCCATGGCGAGGTACTTTCCGGGTAAGAGTATCAGCAGGATTCACGGCACTGCGGTAAAGCGCGACGGCATTATTTATTTTGCGATGTATCACCCGGCGGCGGCGCTACATCAGGGCAGCTTGAGAATAGATATCGAAGAAGATATCAAGAAAATCCCCAAACTGCTGGCGGACATGAGCAAAGTCGAGGAGGAAAAGCCGCAGCCGCAACAACTTAATATGTTCGAGGTCTAATATTTTATGTCCAAATCAAAGTTAAAAGTCATACCTCTCGGCGGTCTAGGAGAAATCGGTAAAAACATGATGGTCCTAGAATACGAGAACGATATCATCATCATCGATGCCGGGCTGATGTTCCCCGAAGAAGAAATGCTCGGTATCGACCTGGTAATTCCGGATTTCAGCTACGTTACCGAAAGGAAAGAAAGGGTCAGGGGCATCATTATCACCCATGGTCATGAAGACCATATCGGCGCCCTGCCCTACTTACTGACGCAACTCAATAACGTGCCGGTATATGCTACAAGGCTTACCAACGGGCTTATCCGCGTCAAATTAAGGGAAAGGAAGACCCGCGAGGGGGTCAACCTGAAAATACTCAATCACGGCAGACAAATTACGCTCGGGAAATTCCGTATCGAGCTATTCCCCGTCTGCCACAGCATACCGGACGCCTCCGGCATTATCATCCATACGCCAGAAGGCGTAATCATACACAGCGGCGATTTTAAAATCGACCATACGCCGGTGAACGGCAAACCCACCGACCTTTCGCGTTTAGCCCAGCTGGGTGCTAAAGGCGTTTTACTACTCCTTTCCGATTCAACATATACCGAGCTACCGGGCTATACACCTTCAGAACAGACAGTCGGCGAGTCGCTGGAGCATGTAATTGCTAACGCCCCAGGCAGGGTAATCGTAACCACTTTTTCCTCGCTTATTTCACGTGTCCAGCAGGTTATCGACGCCGCGATCAAGCACGAGCGACGCGTATTCGTCGTAGGGCGCAGTATGACGGATACAGTGCATATCGCCCTTGAACTTGGCTATCTGAAGGCACCCAACGGAATACTGGGAAGAATCGATGAACTAAAGGGTTTGCCCGCCAAAAAAATCGTCCTCATTACTACTGGCAGCCAGGGCGAACCGACATCGGCACTAGTGCGGATAGCCAACCGTGACCATAAACATGTTCACATCCAGCGGGGCGATACGATAATTCTTTCTGCGACACCGGTACCAGGCAACGAGGCGCTGGTCAACCGCACCGTAGACAGTCTCTTCAAACAGGGCGCCCAAGTAATATACGATAAGCTGGGTCAGGTGCACGTTCACGGTCATGGCAGCCAGGAAGAATTGAAGCTTATTTTAAGTCTGGTAAAACCCAAGTTTTTCGTCCCCATCCATGGAGAGTACCGGCACCTTAGCCTGCATGCCCGTTTGGCGGAATCGATAGGCATCCCGCCGGAAAGAATTTTCGTTCTCGAAGACGGCGATATTCTTGAGCTTAATGCTAATTCTGCCAAGAAAAACGGTAAAGTGAGTTCAGGGCACGTATATGTCGACGGACTAAGCGTGGGCGATATAGGAGGGGTGGTACTCCGCACGAGAAGGATGCTTTCGCGCGACGGCATTGTCGTCGTAATCATAGCCGTCAATCAACAGACCGGTAAAATTGTCGGCCGACCCGATATCGTTACCCGCGGTTTTATCGATGAAAGAGATTTTAGCGGTATAATAGAGCAAAGTCGAGAGCTGCTGGTTAAAACACTTGACCATTCCGGTGCGCGCAACATCGAATGGAGTTTTATCAACAGCAAAGTGAGGGACACGCTTGATAAGTTCTATTACGACCGCACCAAGCGCCGACCGATGATTCTCCCGTTTATGGTTAAAGTATGAAGCAGGAGATTTATGCCCAGAAAAAACGTAATGGATAGATTAAAGGGTCGCACTAAAGAGGCACCTGTGAGGCACAGAGCATCAGGTGGTTCTTTCCAATATTTTACCTCGAGACCGTTCTGGTATCTTGTTGCTCTATTTGTAATTGTGGTGTTGCTAGCCATCCCCAAAACCCGCGAGGAGATATTCAAGGTTATCGGCTGGGGACTCATTTTGGTGATTGTGGCGATAGTTGTTCTGGGTATATTGACATGGCGGCATAAACTCAAGCTTCTTTACCAGCGCTGGTACCGCTGGCTGGGTGGCATCTCCTTCCTCTTTGCAGTCTGGGGTATACTGGGTCTTATCCAGTACAACAATGCCACACTTACACCTAACGGACTCGGCGGGAGTTTCGGTTTCGCCATTGTCGGCAGTCCCAACCCCGATGCAATGGGCGTTTTCCTGGGGATACTCTGCATCCTCGGATTTACTATCGCCGGCATATTGTTTATGTTCCCTCTACAAAGCCTGAACGGGGTGAGGAAATTCTTTAACTGGTTGTACTCACGTTTTGAAAAAAGGCCTTCCCGTACGCCTTCAGGTCAGGAGAAAAAACAACCTCCGCCACGCATCATCCAGCCGCGTCCCTCATATGAAGGCAAACCAAGTTTACCCCCGGAAATGGAACGACCGCTGGTCCCACCGGAAATATCCAAATCGACGAAGAGATTGATAGAAGCCGCAGAAAAAGCCGCTGAACTAAAGAAGGCCGCCAAGACAGCCGATACCGCCGCTACCGACCAGGACCTGCGCCAGGTTGCTTCCGACGTGTGGAAAAAGTACGGTCAATCGACCGACCTCGTAGAGATCGAAGGCTGGCACCTACCACCTATCGATATACTAGACACATCACCCGAAGTGACTTTCAGTGAAGCGGATAATTTACAGCGGGCAAAGCTTATCGAAGATACGCTTTCAAGCTACGGTGTCGATGCCAAGGTAGTGCAGATTAATGCCGGGCCGACAGTAACCCAATTCGGTGTGGAACCCGGCTGGGATATCAAGTATAAAGATATAAAGGAGAAAGACCAAGACGGTAATATACAGATTCGGCGGGAGGAAATATCCAGAACCAGAGTTAAAGTTGAGAGGATTAATTCTTTAGCTAACGACCTGGCGCTGGCGCTGGCTGCCCCGACAATCAGGATTGAGGCTCCTGTACCGGGTAAATCATATATCGGCGTCGAGGTGCCCAATATAACCTCCGATATGGTCAGTTTACGCGCAGTAGTCGAGACCAGCGCTTTTCAAAAGCTAGTAGCCAAGACTAAAATGGCATTAGCCCTGGGAAAAGGGGCGGGGGGAGAATCAATCGCCGCTGACCTTACCAAAATGCCCCACATTCTCATCGCGGGAGCAACCGGAAGCGGCAAGACGGTCTGTCTTAATACCATAATCTGCTGTCTGCTGATGAACAATACTCCCAATGATGTACGGTTTATCCTCATCGACCCTAAGAGAGTTGAATTGACACAATATAACAATATCCCCCACCTCGCTACACCCGTCATCGTCGATATCGATAAAGCGTTAAACGCCTTACGCTGGCTTTGCCAGGAGATGGAGCAACGATATAAGAGACTGGCAGCCGCCGGCGCGCGCCACATTGAGGGATACAATAAAGATAAAAAAGGCACCGATAAATTACCGTATCTCGTTTTGATTATCGATGAACTAGCCGACCTGATGATGGCGGGGTATGAAGAGGTAGAAACGAACCTGTGCCGCTTAGCCCAGCTTGCCCGGGCGACCGGCATCCACCTGGTTGTAGCGACACAGCGCCCTTCAGTGGACGTCGTTACCGGCCTGATCAAAGCCAACTTCCCGACACGCATCAGCTTTGCCGTCACTTCACAGGTGGACTCGCGCACTATCCTGGACGGCGGCGGCGCAGAGAAACTTTTAGGTCGCGGCGATATGCTTTACATGCCGACCGAGGCCGCCAAACCAAAGCGTTTGCAGGGTTGTTTCCTATCCGATGCGGAGATAGAGCGACTGGTATATTTCTGGGGAGGACAAAAGAAGGAAGAACCAGACGTGTTAAAAATGGAAACGCTTATCGCTACCGCACCTACAGGGACAATCGGCGGGCACCCCCGCGACCCCCTGCTGGAGCAGGCAAAAGAATTAGCCAAGCAACATGAAGAAGTCTCAACGTCTTTCCTACAGCGCCGACTGCATATCGGCTACCCCCGCGCGGCGCGACTCAAAGAGCAGCTTGATGCCGTTTTAGCGCAGGAAAGAGGAGAGCAGATTAACGAGGATACCATCGAAAGCGTGGATGAAGAAGAAGGCGAGGAAGAAGTCTAGTTAATCCACCAGTTTTATTGTAATTCACCTAACCGCTATTATACAGCTGCTCTACAGTATATTCTTTGTTCTGCAACAGATTTATTAAACCTTTTTCGCCAACCAAGTGCCCGGCGCCGATCACGATAAAATAAACCCCATCGCCCGCGAGAAATCCTTCTATCTTTTGTAGCATATTTATATTACGCTGGTCATACATTATTTCATAATATGGTGCCATTTCAGGTTCTTCGGCGAGAGCTTCAAACACAACGGTTTCCATTGTTTCCGTATCGCCATCCAGCCAGGCATTGAACAACCCCTCAAGATACGTATCTGTTTCCGGATTATCGATATCGTATTGCGTCATAATGATACTTATTTCATCTGGTATGGAAGACATCAACGCCATCTGATATTCGGCTGTTTCCAGTTGCAGGATACTTTTATTATCTAATTTAGCTTTGTCTAAAAAATATTTGTCCATACCATTTTCAATTTTATAGCCCAGGCTCTGCAATAATAATTGACTCATAAGATTGTAAATTACCCAAGGTTTATAATCATTCATCAGAGCTATATCAACATCGTATTCCAGGAATTGCTCTTTCAGCTTATTATACAGGTCATCGGTTACATGATTTTTAAAATTATCCCCTTTGGGGTACATGCCATATTTCACCAGCAAATCACGCGATTCAATCTGGCTGATGTTGTTAGTATTAACTTCAACAACAAGATAATCAGATGAATCGTAGGCATCCTCGATTGTTTTATCCAGAGGATATAAATCCGCGCGGGCAACATGAACCGCACCTAAAAGATATACTTGTGTTGAACCGGATGATATTTTCCAGATAAATGCTTTGCTTTTTACTGCCGTCGGTGAAGGCGACACAGAAGTTTCTTGAGTCTGGCAATTACAGCCTGTTTCCAGAAGTAGTAAAGAAGAAACCAAAATAATCAGAACGCTGAATACCAGCCGGTGAAGATATTTCATATCTCCGCCTCCGTGATTAAGTCGTTTACCAAGTTTAAATCCATTATATACTATTTTTAAGAAATTAATACGCTGTATATTTACAAAAGCACGATATTCTTAAAATTCCTTACCGATTAGCCCGAATCCCCAGAATATTCCCAAGACAATCGATACGGCTAAAAGACCGCCAACAACCACCTGCATTATCGAATGCTGTTTTGACTCTATTCTCGACCAAGCAACCAGCGGCAGAAATACCAGAGCCCATACCGCTGTAATTTCATAAACTATCAGCACTATCGTCAATGACGCTGCCGTAAAAGCGGTATGAAGACTAATTTTCCAGAAGTAATTTATCGCCGCAAATAATACTACCGATAAAAGGCCGGCGGTAAACGTAACCGCCAATAGTTCTGGTGCTTTTAAGTACCACATTAATCCACAGCCGATAGCCCCGATAACACTGGCAAATAAATAGGCAATATTGCGCTGTTCACGCAAATTGGTGAAAAACCCATCTATCTTTTTGGTGTAGACTAAAAATGCAACGATAATAAATACCGGTAATACGCTTAATGAGAGAAAGATAGCAGCCCATTTCAGCGCCTCTGTTATACTGGAGTTTACGCGAAATGCAAGTAATATGATAACAATAACGCTTATCACGAAAGGGTTAAGGGTATTCGTTACCAGATGTGCTAGTCTTTTTCTCATCTTCAATCGTGATATACTTATAGTAGCTTAATATCTTATGCGACGCAAAAAGGCATAATAAATGGCTACGCTAAACGATAAAGTTATTTTCATCGATAAGCTGACATTGGGCGCTTATGAGACCAACGCTTATATTGCCGTCTGTCTGAAGACAAAGGAAAGCCTGGTGGTGGATGCTCCGGCAAAGGCTTCCGATATTATAAAAAGCTTGAGCGGCACTAAACCCAGGTACGTCCTGCTTACCCACGACCATTATGACCATACCGGAGTAATAGTATCTTTACGTTCACGCCTGAAAGTACCGCTAGGAGTGCATCCGCTAGATACCACCCAACTCAAGAAACCACCAGAAATACTGTTGAAAGACGGAGACAAACTTAAACTTGGCAATCTCGAAATTGAAGTATTGCATACTCCGGGGCATACGCCAGGTAGCTTATGCTTTAGAATCGGTCGATACGTATTTGTCGGCGATACTATTTTCCCCGGAGGTCCCGGGCATACAGAGAGACCGGAGGACTTTCAACAGATATTGAAATCAATTAATGAAAAGATATTCCGACTTCCCGATGACACTACTCTCTACCCCGGTCACGGCAATAGCATTACGGTTAAAAAGGCAAAAGAGGAATACAAAGTCTTTGCCTCGAAGCCTCATGATGCTGACATTTACGGGGACGTGACCTGGCAGATGTAATAGATATAGAGCAGGCGTAATACCTCATTTCAAAGAAATAATCCTTGATTTGAGGACGACACGTTAATAGCTAGAGCGCCGGAACGAGTCGTTTTTCTAAAGCCAGGTGCATTTCTACGGCGACTTTAGCAGCGATATTTGCCCAGTCCCATTGGCTTACCGACGCCCTGATAGATAAGACTGATTCCATGTCTTTCGACGCTGAAAAGAGACGGGAAGAAATTCCCGAAGCAAGCTCCTCAGGGGAGTTATTCGACAAAATATATCCTGTCTCGCCGTGTTTGATGATATTTTTAAGGTCGCCGACATCGGTGGCCACTACCGGCGTACCGCAGGCAAGCGATTCCAGCGGCACCAGCCCGAAGCTTTCATAATAAGATGGCACGACACACACATCAGCGGCGCTATAGAAATATGGAAGCTGGTTCTGTTTGACAATTCCTCGAAAATCTACGGCATCACTGATATTTAACTCGCGGGCAAGTTCCTGCAATTTTTCCAGTTCGGGCCGGCTGTTTTCATCTCCCCCGACAACCACCAGCCTGATTTTTTCATTGTTCTTTATAAGAGGCAAGGAACGTATCAGGTTATCAATACCCTTCAGCGGGTCAATCCGGCCGACGAAAAGGATGATTTTCCCATCCGTTAAACCGAGTTTTTCTCTGGCGGCTGTTTTATCCACCGGCTTGAAAATCTCAATGTTGACGCCGCAGGGCACAATGCTGACCTTTTCCGGCAAAGCACTATAAAAATCTATAAGCGCCTTTTTTTCCTTCTCCGTAGCGACGATAACCCGCTGGCAATCCTTGACCGTTTCTCTTTCCGAGATGATGCGCAGGGCCGGCTCCCTCTCGCCGATACCGATGGCGTTTTTCACCGCACCGAGGGTATGGTACATATTTAAATACGGTATTTGACGCGTCTGCCATAGATATTTCCCCACGAGAGCCGATATCCAATAATGGCTGAACACCATATCGTAT
>DAOUCO010000047.1:0-17290 GCA_034432135.1 Dehalococcoidales bacterium | reverse complement strand
CAGTTCTTTAGCCGCCGTGATAAGTGTGACCACAGGACCGTAAGCGCACAACCATATCGGCAGGCTCTCATAACGGCGCGTAAGCTCGTCTTCATCTAACGCCAGCATCGCCTCAACAGCCGCCATGTCTTTCTTCTGCGCCGTTTTATGCGGTTCGTAATGCGTCATGTCCCCGCTGGCAAGGATAACCGCCTCCCGTTTCAGTTCTTTAACCGCACGGGCGATTGCATGTCCTATCTCTTTATAATGTTCGGCGCCGTTGCCCATAAGGATTATAGGCACTATTTTTACGTCCGGTTTGATATACTGCAGAAACGGTATTTGTACTTCGACGGCATGTTCATTTTCGTGCGCCCGGTAGTCTTCTTTTGCATACCTGGATAAACTTATTATCTTACGGGCAAGTTCCTCGTCCACCTCTACTTCTCCCAGCGGCGTCTTCCAGGTGCCTTCCGGCATAACGCTGAATGGTTTCCCCAGGCCAGAATGACTGGGACCGATGACAACGAAAGTATCTTTAAATTTAACCCTGGAGATTGCTGCCCCAGCCACCGCCCCGGAATATTGATAGCCGGCGTGAGGCATCAGCAGTCCGACCACTTCTTCTTTGGGTGCGTTCTTATCTATATAGCGGGCAAGCATCGATTTGAGTTCCGCAGATGATGCGGGATAAAAATATCCGGCGACAGATGGATTTCTTAAGGTCATATACCACCTCCGTCAGGAGTTTTCAGACCTGAAATTCAAGTCAGCTCCGCAGTAGCGACATTTCGAGCCAACAAGCCCGGTAATTTCCGTTTGATAACCGACCCTCCTCACGATAAGTTTCCCGCAGGCATAGCACCGCGTGTTTTCGCTTTCATGCCCGGGCACATTGCCGGCATAAACGAACTTAAGTCCGGCTTTATGCCCGATATCCACCGCTTTTTCGATTGAATCAAGCGGCGTCGGCGGGAGGTGGGTCAGCCGGTGATGCGGGTAAAAACGTGTCACATGCCAGGGAGTCAATTCTCCCAGTTCACGGCATATCCAATCAGCCAGTCCTTTAAGCTGCGCTTCATCATCATTCATCGTGGGGACGATATTGGTAACGACTTCCACATGCATATTCCATTTATCTTTAGCCCGCTTGGTGACCTCCAGTATCTCGCTCCAGTGCGGTATACCGGAGAGGTTCTTATAAAACTCATCGGAAAACCCTTTGATGTCAACCCGCCAGGCGTCAAGATAAGGTCCGATGGTATCCAGCGTTTCCGGCGTAGCGTAACCGTTTGTTACATAAACGGTATATAAGTTGTTTTGTTTCGCCAGCTTGGCTGAATCAAGTGTATATTCGAACCAGATAGTCGGCTCGTTATAAGTCCAGGAAACGCCACGGCAGCCGGTCTGTCCCGCTAGTTTAATCGCCGCTTCCGGAGAAAGTTCACGGCAGGTATTTTTCAGAGAAGTACCGTTGGCGGTGGATATTTCCCAGTTCTGGCAATGTTTACAGTGGAAGTTGCAGCCCAGCGTGCCCAGCGAGAAACATAGCGTGCCGGGATAAAAGTGGAAAAGCGGCTTCTTTTCGACGGGGTCGGCGGCGGCGGATGATACCATGGCGTAGTTTATATTGTAGAGGGCGCCGTCTCTATTCTGGTACATGCCGCACACGCCGTATTTACCCGGATTAATACGGCAACCCCACTGGCAGGTGCGGCATTTAACCCTAGAATCCGGTAGCTTATCGTATAATACAGCCTCGCGCATAGTCCACCGCCTTCACGGTAATTATAACACCGGGGTAAAGTCAATTATAGTATCGGGGCGATAGTTTTCCGTTATGTTTCAAAACGACTGCTCTTAACCGTGTCCGGCAAATTTTGTGCGGATTAACCCTGGGGAGTAATGCCGACCAATTTCCCGAAATCATAGGGGACGACGGGAGAGAGGATAATAAAGGATAGGAGGTGTGCTGTAATGAAAAGGATAAATAAAATTAGAAGCGTCCTTCTAAGCCAGGTTATGTTTCCGTTGCGGAAATAATCGAGAAGCTGGGATAAAGCCATGCCCAGTCCGAGACAGATTGCGCCGATGGTGGGATAAAAATAGAAGATATAGGTAACTCTATCGGTAATGAGGGTCGCCGGTATCCATATCAGGTAAGTGCCAGTAAACCAGGCAACGCCAAACAGGGCAGCACTATTGCCTTTAATCGCTCTGACGAGCATATAAATAAAAGTGGGGATAATCAACGCCCATATAGTAAAGCTGATACCCCCGGTATAATGGGGCATATACCAGTAAGCCATAGGCCGGAAATAAATCAGCCAATCCCAGGGATGGGAAGCGGCGGGGTGGTCAACAGTAGCAAAAGTAAGGCTACTGCTTAAGGACTCCATCTCTCTGATACGGTGAATCGGGTCTGAAATGGAAGAAAAGTTACGTGTAATGAGTAAATCGCAAACAATCATCAGTTCCACGAAAGAAAGAATCGCAAATAAAATAAGCAATAAAAACCACCAGGAGCGCGGCTTCCGGGTGAAAATCCAGTGAATGCCGATGGCCGGTAAAGCCAGCAGACCATTGAGCTTGGCGAGACCGCTTAGTCCGATGGCAATCCCCGAACTAATATACCTATGCGATGCGTAAAGTAAAAACGCCACCATCATAAAAGTGAGATAATAAACATCCAGCATAGCGACACTGGCTTGAACGAATGTCATGTTCTCAAAAGCCAGTAAAAAGGTAGCAATGTTAGAGGCAGTCAGCGACATATCAAAGCGGCGGCAGAGGAAAAAAAATATTATTATTGTAGCCGTGCCCATAATCACCGAGAAAAAACGCCAGCCCCAGGGATTATCGTCGAACACATAAATCGTTTGTTGCGCTTCGTGTCTGGCAGCGTTAGTGCCGTAACCCCGCTGTACGGTAATCTTATTAGTAGATGTATCGATGTTCTGGATATACATGTGTTCCGTATCTATCCTAATTGTCGTTTTGACGTTAAATCCCGAAGCATCACTCACATTGATTACGGTATCAACACTGTCTATGGCCTGAAGTATCTTTGTTCCGGTGTCTTTTTCGGGCGATTTAAACCCGTTGAAGATATACTCCCCCGCCGCAATAAAAAGCTTGCCCAGCGGCGGATGTTCGGCGCGTACTGTTTTGTTGGCAATGATGATATTCCTGGCATCATTAACATAGTGCGCTTCATCGAAGACAAGCTCCGATGGATTGGTGATGATACAAAAGTGCATGATTAAGGTTGAAAGGACAATGAGGGAGAGCCAGAAATATTGCCATTTATAAAACTGGGAGAGTTTACTTTTTATTTTTCTTATTATTTCCATGTCCAGTTTCTATTGATAAAGTAGTTCCATAAAAAAGCCACGATGATACCGATGAAATTAGAAAGCAGGTCGTACACCCCAAAAACGCGGGTAAAGAGCATGAACAATCCCCATTGTATACCGGCTCCGGCCACGCAGATAAGATTAAACTTGAGGAGGCGCCCCAAAAAAGACTTGCCTGCGCGTCGCCCGGCGAAGGTAAAGGTATCATTGAGTAAAAAGTTGGTGATGATAGAGACCTCGATGCCGATGACCACCGCCCAGTAATCGTAGTTAGCCAGGCCGCCGAATCTTGTCAACAGCCAGTATACGCCTTCGTTGACGGCAACGCCACTCAAACCCACGGCGATAAACTTGATGAACATCGCCAGTTCGCCGGTACGCGCCATAAGACTGAAGATATGTTTTAAATAATCGATTTGCTGTTGCGGACGTAATTTGCTCGTCCCGGCGCTTCTTTCTTTAAAAATAAAAGGCACTTCGACAATGTTTTTAAAAGAGCCTACCAGCATAATTTCAAGGGCGATTTTATAGCCGATAGGCTTTAGTTTGTTAGCATCGACATTTTCACGGCGGAACATAAAAAATCCTGACATCGGGTCTTTAACGCGGCGCGATGAAGGCAGCAGAAGATGCGCTGCCGTTAATGCCACTCTGGAGATAATCTTGCGGGATAGGTCCCAACCGGGGCAACCGCCGCCCTTAATATACCGGCTGGCGAACACCATGTCCGCCCCGTCCTCCATCGCTTTAAGCAAATCGGGCAGGACTTCCGGTGGATGTTGCAGGTCGGCATCCATCACGCCGATAATATTGCCAGAAGCCTGTTTGATTCCATATATCACGGCGGTGGCAAGCCCTTTCTCTTCACGGCGTACAAACAGTTTTACCGGATAACTTTTTACCAAGGCTTCAGCTGTTTCAATGGTGCCGTCCTGGCTATTATCGTCCACGAAAATTATTTCGTAGTCATGACCGTTTATAGTCCGGTGGATTCTTTCGACGAGAGGCATAATATTATCTTTCTCGTTATATGTGGGGATGATAATGGAAAGCTTGTCTTTCATAGGTGTACTTTTTTTCTCTAAAGCAAAAGCGCTTTTCTTGATTATACCTCTTTACGTATCACGCATAAAGGATTATAATATATTCGTTTAATTTAATCTAAAAAACAGGAGTGATATTTGAAAGAACTATACCTCATAACCGGAGAGGAAACAGCGGGCAAGACCGCTATCTGTGCCGGGCTAGCAATTAATCTCCTTAATGCCGGGAAAAAGGTAGGTTATTATAAACTTCAGGCCGCGCCAAACGACAGTGATACCAGCCTGATGAACAAGATACCCGGCATAGAAATTATTACTGATAAGCCCAACCCGGTAAAAGGCGTAGATATTGTCCTGGCAGAAGCGAGACTCGGAAAAAAAGCCAGCGATGCCATCAGCGAAGAAGCTTATGCCGCGGCTAAAGAGACGAAGGCTAAAGTCATTTTTATAGACATTTACACCGGTCAACCGGCAAAATCCGCAACTTTATATAAGGGGTTCGGCGATAGTCTGGTGGGTGTAATTATCAACAAAGTCCCACAGAGCGTTTTAAAGCGTTTTAAAGAAGAGGCAAAAGCACAATACGGGGTGGAAGGAATTAAAATTTTAGGGGTTATTCCAGAAAATCGAGTGCTGCTGGCTATAACGGTTGGCGAGCTGGCGGAATGCATCGGCGGCAAGATACTCAACCATAAAGAAAAGTCCGGGGAACTGGTGGAGAATTATATGTTAGGAGCGATGGTGGTTGGCTCGGGATTGGATTATTTCGGACGCAAGAAAAATAAAGCCGCAATCCTTCGGGAGGAGCGACTCGATATGCAACTGGCGGCACTGGAAACATCAATGAGTTGCCTTGTTTTAAGCGGCGGCGGCAAAACGCCGGCTTACGGCGTCCTCTATAAGGCTGAAGACAGGGGAATACCGATTATTACCACCCAAAATAACGTTAATGACATTGTTGCAAAAATCGAAAATGCCCTGACTAAGGCCGGGATGGACAATGAAAAGAAGCTGGAAAAACTGGCCGAAACAATAAAACAGAACCTGGATATAAAAGTATTCGTCTAACAGGAAAGGAGTTTTTATAATAATACCGGCTTAGGCGACATCGGTATTATATTAAGTTCCCCCACTTTTTAATAAAAAGCAAGCGGGGGAGGTTCCTGGGGTGGTTATATATTACCTTGGGAATTTTTATTTGGTAAAACATAGATTGAAGTAAAAAACCGATACAATATTTTTACGGTTATTTTAAATGCGGCAACCCGTGCCGGATAAAAACGGGAATAAATCTATAAAGGGGGGCAGGTGATTGAATGCGTTAGGAAGACACATACTTGTTGAAATGCATAACTGTAATAGGGAGTCTTTGAACGACCTGGAGCTCATCCGCAAAGTAATGCTTAAAGCGGCGGTAGACTGCGGAGCAGAGGTGCTGGGAGAGTCCTTCCACCGGTTCAGTCCGCAGGGGGTAAGCGGGGTGGTGGTTATCGCGGAGTCGCACATCTCCATTCATACCTGGCCGGAGCATGGCTTCGCCGCGGTGGATGTCTTTACTTGCGGAACAAAGGTCAACCCGGCAATAGCGGCGGATGTGCTCATCGAAAAACTCGAGTCTAAGAATCACACTTTAACAGAGATACAAAGGGGGGTCCTGGTCACGGTTTAACACGCGGGGATTTTATGGATATAGACCCGGATAAATGGTTTCAGGACAAAATAAACGAAGATTTCGTGCAGCTTCATCGACTGGATGAGGTGCTTTATCAGGGGAGGACAAAATATCAGACCGCCCGGATAATACGCAGTCGGAACCTCGGTATATGCCTTGTCCTTGACAACAAGATACAGTCCAGCGAGAGGGATGAGTTTATCTATCACGAGACTTTAGTGCAGCCGGCGATGCTAACTCACCCGAAGCCCGATAAAGTATTTATCGTCGGGGGTGGGGAGGGAGCAACGTTAAGAGAGGTGCTCCGCCACAAAACGGTAAAAAAAGCCTCAATGGTCGATATTGATGACCAGGTAACCGCCTTAAGCGAGAAATATCTGCCCCACCACAGCAACGGCGCCTTACAAGATAAACGAGCATCAATTCATTATGTAGACGCCCGCGGATATTTAGAAAATTCTAAAGACAAATATGACGTCATTATTATAGATTTGCCCGACCCAATCGAAGAAGGTCCAGCGGCATTACTTTTTACACAGGAATTTTATCGCATCGTTAAGGATAAACTGACTGATGAGGGGCTGATTTCCGTTCAAGCTGGCTCTGCCTCTTTAACGGATTTATTGAACTTTACCGCAGTAAATAATACACTGAAGAGCATTTTCCCGATAGTTGCGCCCTATATTTCTCATATACCCTGCTTCGGGCAGCCCTGGGGATTTTGTATCGCTTCGAAAAAATACAATCCTGCCCTGTTAACATCGGAAGACGTAGATAACCGCATCGCCGCTAGGTCGCTAAAGGGCTTGAGGTTTTACGACGGTGAGACCCACCGCGGCATATTCGCTTTGCCTAAATATATCCGGGAAGCAATGGCAAAGCAGACAAGAATTATTACCGATAAAAAACCGCTCTATCTTTATAAAGATTAAATTCCCTAAAAGCTGTAAAAAAAAACAGGCCGGCGAAAATTCATCTCACCAGCCTGTTTTTCTTTCGGTTATTTTAGCAATTAACTTCGGTTAGCTCTGATTTTGTTGAAACATTCGCTGCAATACACTGGTCTGCCTTCACGCGGTTCAAAAGGTACTTCAGTCTCTTTGCCGCATTCGGCGCAGACGGCGGGGAACATTTGACGGGTCCTGCCGCCGCCCGTGCGCTCGGCTTTCCTTGCCTGCCGGCATGCAGGGCATCTCTTGGGTTCGTTGGTATAACCTTTGGACTGGAAGAACTCCTGCTCGGCGGCCGAGAAGGTGAATTGATTACCGCAGTCGGAACACTGCAGCGTCTTGTCCTGAAAAGCCACGGATGACCTCCTTTCTTACATTAGTTGGTTAGAGCTAAGGCCATCCGTAACCATGTCGAGAATAAGAAAATTTGATTGCATGTGATACCCTAGACAGAAAACCACCAGACGCTATTATATAACGAATAAACTGGTTTGGCAATAGGTTTACAAAGATTTATTTGAGATTATATATGTAAATCCCGAGGAACGGTACGGCATTTTTCCGCAATGATAATCGCTATTATAGCCTCGATAGCGCTTCTGACTTCGCCATGGCGGTTGACGACGACGTAGTCGAATATCGGGATGCTATCCAGCTCTTTAACGGCGGCCTCCAGGCGTAATTTTAATTCCTCTGGCGACTCCGTTTGGCGTTTTTGTAATCGCTTCTCCAGTTCATCCAGGGTTGAAGTCACCAGAAAAATGAGTACTGCCCCCGGAATATTTTTTTTGATGGTGGCGGCGCCCTGGACATCTATTTTAACAATGACGTCCTGACCGCGCTCTATAGCTTGTCGTACCGGTTCCCGGGGTATGCCGTAGCGGTTGCCGTAAACGGTAGCCCACTCCAGCAACTCATCGGCATCTATCATCTGCTGAAATCTCTCCGGGGAAACGAAGTAATAATCGACGCCTTCCTTTTCGCCACTGCGTCGTTTACGGGTAGTGGCAGACACGCTGAAAAAAGCTGTAAGTCCCGCTTTTTTTAGGTCGTTTAAAACCGTGTCCTTGCCGACCCCCGAAAGGCCGGAGAGAACGATAAGAATAGGTTTGGCAGGCGGGCCAAGCGGAGAATGACGGTCACGGCTCATCAGTAATATCACTCTGGTCTTGCTTTGATAGTATAGGTCGGACCGACTGGAAGCGGCTGGTAATTGTTTCCGGGGCGAGCGCAGCAAGAATTATATGGCCGCTGTCAGTAAAAATAACGGCTTTAGTCCTTCTGCCGCTGGTCATATCGATTACCTTACCGTTATTTTTACCGTCGTGAATGATGCGCTTGGTGGGGGCGGAATTGGGTGAGGCTATGGCGATGGCCCTATTCATTGCCAGTATATTGCCGAATCCAATGTGAACCAGTTCGATAGTCATTTTGTCACCTCGTTAATTTCATAGGGCCGAAGGCTGTGTGATGGTAAATAATTATAGAGAAAAATAGCCTTGCGGGAAAAGCCCTCCAATAACCTAGCACTTGTCTGCAACCTTGTCAAGAGCAAGAAATAATAAAAATAAAAGTGCCGGTATAAAATATTGGTGTTGAGCCACTTTTCTTATCAAAGATAATATGCTAAAATATATTTTGTAGCTTGATAAAGAACTTTTAACAACTGCATAAAGTAGGAACAGGTCTCTTGGTGGTTAGAGCGGGGTGGTCCCACCCGTTCCCATCCCGAACACGGAAGTGAAACGCCCCAGCGCAGACGATACTGAGGGGGCAACCCCTTGCGGAAAATATGCCACTGCCAGGAGACTTTTCTTTTTTAAGTATTAAGAAAAATCTATTATCCGAGAATACACCCTGTTGAATGGGCAGTTATCCCCTATTGCTTTACCAGTTTCTATATTATAATATTAGAATTGGAAGGTTAATCACCCGGACAACCCAAGACAGGATTTGATATGGCCAGTAGATTTGAAAAATTCTCCGAAAGAGCTCGCCGTGTCCTCACCATAGCCCAGGAAGAGGCACGCAATTTAAATCATAACTATATAGGCACAGAGCATATTTTACTGGGGCTGGTGCGGGAAGATGAATGCGTGGCGGCAAAAACGTTGATGAACCTGGGTATCGGATTGAGTAAAGTCCGCTCGGCGGTGGAGTTCATTATCGGGCGTGGCGAAAAACAGAGTTCCGGCGAGACGGGCCTGACGCCACGGGCGAAAAAGGTCATCGAACTCGCTATCGATGAAGCCCGCCAGATGGGGCATAACTATATTGGTACCGAGCACCTGCTGCTGGGTCTATTGCGCGAAGGGGAAGGAGTGGCTTCGAGCGTGCTGGATAGCTTCGGTATTACACTGGAACGGGCGCGTGCGGAAGTCGTCCATATCCTGACACAGGGCGTACCCAAGGCTCGACTTTCCCGCGGTGCCAGTAAGACGCCGGCTTTAGACCAGCTGGGTACCGACCTTACAGATGCCGCGCGTAAAAAGAAACTCGACCCGATTATCGGGCGGCACAAGGAAATAGAACGCGTCATCCAGATATTAAGTCGGCGCACCAAGAATAACCCGGCGTTGATTGGCGAGCCGGGGGTGGGCAAAACCGCTATCGTTGAGGGTCTGGCACAGCAAATCGTTGCTGGGACAGTGCCGGAAACTCTTGAGGATAAAAGACTCATCGCTCTGGACATGGGGTCGCTGGTGGCGGGGACGAAATACCGCGGCGAATTCGAAGAGCGGTTAAAGAAAATAATCGACGAAATTAAGACAGCCAGCAATTGTATTATATTTATCGACGAATTCCATACGATGGTGGGCGCTGGCGCTGCAGAAGGCGCCGTCGACGCCGCCAATATCTTAAAGCCTTCACTGGCGCGCGGCGAACTACAATGCATCGGCGCAACCACTCTGGACGATTATCGTAAATATGTCGAGCGGGACGCCGGCCTTGAGCGCCGTTTCCAGCCGGTGCTGGTAGAGGAACCTTCCGTCGACGACACGCTACAAATACTGCGCGGCATCAAAGAACGTTATGAAGAGCATCACCGGCTGAAAATAAGCGAAGACGCTTTAAACGCGGCGGCTAACCTGGCGGCAAGGTATATACCCGACCGCTTTTTACCGGATAAAGCTATCGACCTAGTGGACGAGGCGGCATCCCGGGTACGCATACGGCACAGCACGATGCCGGTCTCATTAAAACAGGCCAAGGAACAACAGGAGGCTATCCGCAAGGATAAGGACGCCGCGCTAGCGACACAACAATACGATAATGCGGCGGAATTGAGAGAACGCGAGCTTCAAAACGAAGAGAAGATAAAGCAACTGGAAGCCGAATGGCGGGAAGAGCAGGACCAGACGGATATTGTGGTGACCAAGGATGACATCGCCGAGGTAGTAAGCATGTGGACGGGCGTGCCGATGGCCCAGCTTGCCGAAGGCGAGACCAGCCGGCTACTGAATATGGAAGAAGTTATACACCGACGCATTGCCGGTCAGGAAGAGGCTGTAAGCGCTATCTCTAAAGCGGTGCGCCGGGCACGGGCGGGCGTAAAAGACCCCAAGCGGCCGATGGGCGTCTTTCTTTTCCTCGGACCGACGGGCGTAGGTAAGACGGAAATGGCCAGGACGCTCGCCGAATTCATGTTCGGCAGCGAAGACGCGCTGGTGCGCATCGACATGTCCGAGTTCATGGAGAAATTCGCTGTCTCCCGACTGGTAGGAGCGCCGCCGGGTTATGTAGGTTATGAAGAAGGCGGACAACTCACCGAATCGGTACGGCGTAAACCGTATTGTTGCATCCTGCTCGATGAAATTGAAAAAGCACACCCGGATGTGTTTAATATACTTTTACAAATATTTGACGACGGGCATTTGACTGACGCTAAAGGACGGCGCGTTGACTTCCGCAACAGCATTATTATCATGACCAGCAACATCGGCGCGGAGACCATCCGCAAAGGCACGACACTCGGCTTTGCGCAGCGTACCGACGAGGCAAAAACGAGGGAACAGTCATACGAAAGAATGAAGGACAACCTCCTTAAAGAGTTAAAGAAACCGGAAAACCATTTCCGTCCCGAGTTTTTAAACCGCATGGACGATATCATCGTTTTCCATACGCTGACGCAGGAACAGATACGGGCTATCGTCGATATGATGCTTGCGAACGTGAGCAAGCAACTGGCGGAAAGAGAGACCAAACTGCAGGTAACCGACGCCGCCAAAGACTTCCTCGGGGAGAAAGGGTACAGCGAGGAATATGGCGCCCGACCGCTGCGGCGCGTTATTCAGGACATGATCGAAGATAAACTTTCCGAAGAGCTGCTACGTGGCGGCTTGAAGACTTTCAAGAGAGTCTACGAGGCTGAAGCTACCATCAAGAATAAATCGGTAATCGATGACGTTATCAAGAAAATCAGAAGCATACCCGAAAAACGTGCGGCCGAAAAAGAGGAAGATAAATTCAGGACTATTCCCGAAATACTGGCCGTTGAGGGAGAGGGAGAGAGCGTTACCGTTTACGCCAGCGAGAGTATAAAGTTTGAAATCGAAAAGATAATCAAAGAGGCGCTGGAAGAAAAGAAAAAGGACGAAACCAGGAAAAAGAAAAAAGTTGCCGATGATTTCAAGGTGACTGAAAACTCGTACGTTTCCGAGGTATTGGTGGACGTAAAGGGCGGCGAAATTATCATTAAATCCAGGGAAAATTTTTCGCTACCAAGTGTAGCCGTTGGCGCAAGCGCCGCGTAGGACGCTTTAGCAAATAGTGACATCTAAAAACGACTTTAGTATAATAGGGCGGTGGCAACTCCACCGCCTTTGTATTTTTAGAAGAACAGAAAGGAGCTCGCAATTTGGCCAGGGAAACTGTTGAAGTCCCTATTACCGGAAAAATCATCAGCGTCGCCGTAAATGTCGGCGATAGCATTAAAGAGGGGGATGTAATCTGTATTTTAGAGTCCATGAAAATGGAAAATCCGATTCTGGCAGCGGTGAGTGGCAAAGTGG
This sequence comes from Dehalococcoidales bacterium, assembly GCA_034432135.1. GTDB lineage: Bacteria > Chloroflexota > Dehalococcoidia > Dehalococcoidales > RBG-16-60-22 > RBG-13-51-18. The sequence goes on along the minus strand of DAOUCO010000047.1, from coordinate 5,278 downwards.
TGGAGGTTGCGGTAAAGCCGGAACAGGTCGTCAAACCGGGCGAGAAAATCGCCGTTATAGAATATTAGTTAAATCATGCCTCGCCGGTGATTCAGGCAATCGGCGGGGTAATATTATATAATCAGGAAAAACGGAGGAGTAAAGATAAAGGGATGGACTGGTCTTTCGGTCTGACAATGACGATAGCGGGGATGGGGGTAACCTTTATCACGCTGTACCTGCTGACGCTGCTTATCCGCCTGTTAAACTGGCTCTTCCCTTATAAACAAGGGGAAGAGAAGAAAGGCAAGTCCTAAAAGCGATGGATGCCTTTATAGAGGCTTTGAAGAGCCTGGGGCAAGGCTTTTCCAACCTTACCTGGGAAGCCATCGTCATGATACTCATCGGGTGCATTCTGCTTTACCTCGGCATCGGGAGGAAAATCGAGCCGCTTCTTTTGGTACCCATCGGTTTCGGGGTTGTTTTAGGTAACCTTCCGCTGGCTAATCTCTCCGCCCATGACCAGGGTGGCGTTATTAATCTGCTATATATATCCGGCATCCTGACCGAGATTTTCCCGGTGCTGCTGTTCTTGGGTTTGGGAGCAATGATAGACTTCGGACCCTTGCTGGCGAACCCCATCGTGCTGATATTCGGGGCGGCGGGGCAGTTCGGTATCTTTATCACGCTTTTGCTAGCGCTGGGGATAGGCTTCAAGCAGCAGGAGGCGGTATCGATTGCGATTATCGGTGCTTGCGACGGTCCGACGGCAATATACGTGACGTCCAAGTTCGCCCGCGATTTATTGCCGGCGGTATCGATAGCGGCGTATTCCTACATGGCTTTAGTGCCAATCATCCAGCCGCCCATTATGCGCTTTATGACCACCAAAAAAGAGCGCGCCACGTTAATGGCTACCGGCGAAAAACAGGTTTCGCAAAGGGTGAAAATATTATTCCCTATCATCGCTGGGATTGTCACGATTTTAATTGCTCCTATGGGTGCACCGCTGATGGGGATGCTGATGCTCGGCAACCTGATGAAAGAGTCGGGCGTCGTTGGAAGATTAGTTGATGTCGCGCAGAACACTATCGCTAACCTGGTGACGCTTTTACTAGGCTTATGCATCGGCGCTTCCATGCTCGGCGGCAACTTCTTAACCTGGAACACGATATTGGTGTTTTTACTGGGCTTCCTCGCCATTTCTTTCGATACGGTCTTCGGCATGTTGCTGGGCAAACTGATGCGGGTTATAAGCAAAGGTAAGATTAATCCCCTGCTCGGAGCGGCAGGCACTTCCGCTTTCCCGATGTCGGCGCGGGTGGTACAGAAGGAAGGACAGAAAGCCAATCCGCGGAGCTTCCTCCTATGGCACGCGGTGGGGGCTAACACAGGCGGCCAGATTGGCTCCGTCATGGCAGCGGCCGTCATGCTGGCGATTATGGCCGGACTTGGGATAGGGCCACTTACTTAAAATCCCCCTTAATCCCCCTTTTTCAAAGGGGGAAAGATTAGTCTAAAACCTCGATGAACGGTTTACGCAATCATCCTCTCCACTCTAATTCTCCCTTAATCACTCCTTACGAAGGAGGGAGACAGATTGATGAAAAACAAGGAGACGCTTAATTGGCAAAATCATCCTCTCCCTTTTTAAAAGGGAGAGAGAGAAGGATTTATGCAGGGCCGCTTGCGGGATAATACTAGGGTGACTTTTTCTGTTCTTTCTTGGCCTTTTCTTCCTTAAGCCATTCTAGAAATTCTATAGTATTATCAACGTATTTTCTGGGCTTTCCAGAGACATTGTTATAAAACTTATTAACCAAATCAATGGGATTAATTTCATTTTTTATTAAGTCCTCAGTCCAATCCACTATATAATGAGTAATCTTTCCGGACTTCATGGGGACTGGATATTGTACGATACCCTTGCCTTCAATATTCTTTAGTTCATACAGACACTTTTCACATGTGTAATGTAAAACAACACCGTATATTTTTAACTCTTTATGAAATTCAAAAGCATCAATAAGAGGTTGTCCAAAATATATGGATTTATTTGGTTTTGCAGTCATTTCACCGCAGGCAATGGCGCCTTTTAAGGGTACTGGTACTTCATCTATAAATGCTTTTTGTAAAAGACGTTTAACATAATGAAACAAAAACATTGCTGAAATTTCAGAATCATCGTCAGTAATAAGAATAATAGAATCTGAAAATATTACTGAAGTAACTGCAGAAGGATAAGAAATTATGTCATCTTCACCTGGTGTTTTAAGAGTTCGTTTAATTCGTGGTTTTTCTAAACTTTTCTTTATTTCCTCTATAGTTGGGAGTAAAGAATCAAACATTTTATTAACTTTTCCATGACCGTTTCTTTGGAGTCTTTCTTTAAAACCCATAATATCAAGAAAAGCAACAAAACAATTATATGGTTTACTTTCGTCTCTTTTTTCTTCCATCTTCTTTCCCTTCTCCAATAGCAGGCTAATTATATAACGGGGGAGGGGGTAAATAAAATCCCCCCTTCTCCCTTACCAGTCTCCCACTTTGTAGAAGGGGGATTAAGGGGGATTTTCTACGTAAGGAAGGACATCAATATCTCTTAACGGGGCGTCTAAGAGGGGTGCAGACCCCTCTTTCAAAATATTACCCCCTCTCCAAATAGAATAATCAACGGCTTGCTCATTGACCTGTTTGGAGAGGGGGTCGGAGGGTGAGGTCTTCACAGAAAAGCGACATCTTTCTATTGCTTCTTTCTACTTTTTGTTTTAAAGTAAATATTGATGGATAATAATATTCATTTATGCACCACTTATCAGAATCCAAAAAACGAATACCTTAATATTTAAAGCTAACTTAACATATCATTAAAAACGAATAACCGTAGCTGATTACTCGTAAAAACATTAAAAATATTTTTTAAACGAATAACGAATATCTCGATAGTTCCCTCCCTTGCCTTCTTACTATAAAAATACTAAACTCTAGCTGTGAGTAAGTCCCAGTCTAAAGTCGTCTACGTCTGCAAGGAATGCGGCTACGAGAGCCTTAAGTGGCTGGGAAAATGCCCGGCCTGCAATACCTGGAACACCTTCTCCGAGATGACCATTAAAGCCGAGATGTCTTCCTTAAGACCGCTCGGCCAGCCGGCTCTACCGCAGGAGCTTTCACAGGTAGCAATCGAGGCTAAAGACCGCACCCCTTTACCCCTCTCCGAGTTCAACCGCGTGCTGGGGGGAGGCATGGTGGCGGGGTCCTTAGTCCTCATCAGCGGCGACCCGGGCATCGGCAAATCCACCATATTGCTTCAGGCGGCGGCGTCTATCGCCAACGAGAGCAAGCGCGTGGTCTACGTCACCGGCGAGGAGACGGCGCAGCAGATAAAGCTTAGGGCGCAAAGGCTTGGCCTGGAGGGAGAGGGGCTTTTCATTCTGGCGGAAACCGACCTCGATACAGTAATCGAGCAGGCGGAACAAGCCTCGCCGGCGCTGGTGATTATCGACTCCATCCAGACGGTCTATATACCGGGCGGGGATACACCGGCGGGAAGCGTAACACAGGTGCGCGACTGCACCATGCGCCTCATGCAGTGGGCGAAGATTCACGGCGTGCCCGTCTTTATCTCTGGGCATGTCACTAAAGAAGGCGCTATTGCGGGTCCTCGCGTTCTGGAGCATATCGTCGATGTCGTCCTCTATTTAGAGGGGGAGCCCTTCAGCGCTTACCGACTGTTAAGGTGCGTCAAGAACCGCTTCGGCTCCACTAATGAAGTCGGTGTCTTTGAGATGAAAGAAGAGGGCATGGTCGAGGTGGCGAATCCGTCGCTGGCGTTCCTGTCACAACGGGGGACGGACACTGTGGGGTCGGCGGTAGTGCCGGTCATCGAGGGGAGTCGACCTTTATTAGTAGAGATACAGGCGTTAACGACCATCAACGCTTTCGGCCAGCCGCGGCGCACCGCCAATGGCGTGGACTTTAACCGACTGCTTTTAGTGACGGCGGTGCTTTCAAGGCGGGTGGGACTGAAGCTGGGCAACCAGGACATTATAGTTAATGTAACGGGCGGCTTAAAGGTGGGCGAGCCGGCGGCCGATTTAGGCATGGCTTTAGCGATTGCGTCCAGTTACCGCGACGCCGAGGTGCTGCCGGAGACGGCGGCGGTGGGTGAGGTGGGCTTAAGCGGGGAATTAAGGCCCGCCCCGCAGATGGACAGGCGGTTAAGCGAAGCCGCGCGGTTGGGCTTTAAGCGGTGCATTATCCCGAAGACAGGGGCAAAGATAAACCCTCCTAAAGATATGGAGTTAATTATAGCGGGGACGTTAAGGGAGGCGGTGATGAAGGGAATGAGGGGAGGGAGAACAGAAAGAGAAGAAAACCAATTATGAGTCCTAAAGTCTCCGCCATCATCGTTGCCGCTGGAGAAAGCGAGAGGATGGACGGCATCGATAAGATGTTCGCCTTAATAGGCGGTCGGCCGGCTTTAGCACGCGTACTGGACACCTTCCAGGACTGTAAAAAAGTCGACCATATCATCGTGGTGATGAGTTCAAAAAACATCGAGGAGTGCCGGCGGATGGTAGCTTTAGAGGTGTGGAAAAAGGTTAAAGATATCATCCTCGGCGGGAAAAGGCGGCAGGACTCCGTGGCGGAGGGGCTGAATCATGTTAAGGAAGCGGACTGGGTGGTCATCCATGATGGCGCGCGGCCTTTAGTGACCATCGACCTTATCGAGAGGGGGCTGGAGGCGGCTAAAGAGACCGGAGCAGCAGCGGCAGCGGTGCCGGTGACGGACACAATAAAGTTTGCTAAAGAGGACGACATTGTAATCCGGACACTGGCGCGGCAGCACTTGAGAGCCGTCCAGACGCCGCAGGTCTTCCGCACCGATGTTATTAAAAACACCTATAAATACACACCCGGAGAGGTCACCGACGATGCAGCGCTGGTGGAAAAAGCCGGTTATAAAGTTAAACTCTACATGGGCTCATATGCTAATATAAAGATAACCACCCCCGATGACCTCGCGGTGGCCGGGGCATTATTGAGATAACGTGAGCGTAAATACGCGTATCGGCATAGGTTATGACGTACACCCGCTCGTACCGGGACGTAAACTGGTGCTGGGTGGGGTAACAATACCTTTTTCTAAAGGACTGGAGGGCTGGAGCGATGCGGACGTTCTAACTCACGCTATTATGGACGCATTACTGGGGGCGGCGGCGCTGGGCGATATAGGATTACATTTCCCGCCGGGGCAGGCGGAATATAAAGACATCTCCAGCCTGGTAATGCTCAATAA
>DAOUCO010000046.1:0-33636 GCA_034432135.1 Dehalococcoidales bacterium | reverse complement strand
GGTGGGTTCATACCGGTGATAATGGTGTAAAACCAGATAATAATAAAAGCCAGCCAGACATATAGATAATGTCTCCTGCCAAAAATCCATATTCCCAAGCTGACCAATATGCCAGCCATGATGGCGAGATTATGACCGGATATCGCCAGTACATGGGCTGTACCGCTACGGGTGAAATCACTATTTAAGTCCTCGGGGATATTTCCCCTCATACCCAGCAGAATTCCCTGCGCCAGCGATGCTTGAGGTTCAGGAAGCGCCTCCGCCAGAGTCTGCGCCATATTACCCCTCAAATCGTAGATCCATGACAGCAGCAGCGAGCCGTGCCCTGTTTCTAATACCTGTACTCTTGGATAATACATCGTAGAATAAATACCCTGATGCGCCAGATATCCTTTATAGTCGAAATCGCCAATCTGCGGCGGCGTTTGTAATTCTCCCTTGATGTGTACCAAATCGCCGTAATTGTATTCGGGATAACGCGGCACGGTCACCAGGACGGTTCCCCCGACGTCCCGCCAGCTTGACTCCAGATATGTTTCTTCTGCAGCTATGGTAAGACGGGTGCTTTTATCTCTAACGTCTAGGTCACCTGCTATGACCCCTCTTATCTCCAATGAGCCTGTATCATTATAGAAATAGATACGCCCTTCATCTATGGTATAAAGACTCGCGTAGGAGTAAACAGCTGAAACTACGAAGAGGAAAATCCCCAGGCTGGCAAGCACTACCGTTCTGCGGTGATGATGCGTAAAAAATAATAACGGTAGTGGTATCAGACCGAACAAGCAAAACAGAGGCGGCAAGTTGAAAATAGAACCAACGAAAATCCCCACCACCCAAACCCCACTAAGATAAATCAATAACACAAATCCGCACCCTAAAATCAGTCGTTAACGGTGATAAAATCTTTAATTAATTTAAAACTGGCATCGCCAAAGCCCGGCACCTGCTTTAACTCATAAATATCCCGAAATAGTCCATTTTTCTTCCGGTACTCAATAATCGCTTGCGCCTTTACCTCCCCTATCCCTGGCAAGGCTTCCAGCAGCCAGGCTTCCGCCCGGTTGATATTTATTTTCTGCGGTTCGTCTGCATCGTCAGCTTTGACTACCGTGAGTTTAACATTATCCAGACCAGCCCCCGCCTTTAATCCCCCCGCCGCAGCAATAATATCATCCAGCGAATCGTCAGCAAATATCGGATAGTAGCCCGGATTATTCACCTCGCCACCGATATATATAGTCCCGGTTACTTCCCGTTCCTGCTCCAGTGTTATGTTAATAGCCTGGTTGCTACTGACTTTTTGGCTGATAACCACACTGCCCGCAATAATTATCAGCACCAGCAATATTACCGCGATGAGCCAACCGTTGATAGAATTGACTGCCTTCATAAAACCCATTTCGCCATTTGGCGAATTAATCTTTATATTACGACCCTCGATTAATCACGGGGAAAGAGTCAGGAATCAGTTTAGATAGATATAATCATTAGGACATGTATGAAGAGGAAAAGATTGGCTTACATGCCACTTAAAGCTGCTTTTAGTTCTTCTTTATTCGCCGAAGGAGTAATAGCGATTATCTGGTCGTCCGCCTTAAGTACGGTATGGGCTAAAGGAACATGAGCGCTACCTTCGCGAGGGATGATCAACGCCAGCTTGCTTTCCTTGGGCAAAGTAAGGTCCTTGACCATTTTCCCCACTGTTTTGGATTCGGCAGGTATTCTAACGTCAACAATTATCAATCCCTGTTCGTCAAGGGTCAGCAGCTGCGTTACGGGATGGGTGGGGACTTCATGTTCAATTGCTTCAATAATAAGGTCAGTTGTATTGACGGTAACATCCACGCCTAATTTTTTAAAGAGAGCGGCGTTTTTAGGGTTCCGAATTCGGGCGATGGTGCGGGGTACGTTATGCTTGTGCTTGGCAACCTGGCAGGCTACAAGGTTATCCTCGTCGTCGCCAGTTACCGCTACCATCATATCGGCCCGTCCGGTGCCGACCTCGGCCAAAGTGGCCGCCTCGCAGCCATCGCCGCGGTAACAAACACTGCCCAGTTCATCGGTAATCGTTTTACAGATGCGGGCATCTTTTTCAATAACCAGTACCTCGTGCCCTTCTTTAAGCAAAGCTTTAAGCAAGTAGTATCCTACCCGCCCTCCGCCAACGATAATAATATACATGATTATCCCTGCCCCTCTATCTTCTCCCTTAGTAATTGCGCGAAAATTTTCGTCGGGCTTATTGTTTCCAGTCCCAGAGCGCTATACATTTCCTCGCGCAGCGGGTCATATATACGGCAGACTACCCGCGGCACTTTAAAAATATGTTTGGCAATCTGGCAGGCCATGACATTGCGGTTATCCCCCTGTGTTACCGCTACAAAAACGTCCGCATCTTCTATGCCGGCTTTTTTCAACGATTCTTCATCGATGCCGTTGCCGAAGAGAGCAGTGCCACTGAATGAAGCTGGCAACCGGCGGAAACTATACGTATCATTATCCAGTATCGTCACTTTGTGGCCGTCTTCATCCAATAAAGAAGCTAATCTGGCGCCGACCCGCCCGCACCCCATGATTACTATATTCATATTATTCAATGCCTGCTATTACTGTGCTTTCCCCTTACTGTTGGTAAAGTATAACCGGGCAGGGAGAATTTTTCAACACATAAGGCACCACACTACCCAGACTGAACTGCCCGAAACTTTGTTTGTAGGTAATGCCCATGAGTATTAAACTGACACCCCGCTCCACAGCCTCATCTACGATGGCCGGGCCCACCTCCCTCGCCTGGAGAACATCGGTTTCAATTTCATAGTCCTCTTCTACAGCAGCCGACTCTGCCTTATCGAGTATTTCTTCGGCCTTTTTGATTTCTGAATCGATTTCCGCGTCCAGCGGTAAAGCGCGTTTGATAGTCACTACCGATACCGCCCACACTTTACCCTTATCCTTCTTGGCTAACCGACAGGCCAGTTTGATGGTTTCTGCATCTGCTACAGTCCCGGATACCGGAACCAGAATCTGCTTAAACACGATTATCCCCTATATCTATAATTAATTAGACAGAGGCAATTATAACCCTATTATGGAAAAACCGCAACATCTGATAAATGAAATAAACAGCTTAAATTTTGAACTGGTCAGATTTTTCTTTATATCGCTGGTAAAAATGATAAACGCTAAATATTAAAAGCCCGCCAGCCATCCACGCCAAGCCAGCCCAACGGCTAAAAGGTTGTGTTACCATAACTACTATCCATATTCCTAATGTTGCTGTTAAACCCAGTAAAGCGGTAAATGGTAATTCTTTACCTTTTATATGGATATTCCAACCCAGTTTAAAAGGACGAGGCATATCCGGCTTACTGATTCGCAACTTGATAATCGAGGCATGGGCAAAAGCAAAACAAAGTAGCGACCCGAAGACATATAGAGCACCCAAGTCTTCAAAGAAATCAGGATTAGTGAACCCGGGTAGAAGTAATAATATTGTTATGCTACAAAAGATTATTATAGCGATGTGAGGCGTTCTGAAATGCGGCTGGACTTTCCCAAGAGTCACCGGTAATTGTTGATGCGATGACATGTTATATGTAAGGCGTGAAATACCCAACAATCCAGCATTAGTTGCTGTCAACAAAATACTTGCAGCCAGCACAGCGACAAGCGGCTCGAATATACCTCTGAGTGTTTCTGATGGCAGATTGGCCGCTATACCTGCTATAGGGTCACGCGCCCAGCCGTTTATAGGGTCTCCCAGCTCTTGCGGAGTCATCGTTGAAAGCGCCACTAAAGAAATACCAGCAAAAAGCACTAACACCACAACAATCATCAAAATATAAGCATGAGGTATTCTCTCAGTAGGTTTTCTGGTTTCTTCAGCCAATTGAGAAACCGTTTCGACTCCTGTAAAACACAAGGCAGCAATGGCTATTCCCATTATTAAATTTGGTGTACTAGGCCAGTTGCCAGCCCCGAACATATTCTGAACTAATACGTCAGGATTAACGCTTAATATCAAGACTATACCCAAGACTACAATAGCGACTTGAGTTGTGATATCGATACAAATGAAAAAAATGTTTAAACCAGTCGATTCTCTTATACCAAGAACATTAATAAGCATTAAAAAACCTATTATTCCCATAGCAACAATTGTGCTTGTTGAAGTATTTTCTAAGACGGGCCAGAAATAAGAAAGATACGGCGGTATAGTATAAGCCGAAATTGCCATGGTAACTATGTAACTTAACATTAATGCCCAACCAGCGATAAAACCAATAAAATTGTTAAAACCATGACGTGCGAAACTGGCTGAACCGCCTGCTTCAGGTATCATTGCTCCTCCCTCGGCATAGGTGAGGGCATTAAAAATGTATATTACTCCTGCAACCGCCAAGGCAATAGGTGTCGCCCCAAGAGCTACCAAGGCTACAATGCCGAGGGCGTAATAAATTGACGAACCGACATCCCCGTAGCCAGCACTGAAAAGAGCAGGCACGCCGAGTACCCTCTTAAGGTGGAACAACTTTATCCTGCGGGGTCGGTAGACTCTATCGCCGGGCTTGGGGTTCCATTTATCAGGCATATAACGTCACTAAATTAATGATAGTATTGTAGCATAAATATCTTTAAAAGAAATACATTGAATATGCGCGTTTAAATTTATCCAAAAAATTCTACTTCACCATATTGACAATCGTACCTAATATATATATAATATTGCCAATTGGCAATCATGGATAGGTGAAAACCCATGATTATTAAGACAAGAGTCTTTGAAATGGCTGCTTACAGATACCATAACCTGTCCAGCCTCGCTAAAGCGATGAGATTATCCGTCAGCCAGGTTTATCGTGTCCGCGAAGGAAAGCGCGGCATTAATGAGAAATTCATCGTCGGTGCTAAGATGGCTTTCCCGGACTACCGACTCGACGAACTTTTCTATTTTCAATCAGAACGTCCTTCTGGCGAATTGGTTGCGACCGCCGCCACCCGTCGCTCCAACCGTGTCGTCTAGTATAACGAACTTAATTTCAGAATTGATAGCTAATTTTATTATATCGCCACATCTTCGGGCTCGATTTTACGCAAGGAGTCGGAACTTTCCAGCCGATCAACGTAGAGCACCCCGTTAAGATGGTCGATTTCGTGCTCTAACGCCTGGGACAGCAGACCTTCAGCTTTGATACGGATTGGTTTTCCTTTAATATCCAGTCCCTTGGCCGTTACCGATTCAGCCCGGTATAACTGTCCAACATAGCCCGGGATACTCAAGCAGCCCTCAGTTACCAGCCGCCTCCCTTTCCGGCGAATGATTTCCCCGTTGATTAAGATAATATCCTCCTCTTCTGGAAGACCGATAACAGTGATACGCAAAGAAACACCCACTTGCGGCGCGGCCAGCCCTACCCGACCGGCATCGGCATGTAAGGTTTCACGCATATCAGCTATCAGCTTTTTAATAGACTTATCGATACTGCTGACCCGTTTGGTCTTTTTCCGTAATACGGGGTCGGGAATTGTCCTGATAGATAAAACTGCCACGTTATCTCCTTTAAATACGTTAGGTATCTTTTTTAAGTTTACTGAATGAGACTTACCGGGTCAATATCTACCGTCCAACCCTGGGCGAAAGAAATGGGTGACAGGAAAGCCGAGAGGTTCTGTCCGCGGAGCACCAGTTGCCAGCGGAACCTGCCCCTCAGGCGATGTATAAACGCCGGCGCCGGACCGATGATACTTATCCCGCCTATTCCCCTTACTTGCCCTTCCTTAGTCAATATGTCCTTCATTTCCTCCGTCTTGCGCTGGCAGACGGCATCATTGGTGTGCATAAAGCTCAGCCGGGCAAGCTGGGTAAAAGGGGGATTATGCAACTGCCGCCGGTATTCAATCTCCTGTTCATAAAAAGACGTATAGTCATGCTGCGCCGCCGCCTGGATAGCGTAATGCTCCGGAGTGAAAGTTTGAATGATAACTTTCCCCCCTTCCGCACCCCTCCCTGCCCGCCCGGCTACCTGACTCAATAATTGAAATGTCCTCTCCCCGGCGCGGAAATCCGGCAGATTAAGGCTGGTATCGGCATTAACCACGCCTACCAGAGTTACCGCCGGTATATCCAGCCCTTTGGCGACCATTTGCGTTCCGATAAGTATTTCCGCCTGGCGACTGCGGAATTTCTGTAAGATATCCTCGTTGGATGTCCTTCTTGTGGTGGCATCGCTATCCCAGCGCAGATGTCGCGCCCGCGGAAAAGTATATTTAACTTCCTGTTCCAGTTTTTGTGTACCGGCCCCCAGAAACTTTAGTTGTTTCTTACCGCAATTAGGGCATGCTTCAGGGACCGGCATCTTATAGTTGCACTGGTGGCAGGTCAAGACATCTTCGTAAATATGGTGCGAAAGCGGCACATCGCAACGGCGACAGCGCAAAACGAAACCGCACCGCCGGCATTGTATATAATATGCCCCTCCCCTCCTGTTTAAAAACAAAATTACCTGCCCTCTACCGGCTATAGCTTTATTGATAGAACTTTCCAGATTTCGGCTGAATATATTGCGGTTGCCGGCTTTCAATTCCTCCCTCATATCAACCACCTCGACCTGCGGTAAAGCCCCCCCGATACTGGGAACGACCCGCTGCGGCAGCTCCAGCAACTGATATCTGCCGGTTTTTGCCCGGTAATAAGTCACGACATCCGGTGTTGCACTGCCAAGCACAACCACCGCGCCATTTAACTCCGCCAGCTTAATCGCCACGTCGCGGGCGTGATAATGCGGTACGTTATCTTGCTTATAAGTCCATTCATGCTCCTCATCGATAATGATTAGCCCCAGGTCCGGCTGGGGAGCAAAAAGGGCGCTGCGCGACCCGATGACGACATCGCATTCGCCGTTTTTAATGCGCCGGTATTCGTCGTACTGCTCCCCCACTGATAGTTTGCTGTGCAATACCCCCACCCGACCCGGAAAACGCGCCGCAAATCGCTCGATGGTCTGCGGGGTCAAGGCGATTTCCGGCACCAGCACGATGCCTTTTTTACCCCGCTTTAAAGCCTCAGCTAGCGACTGTAAATAAATTTCGGTCTTACCGCTGCCCGTAACGCCACGCAGTAAAAAGACCCGCGGCGTTTTACCTTCACCGCCCTCTTTACCTAATTCTATTTTTATCGCGTTAAAGGCATTCTGCTGGTCGTCGGTAAGATTCAAGGGAGTAGCTGGAGCGATATTTTTATATGCTATCGGCTCCCGCCGGACTTCAATTTTCTCGAACTTCAACACACCGCGACGTTCTAGTGCATCGGCAATGGATTTACTGCATCCCGTCTTTTTCCTGACTTCCGCCCAGCGTACCGGCTGTGTCTGTTCTTTTAAAAAGTTATAAAGCGTCGCCTGTTTTGGCGATAATTTTAAATCTTCCCCCGATTTTTCCTCCATACCGATATACAGCTCGCTTTTAGGTTTAACCCTGACCGGCGCCAGCTCGTAGCTTCTTTGAATGAGTCCCTGCCTTACCATTTGTGAAATTACCGCCCCGGCTTTTTTCTTCCCCAGCGCTTTCTCAATTTGCTTTAGTTCTACCCTGCCCTTTTCCAAGGCAAGTTTAAGGACTTTTTTCTGTTCGTCTTCAAGCGAGGCGATATCAATGTCCTGATTTATGGGGCTGATAAAGGTAAGGGCTCTCCGCTCGAATGCCGGCGGCAGCATCAAAGCAACAGTACTGAAAAGCGGCGCTAAATAATATTCGCTTATCCAGCGGGCCAGTTGTATCTGGTTTTGCGATAAAACCGGTACCGTTTCGATAATGCCAAGAATTTCCCGGGTATCCTCTACCGCCGGTACAGGGGTAATTTCCAGGACAACCCCCTGTAACACTTTTTCACCGAAGGGGACCAGTACCGCTTGTCCAGCGCCAACATCAATTTCACCTGGAATAGCGTAGCTGAAAGTCCGGCGCTGGGCTACCGGCGAATTGACACTTACCTCGGCGTATCTCATCCCAGCCTCCAGAGGATATACAGGGCGTACTAAAATTATATAATTTTATCTATAACTAAGATTGAGGTTTGTCTTCTTTCTTGTCTTGGGCAGGTTCAGCAGGTTGCTCTTCAGTTTGTTTTTTCTTCATTTCCGGTTCTTTTTCTTCCGGCTTCTCGGCAGTAACTTCTTCTTTCTTCTTTTCCAGAGTTTTTTCTACCGCTTTTTCAGCAGAAGTGTCTTTTTTCTCTTTCTTAGCCTTTTCCGGGGCTTTTTCGGATATAGCTTCTTCAACTTTTCCCGCCGTCTCTTTCCCTGCTGTCAGAGTTTCTGCAACTGCGGCTTCCGCGGTTGCCACCGCTTTTTCATCCATAACAGGCTCTATTTCTTCCTCGGGCTGCTCCTGTAACAGCTCTTCGCCTACCTGTTCTTTAACCTTTCTTTCTACGCGTTTTAATTTACGCCGGGCTTCCTTGCCACTAAGACTGCGTAGATAATAAAGCCGCGAACGGCGTACTTTACCATGACGCACAATTTCAATTTTTTCTACCAGCGGTGAATTCATCGGGAAGGTCCGCTCCACGCCGACGCCGTAGGCGATATGTCTGACCGTATAGGAAGCACCGTTACCACCGTGTTTGATCTTGATAACCACGCCCTGGAATACCTGGATCCTTTCCTTGTCGCCCTCGACTATCTTGGTGCTGACGCGCACGGTATCGCCGGGGGCAATATCAGGAATTTTTTTGTTCTTTTTAATTTCAACAAGTGATGAAACATCCATTTTAATACTCCCTATCTAGATACTTTCCTATCTGTCTGCATGATTCGTTTCACAAGTTTTTTATCTTCCAGTCCGAGTTCGGCATTATCCAGCAGTTCCGGGCGCTTTTCTAAAGTCCGTTTGATAATCTGCTCCCGCCGCCACTTGGCTATCTGTGCATGATTGCCGGAAAGTAATATCTCCGGCACCTTCCAGCCACGATAATCCGCCGGGCGCGTATATTGCGGATATTCTAACAGGCCACTGGCGTGAGAATCTTCCAGAGCTGATTCTTTTGAGCCGAGCACTCCCGGCACCAGCCGCAGTACAGCATCCGCCACTACCATTGCCGGCAGCTCCCCGCCAGTTAAAACATAGTCCCCGATACTGATTATATCGGTAGCCAGGTGTTCGCTAACCCGCTCATCGACTCCTTCATAATGGCCGCATATCAAGATAATGTGAGAATGCTGCGCCAGCTCCCGGGCGATTTTATGCGAAAAAAGCCTTCCCTGCGGAGATAGTAAAACTACCGGCAATTCGTCATCTTTATTATCCGCTTGCGCTTTTATAGTTTCCACCGCTTCGAAGATAGGCTCCGGCTTCATGACCATACCTGCGCCGCCGCCATAAGGGTAATCATCGGTGGTATGGTGTCTATCATGAGTATAATCGCGTATATTCACCGGGTTGATGCTTACCAGCCCGTTATCTATTGCCCGCTTGAAAATGCCCGAGCCGAACCAGGCTTCAAACATCTGCGGGAATATGGTCAGAATATCGATACGCATTTTCCTAATGTATCCCGGCATCCTGAAGAGAATGCTCCGTTACTTCTCCCCTGATTATCTCCACCGCGTGCCGTAGTGCCGGCATGATAACCTCAAGACATTCACGGACTGCTTTAACACTCCCCGGCAGGTTGATAATCAGGCATTGACCGCGCTGCCCTGCCGCCGCCCGACTCAACATCGCCGTGGGAGTTTTTTCCAATGACATAACCCGCATCGCCTCGGCAATACCGGGCACCTCCCTATCAACTATCGATAATGTCGCTTCAGGCGTAACGTCCCTTTTACTAAGTCCAGTACCGCCGGTGGTCAGGATAACATCTATTTTTCCGCTATCCGCCCAGTCACTCAATGTGGTAGCGATGATTTCCTTTTCATCCGGCACGATTTTATATTTCACGATTTTAGCACTCATCGAAGAAGCCGCATCACGGATAGCCTCGCCACTTTTATCCTGCCGCTGTCCTTTTGAACCTTTATCGCTGATGGTTAATATGCCAATATTTATCATCGCCCCATTCACAAAACAAATTATATTTTACCATAGATAAGGTTTACGGCGAAAGTGTCTCTAAGAAGAACGCGGGATTTCCCCCCACTTTCTCCCACAACACTGAATTTTTTCTTTATCCTCACAGGCAACCTGGCTCGGCGCGATTATACATCACATTATTATCACAATTATCAAATATTATAAATATTTCTTTAAAAATACTTGACAAATACGAATGATTGTGTTATAAAATGGTAAATCGTGGTGAATTGTGGAGATATGGGGTAAAAAGTAGGAGAATATGTTTTACGGAGAATTTGACTACAAGGTCGATGAGAAAGGTCGAGTACCTATCCCTCCTAAATTCCGTGGTCTCCTGAAAGACGGGGTCGTTCTTACATCCGGCGCTGAAAACTGTATCACCGTCTATACAGTGCCGGACTGGAAAAAGCTGGCTTCCACTATCACCAGCAGCCCGCTTGCCCGCAGTAAGATGAGGAAATTAAGCCGCGCCCTGTTCGCTACTGCCTTCAGTACCAGAATCGACCCGCAAGGCAGGGTTGCCATACCTGCGCCGCTACGTGAACACGCCCAGATTGCTGAAGATGTAATTGTAGCCGGCGCCAATACCTATCTTGAAATCTGGAATAAAGCCCTCTGGGAAGAGGAAAAAGCAAATATCCGGGAGCAAGCCTGGCAGATTATAGAGAGCTTAGAACCCAATGGATAACATGTCAACTTCTTGCCATATTCCGGTGCTACTACCGGAAGTGCTTAAAGCTTTGGCCGTCCAACCGGGCGGTCGATATATCGACTGCACTCTCGGTGGGGGAGGGCATGCCGCCGCTATCCTTGATAACAGCTCGCCGGGCGGCCAGCTACTCGGCATTGATGCCGACCCCAAAGCCCTTGAAGCCGCTAGGGAGCGGCTTCAGTATTATAAAGAGTCCGTTCTGCTGGTAAACGATAACTTCGTTAATTTACAATCCATCTGCGTTAAATATGATTTCTTTCCCGTGCATGGCATCCTCTTCGACCTGGGTCTCTCGTCATTACAACTCAACGACAGCAACCGCGGCTTTAGTTTTCAGCTCGATGCTCCGCTGGACATGCGGTTCAGCCCCGACCAAAAAGTAAGCGCTGCTGACATTCTGAATACGGCTTCCGAGGAAAAGCTGGCACAGATTATCAGGAATTACGGAGAAGAAAGCCAGAGCAACCGCATTGCCCGCAGTATCATCGAGGAGCGTCCCCTAAAAACTACCCGTCAGTTAGCCCGTCTAATCGAGAGAACTATCGGTCACAGAGGCAAAATTCACCCCGCCACGAAGACCTTTCAGGCGCTTCGTATCGCGGTCAATCATGAACTCGAATACCTCGAATCAGCCTTAAAACAGGCCATCGAACTACTCGGTTATGAGGGCAGATTAGTAGTTATCAGCTACCACTCTCTTGAAGACCGGATTGTCAAACAATTTATGCGACTGGAATCCAATGACTGCATCTGTCCTCCCGGTACCCCGGTCTGTATTTGTGGTCATAAGCCCCGCTTAAAACTTATAAACAAAAAAGTAATTACTCCTACAGAGATAGAGATTAAGAGGAACTCGCGTAGCCGGAGCGCTAAATTAAGAGCGGCGGAACGCATCACCGCCCAGGTAGATTGCTACGCCGATGCAGATGAACATGAGTTCCTGACTATTACTAAGTCCAGAGGCTGGCGTAAGCCGGCCCTGCTACAGAAAATCAGGATGGTCTTTTTAGCAGCTTGAGAAAAACCTCCACGAGATTCTGAAAGGAGGACAAAAAAATATGCGATAACTGGGTAACAAAAGAGCCAAATTCAATCCAGTTACTAAGGAGGATAGATGAAAAAACGAAATATTTTAGCTTCAATTGATGTCGGCACTACCAAGATATGCACTATTATGGCGGATGTCACCGACCCTACTCCCCGCATTATCGGAGTTGGCATCTCTCCCTCTAAAGGCTTACACAAAGGACTGGTAGTGAATATTAATGAAGCTAGAGAGTCAATTCGTGACTCGGTGAGAAAAGCGGAACAGACCAGCAACATAAAGGTGGAATCGGCCTATGTCGGTGTTACCGGCCGGCATGTTTCCTCCAACAATAACCACGGCGTCGTCGCCATTACCCGTAACGACCGCGTGGTACGCCCTGCTGACCTGAAACGTGTCCTTACCTCCGCCCAGAGCGTCAAGACCCCCGCGGATAGAAGATTGCTTCATGTAATTCCGCGACATTATGCGGTTGACGGCCAGGCAGGTATTAGAAATCCCGTCGGCATGCATGGCTTCCGTCTCGATGTCGAGACTCATGTTATTACCGCTGCTGTAACCTCCATTCAGAATCTCGTTAAATGCATTCGCAGTATAGGCATAGATATTGAAGACCTCGTCCTGGAACCCCTGGCGAGCAGCGAAGCAGTCCTCTCCGAAGATGAAAGGCAGGTAGGCGTCGTTATGGCCGATATCGGCGGAGGCACTACCGATGTAGCCATCTTCCGGGAAGGTAGCATCTGGCATACCTCGATTCTGCCGGTTGCCGGCTATCAGCTGACCCGTGATGTCGCGATTGGCCTGGGCTTACCGTTTGAAATCGCCGAGGAAATGAAGAAAAAATACGGCAGCGTTATGCCCGTCTACGAAAACAAAGGCGATACCGCCCCGGCCATATCCAAAGACGGACATGGCGTTTCCTACCAGGATTTATGTGAAATTATTCGTGCCAGAGTCGAGGAAATCTTAAAGCTCATCATTCTGGAAATGCCTAATTCAAACTATGAAGAACTTGTGCCTGCCGGACTCGTACTTACGGGTGGCAGCTCAAACCTCGCCGGTTTAGCTTCACTCGGCAGTGAAATCCTGAACATGCCGGTTAGAATCGGCGTTCCCAGTAATCTTTACGGCATCGGCGATATGCTCCAGGACCCGGCCTATGCCACCAGTGTTGGACTGCTGCTCTGGGGCAACAAAAATCAAGGTAGAAAAATATGGAAGCCGGGCGGGTTCGCCGGCGCGATATTCAAAATAGCATCCCAACTCGGAAAGTTGTTCCGCTAGTTTAATGACAAATAATGTTAATCCTAAAATAGAAGGAGGAATAGATGGCAAGAACAAGTTTCGTTGCTAATCCTGCTAAGATTAAAGTGATCGGTCTAGGTGGTGGCGGTAGTAATGCTGTTACCCGCATGGTCAGAGAAAACATTCAGGGCGTTGAGTTCATTGCCATGAATACTGATGCCCAGGCTCTGGCGGTATGCGAGGCACCAATGTGCGTCCAGCTCGGTCCCAAACTTACCAAAGGACTGGGCGCTGGCGGCGACCATATTATCGGCGCTAAAGCCGCCGAGGAAAACCGCGATGAATTGAGGGAAATCGTCAGCGGCGCGGATATGGTCTTCCTGACTGCCGGCATGGGCGGCGGCACCGGCACCGGCTCAATCCCCATTGTTGCCGAGATTTCCAAATCCAGCGGCGCGTTGACTATCGCCGTAGTCACCAAGCCCTTCACTTTCGAAGGCACTCACCGCATGGAAACCGCGGAAGAAGGCATACAAAACCTCGTCGACAAGGTTGATACACTAATTATCATCCCCAACGACAAGCTGCTGACTCTCTGCGACCATAAGACCGGCGTTGACAGCGCTTTTAAACTCGCCGATGATGTTTTGAGGCACGGCGTCCAGGCGATTGCTGAGGTAATCACCACACCCGGCATGATTAACCTCGACTTTGCCGACGTCAAAGCCATCATGAAAGACGCCGGCCCGGCCTGGATGTCCATCGGCAAGGGCACCGGTCAAAACCGCGCTATCGACGCCGCTAAAGAAGCTCTGGCCAGCCCGCTTCTTGAAGTCTCTATTCAGGGCTCCAAGGGCGTGCTCTTTAACGTTGTCGGCGGCAGCAGCCTTACGCTGTTTGAAGTTAATCAGGCCGCTGACGTCATCAAGGCCGCCGTCGACCCGGATGCCAATATCATCTTTGGTGTGGCTAATGACCAGGCGATGGACCAGGAAGTTAAAATTACCCTTATCGCTACCGGATTCCATGCCAAGATGGGGATGGGCAAAGTCAACGCAGAAGAAGAGGAGCTTACCAAGATTCTCAAGAACATGAAGACTGAGGAAGAACTGGATATGCCCTCCTTCTTACGCCGCCCCCTGTTTAGTCGCCGGAAGACCGAAATGCCGAATCCTTATTCGGTAGAACCGCCCAAACAACGACACTTTATTTAATCTTAGCTAAAGATAATATCGATAGATAATCCAAGCTTAAAAGGCTGGTTGAAAAAGGGTATATCTTAAAATTTTAAAGGCTGCGGGATGAAATAGACCCGCAGCCTCCCTTTTTCCCCTTTACCTTAAAGCGGATACTGATTACTCTCCACAGGTTGACAAATATAATCCCATCTGTTTATCCTATTATCTAGCATCCCCATATTAATATGAGAGTTATTGCGGGTAAAGCTAAGGGCCATTATTTAAAATTCCCGAAAGGCACAAAAACTCGTCCGGTAACGGACCTGGTGCGCGGCGCTATCTTCTCTATACTGGAAAATATGGTTAACGATTGGTCACGGGTGCTCGACCTTTTTTCCGGCAGCGGCGCACTTGGCATCGAAGCCCTTAGTCGCGGCGCCGCGTGGGCGGACTTTGTTGAAAGTGAACGAAAGTGTTGTGATATAATAAAAGAAAATTTAGAAACCACAGGTTTCTCTTCTCAATCCAAAGTCTACTGCTGTAGCGTTAATAAAGCCCTCTCTTTTCTTGATAAGGAGTACAACATTATATTGATGGACCCGCCCTATTCCGATACCGCCACCGATGATGTTATCACCCGTCTGGCAACATTAAGACTAATCGGGGATGACACAACGCTAGTTGTCACCCATGCTTCCCGCTCACCGCTAGGGAATAATTACGCTCCGCTTAACCTCATTAAAGAACACCGCCACGGTGATACCTGCATATCTGTTTTTCAAAAGGAGGTCGTCTCTTGATTATCGCTCTTTATCCCGGTAGTTTTGACCCGATAACCAACGGTCATATCGATATCGCCGCCAGAGCATCCAAGCTTTTTGACAAAACCATCATTGGCATCTTTGCCACACCGGAAAAAGCACTTACCTTCTCCCTAGCGGAACGTGTCGCCATGGCAAAAAAAGCCATCGCTCACCTGCCCAAAGTTGAAGTCAGACCTTACAGCAATATTACGGTTGAATTTGCCAGGGAAGTTAAAGCCAAAGTGCTAGTACGCGGCTTGAGAGCCATCGGCGACTTTGAATGGGAGTTTGAAATGGCGATGATGAACCAGATGCTCTCTCCGGGCCTGGAGACCGTCTGTTTCATGGCCAGCCAGGAATACCAGTTCCTCAGCGCCAGCCTGATAAAGGAAGTAGCTAGCCTGGGGGGTGATATTTCCAGTCTCGTTCCTCGTCATGTAGCGGCGGCGCTCAAGAAAAAGGTTGCTCTTAAAAAGTGATATGGCAAAATAATGATTCGGTGCTATATCGATGTTTATTCCTCAAGATAAGTTCAGGAGGTAGTGTTCATGGCTTATAAGATTACAGAAGAATGCATTAGCTGCGGAGCCTGTGAGCCGGAATGCCCGGTCAAAGCTATCAGCGAGGGGGAGACTATTTATGTAATCGACCCCAATAAATGTGTTGAGTGCGTGGGTTATTTCGAATCGTCCAAGTGCGCGGAAATTTGCCCCGTTGATGCCCCTCAACCAGACCCCGACCATCCCCGCAAGAAATAACTCATCTTTTTTCATATAACATAGCGGGACAGGCTTGTGAAATGCCCCGCTATTGTCTCTTTTATTTTTCGGCCTCAAGCTAGATAATGAGACCGGAACTGCAGTTTCTCTATTTGAAACGATTTAAAAATTCTTGAATTTTATTATCAAAATCAGACGGTAATAGACCCATCACAATACCGAATTTATCAATTAAAAAATTCGATATTGCTGAATCAGCAATTATATCGCTCGAACCCTGAAAACGAACATACATCGCCAGAATCGCTCCAATAAAAATAGCGCCGGATAGAAGCCCGATAACCGCACCTCCCAACCTATCCACCCAGCCCACCAGCGGCAATATGTGCACGATTTTCTGTACAATGATTCCCAGTATTGACGCTACAATTAGTGTGGCGACGATAATGATAACAAATGCCACTATCCCGGCGATGTTAGCATCCGATATGAAAGATAATTTTTCCGCTAATTGGGTTGAATACTGCCCCGCCAGAACCACGCCGATAATCCCGCCGGCCAATACAAACACTATCCTTATTAACCCCTGTTGGATACCTGAAACAACTGAAATTACTAAACCTATAATAATCACTATATCCAGCCAGTTCATAGCCACCTCCTTAATTCCTTTAAAACTATATTAACAACCATATTGTGAGGTGTTAAAAATTTTAAGCAGCTATCTATCATGAATCTGCCTCGCCCAGTTCTTTAGCCCGCTGGTACGCCGCTTTTACGGCTTGCCGTACAATTCCGGCAAGGTCATTTTCCTCGAATACTTTTATAGCACGTTCTGTTGTCCCGCCTTTAGAAGTAACATCGTGGCGCAGTTCGGCCGGCGCTTTACCCGCTTTGTTCATCAGCTCCGCCGCCCCGAGCATCGTCTGCAATACGAGCTTCTCGGCATCTTTTTGTTTTAGTCCCAGCCCCACCGCAGCCCCGATAAGCGACTCTGCCAATATATATAAATAAGCCGGACCGCTGCCGCTAATTGCGGTGACTATGTTAAGGTCATCCTCTTTATTAAAGTAAATCTCTTTACCCATTGCTCCGAGAATTTTCCTGGCCTTTCTTTTTTGCTCTCCGCTTACGTCTTCTGTCGCTGTCCAGCCGCTCATGCCGAGCCCTATCTGCGCCGGCGTATTGGGCATTGCCCTTACGATGTTGCGGTGTCCCGTTGCTTTCCGTATACTGCTTATCTTTACTCCAGCCGCTATGGATAATATAAGCTGCCCCGGCTTTAAAGCACCCTTTATATCCGCCAAAACTCCATTGATATCCTGCGGCTTCACCGCCAGGACTACCACTTCCCTGCCACTGATAGCCTGGCTGTTTTTAGCTGATACGGTAATTCCATACTGCTTCTTGAGATATAGACGGCGTGACTCGCTGATATCGCTGACGGAAATATCTGCCGGCAGGCAAATTTTACTCTCCAGCAACGACTTGATGATAGCCTCCCCCATATTCCCCCCGCCAATAAAAGTTATCTTCATTATTTAAAATCCATCCCCCTCACCCCTTCCTTTAATAAAAGAAGAAAAATTAGTTCGGGAAGAGGAGTTTCGCCAATCTTAAACACCCCTTATTTAACAACGATATTGACCAGTTTCCCAGGAACATAAATCGTTTTTACTACCTGCTTCCCTTCCACGAATGACTTTACCCTTTCCTGCCGAACGGCTAACTTTTTAACCTCGTCTTCTGTAACCGTTACCGGCACAATCAGTCTATCCCTCACTTTAC
The DNA here is from genome assembly GCA_034432135.1 of Dehalococcoidales bacterium. Lineage (GTDB taxonomy): Bacteria > Chloroflexota > Dehalococcoidia > Dehalococcoidales > RBG-16-60-22 > RBG-13-51-18. Next base: position 16,069 of record DAOUCO010000046.1, on the reverse strand, counting down.
CATTCACCTGCACCACCAGGGTAAATTCTTCACTCGTCACCAGCTTTTCATCCCATTTCGGCCAGCTCTGGTTATGAATACTATATTTGTTGCCAGTCTTCCCCCATAGCTCTTCACTTATATGAGGAGCCGTTGGCGCGAGTAGCCACAGTAATGTCTTTATAGAATTATCCCATGCCGATTTTGAAACACTACCCGATTCTTTAATCTTGCCCAGATAATTGGTTAACTCCATTAGCGCCGCCACCATTGTATTCAGGCGCAATTTCTCAAGGTCCTCGGTCACCTTCTTGATAGTCTGATGGGTAAAACGGGATAAATCTTCATCTCCGGTCAAACCGGACGACCTGTATTCCTCGGTCACCAGATTCCAGACCCGGTGCAGCCAACGGCTGATGCCGCTGATGCCGCTATCGTCCCACTCCCCGCCCTGCTCCCATGGAGCGATGAACATCATGTAGGCGCGTACCGTATCCACGCCCAGCTCGGCAACATATTCATCCGGGTTGACCACGTTGCCCCTGGACTTGCTCATTTTACGATGTCCCTGGATGATAATCCCCTGATTGAAAAGCTTTAGAAACGGCTCCTTAAATTCAACTAAACCCATATCGTGAATGGCTCTGGTAAAGAAACGGGTATAAAGCAGGTGCATTACGGCGTGTTCGGCGCCGCCGGAATAGAAATCTACCGGCATCCAGTGTTTCACTTTGGCCGGGTCGAAAGCCCTATCTTTTTCGTGGGGGCTCGTATAGCGCAGCGCATACCAGCAGGAGCACAGGAAACCATCAATGGTATCCGTCTCCCGTTTGGCAGCGCCGCCGCATTTAGGGCAGGTGGTGTTAACAAACTTTTTATTATGTTTCAGCGGCGATTCACCGGTAGGTGTATATTCCGCATCCTCCGGCAACAAAACCGGCAGGTCTTTTTCCGGCACCGGCACGATGCCGCACTTCGGACAGTGAATCATCGGAATCGGCGCGCCCCAGTAGCGCTGCCGCGATATTAACCAATCACGTATTTTATAACTTACAGTCTTTTTGCCCCAGCCCTTTTCCTCCAGATATTTAGTAACGGCTTCGATACCTTTTTCACTGGGCAAACCATTGAATTGCCCGGAGTTTACCATCCTGCCCGGTTCGATATAAGCGGCTTCAAGCTCTTTGCCGTCCCAGTCCGGCGGCGCAATAACCACGGGTATCGGCAGGTTATATTTTTTAGCAAAAGCGAAGTCGCGTTCATCATGCGCAGGCACAGCCATTACGGCGCCGGTGCCGTAGGTTAAGAGAACATAATCGGCAATCCAGATGGGAACCTTCGTCCCATTAAGGCGGTTGACGCAGTAGGCACCGGTAAAAACGCCGTCCTTTTCCTTCTCGGTCGATAAGCGCTCGATTTCCGTCAGCTTTCTTGACCTGTTAATATACGCCTGGACTTCCTTTTTCTTTTCCGGTGTGGTCAGTTTTGCCACCAGCGGATGTTCCGGCGCCAGCACCATGAAGGTCACGCCGTAAACGGTATCCGCGCGGGTGGTAAAAACACGTATTTCTTTCTCTTTAACGCCGGGGTGGTCTAAAGCGAAGGATATTTCTGTGCCCTCGCTCCTGCCTATCCAGTTACGCTGCATTATTTTGATGCGCTCCGGCCAGTCGATGCCGTCGAAGTCCAGCAGCGCATCGGCATAGCGGGTGATACGTAAATGCCATTGCTCGAGGTCGCGCTTGATAACTTCCGTTTCACAGCGCCAGCACCTGCCGTTTTCCACCTGTTCATTGGCGAGGACTACCTGGCAGTTGGGACACCAGTTGACCGGAGCATTGGCTCTGTAAGCCAACCCCGCCTCATACAGTTTTAAAAAGAACCACTGTGTCCATTTATAGTATTCCGGCAGGCAGGTAATAACTTCACGACTCCAATCATAAGTCGCGCCGATACTCTTAAGTTGCCGACGCATGTTCTCGATGCTCTCCATCGTCCATTTAAAGGGGTGGATACCGTGCCTGATGGCGGCGTTTTCCGCCGGTAGCCCGAAGGCATCGAAACCCATCGGCTGGAGCACGTTAAAGCCCTTCATACGCTTGTAACGGGCATAAACATCCGCAGGGGCGTAGTTATACCAGTGTCCGATATGCAGGTCGCCGGAAGTATAAGGGAACATCACAAGAGCATACCATTTAGGTCGGGGGTCTTCATCACTGACCTCGTAAAGCTTGTCGTCGGCCCACTTTTGCTGCCACTTCTTCTCGATTACCTGTGGATTATACTTTTCTGCCATGAGTTCTCTCCGTTGCTCGCTAATAACTAAAAGTCGCTATGAAGTCATTTTAGCAATAATAGCTACGCATGTAAATAAGTTGAAAAAGAAAAGAGATTAATAATGGGGGATATATACCTGGTTATGCCCTTTTTTCGGCCTTTATATATCGTCCGGCTTTGATGGCAGTGAAATGGAAAATAGGTCTATCGACGCGCCTTAATACTAAAGGGCAATGCGCCATGCCTGCGGGGACAAATATCATGCATGACCTATTAATGGTCTGTTTTTCATCTTCCAGCCAGATTTCGATTTCGCCGCCAAGTTCGTAAGGATTATTAGGATCGTTGCCGCAAAAGCCGATTATTTCATCGCTATCGTGAGTATGGGGCACGTCATCAACAGTCGTGCTCGCTTTAAGATACCAGGAGGCATTTAAGTTGAAAGCCCCGGGCACAACGTCTTCATCCATCCAGAGGATGCGTCTCGCGTATTTATTGTAGATTGGCGCTATTTTCTTCCTTTCCTCCGGTTCTTTTAGCTCAGTCACGACGTACTGGCTGTATCCGGGTTCGGTCTCTTTAGCCTCTCGCGCTCCTTTGATAATATATCTACCCTCGGTGACCACAGAAAAGTGAAAGATGGGGCGGTCAACATCAATTATATTCAGAGGGCAATGGTTCATTCCGGCAGGAATAAAGACCATGGCACTTTTGGTGATGACCTGCCTTTCACCCTCCAGCCAGAGCTCTATCTTACCACCGAGGTCGTAAGGATTTTTATAATCATTACTGAAAAAGCCGAGGATTTCATCGACGTCATGGGTATGTACTGGAAGCCCTTTCTTTAATGGCCTCAAATACCAGGAGCAGTTCATCTGAAAAGCCCCGGGCACCACATTTTTATCCATCCAGAGAATACGTCTGCCAAAAGTATTATACCGAGCAATAGCTTCCGGCGAAAAATCCGGCGTCTTTAGTTCCGTGATAACATATTTGCCATATCTGGATTTGGACATCAGAGAAACCCCCTTCTTGTTATCGATAGAAATATTGTAGCATGTTTTACGGCAGACCTCACCCGGTATTTCCAAAACCGATTTTCTTAAACTACTTTCCATAACTCTAAAAACGACTCGCTGAAGCTATTTAGCTTCGAGTCGTTTCTCGAAAAAAATATATGAGGCAAAAAGCCAACTATGCTACAATGATGTCGAGATGATACCGGTCAGGCTAAAGATGCGCAATTTCATGTGCTACCGTGATAATGTTCCGGCGCTGGACTTCACGGGCATACATCTGGCCTGCATTTCCGGCGATAATGGCAACGGCAAGTCGGCTATCATCGACGCGATAACCTGGGCGTTATGGGGCAAAGCCCGCGCCAGCAGCGATGATGACCTTATCCACTCAACGCAGTCGGAAATGGAGGTAGAGTTCGAGTTCAATATGGGCGACCAACTCTACCGTATCATCCGCAAGCGTGCCCGACCTAAAAAGCGAAAAGCCGCAGGGCAATCTTCGCTTGAGTTCCAGATAAGCAACGGCAACGGCTTCCGCCCTATTACCGGCAACACCATCGCCCAGACCCAACAAAAGATTATCGAGGTCCTGCACATGGACTATGACACCTTCATTAATAGTGCGTACCTACGCCAAGGCCATGCCGATGAGTTCACCCGGCAAGCACCCGCTAAACGCAAGGAGGTACTGGGAAATATCCTCGGTCTTGTAATATACGACCAACTCGAAGACAGGGCAAAAGAGCTGGTTAAACAATACGAAATCGATACCGTCCAATTGGAAAACACGATTAAAGAAATAAACGCGGAACTGGCGCAGAAACCGGCATTTGAATCGGAATTGGAACAAGCGCAAAAAACGCTCGCCAATATAAATGCTACAGCACAACAAAAGGAGTCTTTACTCAACGAAGTACGACAGAAAAAAGAAGCGCTAGAAGCTAAAAAAGCGCAACTCTATGAGCTTGTAGAACGGATTAATGCCGGCAACCGTAACTTCCGACGCTGGGAAGAACAGGCGGAACAACTTCAAATGAAAATAAAACATTACGAAGAGATAATCGGGAGAAAAACTGACATCGAAGCCGGCTATACCCAATACATCGACATTAAAAAAGTCGCTAATGAATTCGACCAGAAATTTTTACAGTGGCGCAGGCTCGATAGCCAAAAACAGCAACTCGAGCGAAAAATAGAGCAGGTGAAAAACGAGTTACTTAAAGAACACGCCGTTATCGAAAGCAAAATCCGAGAAAACGAAGAAAAGATACAAACCCTTCCGGAAATCAAGAATCAGCTAAAACAAGCACAGGAACGTCTAAAAAAAGTTGAGGAGGCTGAAACAATCGTCCAAGAGAAAGAGCAGTCTATCAGAGATGTTCAATCACAAATCAGCTTTTTAGATGCGGAAAACACACGGCTGGAAAAGGAAATCGGGGAGGCGGTGGAAAAGCTGGACCTCATTGAGAAACACATCGCTGCCCATACAGAGGCGAAATGCCCGCTCTGTGAAAGAGAGTTAACCAAAGAAGGCCTTGAGCTTATCGCCACTAAATATAAAAAAGAAAAAGAACAAAAAACCGACATGCTAAACCAAAACCAGAAAGAGCAAGCCACGAAAAAGAACGAATGCAATATGCTGGTTCAGGAGAAGGCGAAACTGGAAAAGGAACTGAATCAAGAAAAGGCAAAAATTCAGAGCCAGACAGGCGCCTTGACAAGAGAAATCAGCGGCATTGAGGAAGAAAGCGATAAACTCGCGGAATTGAAGAATAACCTAGCCGGTATCGAACAGAAGCTGGCGAAGAGCGATTTCGCAACTTCAGAACAATCGGCTTTAGCATTAATTGAAGCTGATTTAGGTAAACTTGGATATGATGCAGAAAAACACGAGCAGGCGCGGGAGCAGGTGAAGCAAGTAGAGAAATATGAGCGTGATAAAACCAGACTCGACGAAGCCGAGAAGCTAATCAGCCAGGAAAAGGAATCTTTAAAAAGAGCCAGCGAAGAGGTACAGACACTAAGCGATAGTATAAAGTCCGATAACCAGAAAAAAGAAGCACTGGAAGTTGAATTAATGCGGCTACCCGAGATACAAGACAAATTAGCAACTGCTGAAACGGAGTATAGAGAAATCAGCTCCCAGCGGAGTCAGGCGCAAGAGGCAGTGGGCAACATCCGTGCGAGGCTGGAACACATCGACCAGCTTGAACTAAAGAAAGGAGAGAAGGAAAGCCAGATATCCCGTTCGTCAAAAGAGGAAGGCATTTACCGCGAGCTGGCTAAAGCTTTCGGGAAGACAGGGATACAGGCATTGATAATCGAAACGGCGTTACCGGAAATCGAGGAAGAAGCTAATAGACTGCTGAACCGCCTTACCGATGGTAGAATGACCGTAAGGTTCGAGACACAGAAGGAGACGAAGAAAGGCACGGTGCAGGAGACACTCGACATCGTTATCGCGGACGAACTGGGCACTAGAAACTATGAAATGTACAGCGGCGGCGAGGCTTTTAGAGTCAACTTTGCCGTACGTATAGCACTTTCCAGGCTACTGGCAAGGCGCGCCGGGGCACCACTGCCGACTTTGATAATAGACGAGGGGTTCGGGACGCAGGACAGCACAGGCATGGAGAAGCTGAAAGAATCCATTAACTCTATACAAGGGGACTTTGAGAAGATACTGGTTATCACACACATGGAGGAGCTCAAGGACGCCTTCCCTACCCGCATTGAGGTGACGAAGACGGAGGAAGGCTCGATGATTACGGTAAACTAAGCGAAGCTAAAAATTTTTAACGGGAAACGACTCGAAGCTAAATAGCTTCAGCGAGTCGTTTTTAGAGTTATGTTAAGTGGTAGCTAAAAGCAGGTTTTTTATTTTTAATTTTTCATGAAAAACAGGGGTTTTTAACCTCATCACCTTGTCCTTCAGGGTGAACTCCCTTTCTAAAATGGGGTAATGAGGATAACGGAAGGTGCATACCTCACCCTTCGACTCCGCTCAGGGCAGGCTCTGCCCTCTCCAAACAGCACATTTATTTATGCAATGACTCTTTGTTTGGAGAGGGGTTTTTCTTGAGAGGGGGCTGGCGCCCTCCATTTCCGGATCCTTCCCAGACACGAAAATAGTACTGATAAGGTATCAGGTATGACAAGGCCTAGATAGAGATTGCCACGTCCTTCTACGGAAGGACTCGCAATGACAAAGGGAGCAAAATCCCCCTTAATCCCGCTTTTTTAAAGTGGGAAGACGGGAAAGGGAGATTATGGATTCTTCCCCTTCGACTCCGCTCAGGGTCAGAATGACAGGAAAAGAAGAAGGGCATAGATAAGGATTCTCACGGTCGTCCCGGTGGTTCGACAGGCTCACCACAGGCGGGACTCCCTCAGAACGACAATGTATGGATACTCCTACCTTAATACACGCTTAAGGTACTGTCCGGTTTCGGAGTTTTTGATGCGGGTGAGTTCTTCCGGGGTGCCGGTGGCGACGACATAGCCGCCGGCGTCGCCGGCGCCGGGGCCTAAATCGATAATATAGTCGGCGTTTTTAATGACATCGAGGTGATGTTCGATAACGACAACGGTATTGCCGGCGTCCACAAGACGCTGTAAAACACCTAAGAGCGCGGCAACATCGTCGAAAGAGAGGCCGGTGGTAGGCTCATCGAGAATATAGAGCGTAGCGCCGGTAGAGCGGCGCGAAAGCTCGGTGGCGAGCTTGACGCGCTGGGCTTCGCCACCGGACAGCGTAGGAGCAGGCTGTCCGAGGTGAATATAGCCAAGTCCGACGTCATTTAAAGTTACCAGCTTGTTCTTGAGTCGGGGGATATTTTCGAAGTAAACCAGCGCCTCGGAAACGGTCATATCCAGTACTTCAGCGATGTTCTTGCCTTTAAACTTAATCTCCAGAGCCTCGGTGTTATAACGCTTGCCTTTGCAGACCTCGCAGGGGACAGTAACATCCGGCAGGAACTGCATTTCAATCTGGATATAGCCCTCGCCGCCACAAGCCTCGCAGCGCCCGCCCTTGACATTAAAGGAAAAGCGGCCGGGGCCATAGCCACGGAGACGAGCCTCGGGGACAGTGGCAAAAAGCTCGCGGATATAGGTAAAAGCGCCGGTATAGGTGGCGGGGTTGGAGCGGGGGGTTCGCCCGATAGGCGACTGGTCGATGTTAATGACTTTATCAATATTTTCAAGTCCGAGGATAGCATCGCAGGCACCGGGGCGGTCCTTAGCATGGTAGAAAATCTGCGCCAGCTTGCGGTAAAGTATTTCGTCAATTAAGGTGCTTTTACCGGAGCCGGAGACGCCGGTGATGCAGACGAACCTGCCGAGCGGGATAGAGACATCGATGTTTTTCAGGTTATTCTGGCGGGCGCCTTTAATAATAAGCTCTTTGCCATTACCGGAGCGGCGGGTGGAGGGGAGGGGAATTTTTTTTGCGCCGCATAAATATTGGCCAGTAAGGGAATTTTTATTCTTAATAATATCGTCCAAAGTGCCGGTAGCGACGATATAGCCACCACGCTCGCCAGCGCCGGGGCCCATATCGATAATATGGTCGGCGGCGCGCATCATAGCTTCATCATGCTCTACAACCAGAATAGTATTACCCAAATCACGGAGCCGCTTCATGGTATTGATAAGGCGATAGTCATCAGCGGGATGCAGGCCGACGGTAGGCTCATCGCAGACATAAAGGACGCCCATCAAGCCGCTACCGATTTGTGTGGCGAGACGAATGCGCTGGGACTCGCCGCCGCTTAATGTCATCGAGGCACGCTCGGTGCTTAAATAGTCCAATCCCACATCCTTGAGAAAGCCGAGGCGGGTGCGTATTTCCTTGAGAATCTGGTGGGCAATCATCTTCTCACGTTCGGTGAGGACATTTTTCTCAATAAAATCCACCCATTCTAAAGCCCTATTGACCGACATGCCGGAGACATCCATGATATTCTTATCGCCGATTAAGACGGCCAGAGATTCCGGCTTGAGACGCCTGCCTTTACATTCTTCACAGGGCTTGTAGACCATGTAGCGCTCGATATTCTCACGGGAGCCTTCGGACTGGGTATCATGGTGCTGGCGCGTCATAATAGGAATAATGCCCTCGAAGCCTTCCGAACGATAGACGATCCTGCCAAAGCGACGGTAAGTATATACCGGTCCGCCTTCGCCATAAAGCAATACATTTATATGTTCTTTCTTCAGGTTCTTGAGGGGAGTATCAAGGGAAAATCCATAAGACCTTGCCAGAGGCCTGACACGGTAGAGATACCAGTTATGCGTTGCCCAGGGGCGGATAGCTCCTTCGAGGATAGAAAGTTCTCTATTCAATACAAGGTCGGGGTCAATTTCATGTTTAAAGCCGAGGCCAGTACAGGCAGGGCAGGCACCGTAAGGGGTATTAAAGCTAAAGGTGCGTGGTGCAATTTCTCCCAGACTGATGCCGCAATGGACGCAGGCAAGATGCTCAGAGAAGAGCATCTCCTCGCCGCCAACGATAGACACCAGCACAACACCGCCGCCAAGTTTTAAAGCTGTTTCGACGGAATCAGAAACCCGTGTGCGGTTACCGCTATCGCCGACGACCAGACGATCAACGACGACGGCAATGGAGTGCTTTTTGTATTTATCGAGGGGAGGAATATTATCCGCAAGTTCGCGGATTTCACCGTCAACGCGGACGCGGGCATAGCCCTGCCTACGCAGGTCTTCAAAGACCGACTGATACTCACCCTTACGGTCGGTAACGACGGGCGCCATGACCATAATACGGCTGCCCCCGGGGAGGTTTTGAACGGCATCGACAATCTGCTGAACCGACTGGATGGTAATTTCGCGTCCGCACTGCGGGCAGTGGGGATGCCCTACCCTAGCAAAAAGGAGACGGAGATAATCATAGATTTCCGTGACGGTGCCGACGGTGGAGCGGGGGTTTTTGGAGGGACCTTTCTGGTCGATAGAGACGGCGGGACTTAACCCTTCGATATAATCAACATCCGGTTTTTCCATCCTGCCCAAAAACTGGCGGGCATAGGCAGAGAGGGACTCCACATAGCGGCGCTGACCTTCGGCATAAATGGTATCAAAAGCCAGCGAGCTCTTGCCGGAGCCGGAGACGCCGGTAATGACGACGAGCTTATCACGCGGGATAACGACATCAATATTTTTTAAATTATGTTCGCGGGCGCCTTTGACGATAATGGAATCCGAGGGCATGCTGGAAAACCTCCAGATGATATTTTACCACTTTTCTAAAAAGAACACAAGTTCTAATTTAGAGAGGCAAAGGGGTAGAGTTTTTAGTTAACAGTTTACAGTTAACAGTTGGGGGGAGGGGAGAAGGTCGGGAAAATACTCTTGCGCTGGTAGAGGTTTTTCACTTAGAATAGAGGTGCCCGCGCCGAAGTGGCGGAATGGCAGACGCGGCAGTCTCAAAAACTGTTGAGGGGCAACTCTCGTGTCGGTTCGACTCCGACCTTCGGCACCAATAAAGTCGCTCAAGTATTTCGTGCCCCACTCTTCTACCAGAGGATTATGGGAACACGGCATAAAGTGGTATAATAGCGGAAAGCCCGGCGGAATACGGTAATAGATAGAAGGGGTGGATGAGAGATGTTCAGCATGAAGTGTCCACAATGCGGCGCCGAGAGCAAGTTTTCATTCGTGAATAACAGTTACGAGGGCCCACGCCGGTGCTGGCAATGCCGGGGTCTATTTAAGATAAAGATTTTACACAATATGTTGATATACTGCGAACCGATAAGCGAAGAGGAATTTAAGAAACTACAAGAGATAAACGAACTTAAAGCCAAATACAGGAACGAACCGCAAGGTTAATAGTTGTTTATCTCTTTTTAGCGGAGTCCTGCATTTTCTGGCGTTTGGCGATAGCCTCACGTTTGGCTTTGAGTTCAAGGATACGGAATACCGTTTTTGCTTTTCCCGCCAGTACGAAGTTCTGCATCTTACTCCTTTTACATATCCCATTAGTCAGGGAAACCCGTTATCTTTATAAAATCCGTTAAATCCTTAATAAGCGTAACAATCCGGTATTAAAAGAAGCATAAAATCTATTAACAAGAGATAAATGTATAGTTAATATTTCATAAAGAAAAATAAGGGAAATATAATGATGGCAAGATACTGTTTGAGAAGCAAGACGTAGTAGCCGCTATTGACAATCACGAGAAATAAGTATTAAATAAGGACTACTATCATGCTTGACGGAGGTATAATATGGCTAAGCCAGCTTCGATACAACCCGGCTATTGCGTGGCGGTACATTTATTAGCGGAGACCGCCCCGGAGAACTGCTACATCGGGATAGTGGAGGCTACCGATGAGTACGGCATACTCATCAATTTGGTTCACTGGGATGACAAACTGGATATGATAGGGGGTTATACCGAAAGTCTCTTCATTCCCTGGATGAACATCAATTCGATGCTCGTGAGTACCGAGGTACAGCCCACGCGCCGTTTCATGGCGGACAGAGCCCGCAAGTGGAAAGCACAGGTGGAAGCCATGTACGGGAAAGTGAGCACAGGCAAGAAAAAGTAAAGTCCGTTCCCTTATCAAAATAAACGAATGCCCCGCCAATATTATAATTTTTCACAGTAATGGCGAGGCATTCTAGTTGATAAGATAACGGAGTATCAATGAACTGATAACGTTGCCAGAGTCAAGCGCAAATGTTATAATTTTACGAGTAAAAACTGGCGAGTTGTGTAGAGGTAGCACAGAGGACTTTGGATCCTTTAGCCCAGGTTCGAATCCTGGCTCGCCAGCCATTTTTAGGGTATTCCGAATTAAATGATGAGAGAGGTGAAGCAATTTATATCAGGTATTTAACAATAAAAAGGAGGGAAGATGAAAGATTTTGCGGGTAAAGTTGCCTTTATCACCGGGGGAGCGTCCGGGGCGGGATTGGGGCAGGCAAAGGTATTTTCCGAGGCAGGCTGTAAGATAGTGATTGCCGATATCCGCCAGGACCATCTTGATGAAGCAAAGGCGTATTTTAAAGAAAAAGGAGTAAAAATCCACGCAATAAAGCTGGATATTACCGACCGCAAGGCTTATGCTGAAGCAGCAGACGAGGTAGAAAAAATATTCGGAAGCCCGCCGCAATTATTATTCAATACGGCGGGGGTAAATACGTTCGGTCCGGCGGAAGCCTCGACGTTTGAAGACTATGACTGGGTGATGGGGGTATGCCTCGGCGGAGTGATAAACGGTATGGTGATATTCGTGCCGCGTATGATAAAAGCCGGCAAGGGCGGGCACATTGCCACGACTTCTTCAATGGGAGGCTTTATGGGAGGGGCAACGACAGCTCCGTATTCGGCGGCAAAAGCGGCCGTGAATAACCTGATGGAGAGTTACTATCAGGCACTTAAACCCTACGGCATTGGTGTTACCTGTTTATGCCCTGGCAATATAAGGTCGAACATCGCTGAAGCAGTGTATACACGGCCGAAACATTTAGAGAATACCGGATATAACGTAAATGAAAAGACGATTAATTTTTTGCGTAGTATACACGCGCAAGGTATCGACCCAGTAGAACTGGCAAAGATTCTTAAGAAAGGGATTGAGGACGAGGTGCTCTACGTAATACCCGTCCCGAATCCAGAGCAGATGTTGCGAAACACCCTTGAAAGAATTGTCAACTACGCCAGCGTTGAAGGCATTAAGAGACAGGAAGAACAGATGAGAAAAATGTTCGAGGAAATGGCGAAACGCCAACCTCAAGGCGCCAGTCCATACGCGAATATGGGAGACGTGGGTTTTGCTCAAGCCAGGAAAGACCTCACATGGGTAAAGCGTACCGGAATGCCGGGCGCGCCACCGCCGAAGAAATGAGGGGGAATAAAACAATAAAACATAATAATCAGGAGAAAGCGTAAACCAGAGCTGGAATTACTAGAGACGGCGGGGAGAAGTCTTACCTTTTCTCCAGAGATTGATAAGGGTAATAATACATACGAGAGCGAGGCCGATTATCGAAGACCATATCAAGGGCGTACGTATCTTAGAAAAAAAGCCGACGGCAGAAGCGGTTGCCTGTTTAACGTTGACGATAGCCGATAACGGGCCGATACCGACAGTATGAATACCTTCTTCCTGTATTACCAAGTTAAATGTTACTTTTTCTGCCTGTTGCGCTGCCAGAACGACATTGCGGCTATCCAGAACGGTGCCATCTAAAATCAATGGTAGATAAAATTCGCCTTCCACAGCGCCAGAGTTGATTACGTCGGCACTAATGATAAGGGTATCACCCGGCTTAATTACGCTGGAACTCAATTTCAGATTTTTTACGCTCAAGTTAGAAGACGGGGTAATAATTGCAGTACCGCCGGGAGTGCCCGCTCCGGGCACTAATAAAGAGAAAAGAGCGAAATAGGTAATATCGGTGCCGGCAAACTGATGAATAATGTCCCTAGTGGTGGATAGTGTAATCCAGCTGTCCTGGTTCTGATTGTATGAAGCGATATGAATACCCGTTTCATTAACATCAGGAGCTAATCCTTGAAGGGTATAGTGCATTTTTATTTGGATCGATGGTTCAATAACGCAGTAAGGTTGGAAATTATAGGTAGCCTGAAAGTAGAAACCGGAAGGAGCTGGGACGTAGGGCTCGACATATTCGAGAACGATGACACTGACGGGTTGACCATCTTTATCTAATAAGATGGTACTTTTTAAAATCGTCATTTCGAGATGGGAGTCATTTAAATTAATTATCGTGGTGCGTGCCAGCGTACCATCAGGACGGAGACCCAAGAAGATAACACCTCTTTTTCCTTTAATATTGATATAGATGGGGCCTTCTTCTTCAGAGGTAGGCGCTAGAGTAGTCTGTGTCGGCTGAATAACAGGAGTGGTTGTAGTTGGCTTATATTCTGCAGGGGTTATAACGCTAGCGCAATTAGAGAGAGAAGACCAGTTGGAATAATCATCGACCGCCTTCAGGGCAAAGTAATAGGTAGTATTGGGGAGAAGCCCGCTTACGGTACAGGTCTGGTTTGAGCCGGCTGGTTTAGGAGCGGGTATTCCTGTAAGAACTCTATTGCTATTGAGCCATTTTTTTTCAGTAGTGATGGGGGAGATAGAGTACCTGATGTCGTACGCGGATGCTTTTCCGACATCACCATCATCTCCCGGCGCAGTCCAAAGTAATGTTACCGAATATGGCGTTGCGCTGTTTGCGGAAAGGTCGAGGACTCTAGACGGTGGTGTGAAATCGCCAGTAGTGAAGCTACCAGTTACCGCGTCGTTAGCGCAGACCGGAGCGGCTGACGTTAACTGAAGAAGCAATATCAAACATATGGCAAAGATAATCCTCATCATCGCATTGCCAGCACACTACCGATTGCCATCCAAGACAGGTTATTTGTTTCGCCTTCTGACAAGTGAAATAACCGTTATGATTAAGAGGACGCCTACAGCAGCACCTGCGATAATGAGCCAAGTATTCGAGCTTTCGGTTTCAGCAGGCGATGTCGGCGTTGATGTTGCGCTGGCGGTAGCACCAGATATAGTAACCAGGCTGGCTTTCCCCGTTGCATCAACTTTCAATGTTTTTGCGTTCGATGTTGTGTATATTTCATCTCCGACTTTAAGTTCCAGCTTAAAGATATATATGCCCGGCTGCCATCCGTTAGCCGGCACGTAGTTATAACTTAATTCCACATCGCCTTTTTCCAGACGTGATAAATTGATGATATTGACACTTTCCTGTTTAGTTTCACTACTTACAAGCAAATTGACTTTAACGTTAGTGAAGGCATCCAAGAGATTTTTCACAGTACTGACGACATGCACCATGACCAGAGAACCCGTGTCATTCTGATTAACAGGCACGATTTCATAACCTTCAAAATAGACAGTTTTTATCGTCAGGATAAGGGTTTTTTGTTCATCAGCGGCAACCGTAAAGGTTTCTACGGCAAGTTCTCTGCCGGCGACGTAAGCATGGGTTGAGTAGCTACCGGGGGAGACATTAGTGATCAGTCTGCCAGTATCTGTTCGTGCGATTTCAAAGTCGCCCTGTTCATAGGAACGTAATAGGACAATTACCGCCGGCACCGGAGAGCCATCAATACTGACAGTGGAGATATCGACTGCACCAAAATCGCCGGTAATAGTGAGGTCGGCTTCCTGTTCAGCGCCGCCGATTATCTGGATGCCTTCAATACTTTCTTTATAGGGCTGGGCGGTGACACTTATTTTATAATCTCCCGGCACCGCATCCATGGCGATATCGATACCAACTTCAAGCGTTTTCTGCGAATGAGCGGCTAAGCGAAATTCATATTCCGCTAAGGTAAGGGTGACCCCCAAGGGAGCGTTAGTGGTCATTTTTACGTTAATATCCTCATTAGAATTATTAAAGACGACCACGTAGATATCAGGGGTATGAATCTTAGCTCCCTGGGGTAGTTCCAGTTTCTGGGAGTAGAAACTCCCGGACATAGCAAATCCGCCCTGGGCCTGTACTGGCGCCGCGTAGATAACAGTGCCAAACAGCACCAGCAGCCACCCAAGGCAGATTGCTTTCTTCAAGATTGAGGCCATAGCCACCTCCTCGTGTTAAACGATTAACGATCAGCGATTATATATACTATATTACCACTATAGGTATCATTCGAGAAGACCAAGGCGATTCTCAACCACAAGGTATTGGTGGTGACATCATTTCCAGCTTCGCCAGTTCGTGTACCAGTAGCGTCGATGCTGACACCGGTGGTATTAACCTGTACGGAAGAACCGAAGACATCAGAATCATACGCCCTTAGAGAAAACTCCTGTGCGTCATCACAAGCACCCGTGGAATCGTAATTTGCTGTGTAGGTAGCACCAGCCCAGGTGGCATCCGATTTGACGCGCTGGTCATAGTCGCCGTTGGCGATGTAGTTTACAGCTATATTGGTAATTTCATTGACGTTATCCGCAAAGCCGGAGCCGTTATCAACACCACCAAAGTTGGCGGTGGCAGATGTAGATATCTCGCCGTACCACAGCATTTCCTTATCACGCGTGTACATATCACCATTGCCACTATCATCGACAGCTTCGCCATACATATCCCAGTTATCTGCGCCCGGTGATTCGGCGGCGACTTTACCTGCCCTAACGATAAATGCCCATTCGCCGCTGGCGGCCGTCATATTGGACGGTTTGGTGCAGTTCGCCGCGACAATCGACCAGGTGGTAGGAGCACCGGCATCGATGGTCCATTCGTTAGCGCCGCCGTCTTTATCCCAAGTTAAGATAGCGCAGGATGTCGTGTTGCCAACACCCGGCGCAGCGGGGTCGGCGTCTCCAGCATCGAAGAACAACTGCACGTGTATTTCGTTGATATCCTCGATGGTGTTGCCATCGCCAGCCGTTATGTTGACGGAGTAGTATACCTGGGGCGACATGTTGGTCACCAGCGCTTTGGTACTAATGGTGTAGATATTCAGAGCAGTAACGGTAGGAAGGACGTTGGTAGGAGTAAAACTACCGGTAACATTATCTTCCGCCGCCAAAGCTGCCGGCGCCAGGCTGAAAAACAGCGCTAAAGTCATCAAGATACCTATTAGTCTAATCAGTTTCATATCCTTTGTAACCTCCTTTTCTGGACTTTTTCCAGATATATCTTAAAAGGCGGGATTTTGCCTTTATACATATATTAAAGCGTGTCTAGGTTCACGCTAGATTTTTCCTTTCTAAGATGTGCTGCTTATCATATAGTAAAGAGTGCCGCTGA
Organism: Dehalococcoidales bacterium; assembly: GCA_034432135.1. Classification (GTDB taxonomy): domain Bacteria; phylum Chloroflexota; class Dehalococcoidia; order Dehalococcoidales; family RBG-16-60-22; genus RBG-13-51-18. The sequence goes on along the minus strand of DAOUCO010000046.1, from coordinate 22 downwards.
AAGTAGCATTGGGGATAACCGC
>DAOUCO010000045.1:0-1647 GCA_034432135.1 Dehalococcoidales bacterium | reverse complement strand
TCTAAGTCAATCAAGCTCTGAGTAGTGTTATGTTCTAGGATATAAGCTAAGTCTTTACTGTAGAATAAATAGTAGTGTGAGGTAGTAGCTTCTAGAGCAATGGCTTCAGGAGATTTCCTTCGATATAGTTTCTAATTAATGTTCATTCTTCTCAATACCTCTTAAGCTTGTTATCTCTGCCCAGTCTTTCTCAAGAGTCTCTCTGAAGCATTCGAATGCTAGTGGACAATGAGAGCATCTCTTAGCTGTCTTTGTTGGATTAGAATTGAAGTTACCAAAGTCCTTACATTCCTTACTATAGTCCAATAGACACACCTCCTATGGGTTATTGTAGCCTCCAGTACCATCAACTGGATTTCTCTGGGCATACTGTGCATAGCATTGCTTAATGCTATCTTCTGTATGCTCCTTGAAAGGTTTACCACAGATAGGACATGGTTGACTACTCTTGAGTATTTCATCTATGTGCTTCTGGTCTTGCATTCGCTTAGCTTCCTCTTCCCTGTATTTCTGTTCAGCTCTCTTCCTCACAAAGTCCCTCAGTTCTTGAGTAGGCTCTCCTCTAAGAATGAGAACATTATCAAGAGCTTCAGGATGCTTAATGAGGTAGTCACTGATACACTTCCTACAGATATAGAAGAGTTCTCTAGTTGACTCATTATCTCCTTCCTGGTATCTGACAAAGTTCATTGGCATGTGTTCCATGTTACCATTCTCATAAACTTCCCTGTGACAGTTCTGATGTAGTTTCCAGAGGTCACCTACTACACCAGGACTGTTTAGCCTTTGAGTACGTTTTAGCATACGCTTGATGACATCTTCTTCAGTTATAGGATCTTCATCTTCCCAATCATGTTCTGTTGGCATATGTTCACCTCAGTGAACTTCTTTTCCAATCCCACCATACATCTACAAGTGCTAGGAAGCATAGCAACAGCATTATAGCTATCTCTAATAGAGTAGCTTCTTGGACTACCTTCAACAACATCTCTCTAAATGCTTCTGGTATTTCTGACATGCTTACACCTCCATTTATTCATTTTCAAGAAGAGATAATAAGGCAGCTCCAATTAGTACTGTAATCATGAGTAGGGTTATACCTATCTTGGTACTAAGTCCTTCCACTTGATGGATCAAGAAGATGTTGAAGACTATGAATATACCCATGAAGTAAGCTGTCTCAATAGATATCCTTCTTCTTGCCATAGCTATTCCTCAGATACTCTTCACAGTTCTCACAGAGCATTGCACAGCCTTCCTTATTCTTACATCTTTGTGGTTTCCATGTAGTCAAATGTATTCCCTCCTTTTACAACAATTGATTTCTCTTTCGCTCATTAATTCCCTCCTCCATTCGCCATTGGTGTTCTTCAAACTGTGCCTGTTCCTCTGCTATCTCTAAGTCATGCTTATCAAAGGAAGTCTCATGTTCAACTTTAATAGCTATCTTAACATAGAGTTGCTCATGAGTTATTGGACATGGCATCTTCAGTTTCTCACCTTTCAGTAGAAGTGAGGACAAGTAGACACCATGTCGTTGACCACATGCAGGACAAGATATCCAGATTAACATTGTTATCTCTCTCTTTCTTTTAATTCTTTAACTAATCGTTCACAATGCTCAAACATTCGCTCCACTCTCTTTAC
>DAOUCO010000044.1:0-3199 GCA_034432135.1 Dehalococcoidales bacterium | reverse complement strand
GCAAGAAGAGCTACCCGTGCAACTACAGACCCGCCGGAGGGTGCGGCGATTAACGTTATCAACCACGGCCGGAGGAACGTTTCGCCCGTCAACCGCAGCCTCGTCGCCCGCATCGTCTTTGATAACGCCGCGGCTATGGGTATCCGCGACCGCAGACTCGTGGAAAAGCTGACCTCTCAAGTCATTGAGCGACTCGAAAAAGCCCAGTCGCAGGCATTGCCTACCCTCCCCGGCATGGAAGAACTGGTGGATCGGCATTCACGCCAGGCTCCGAGAGGCAGGATGCCCACCGAAGCCGAAATCGAAGCCATGGTCATGGAAGTCCTTAACGCCCAGAAACCCGCTCCCGAACCGGTACAAAAAGAGGAGGTCGAAGCCGAAATGGAAACCGAAACCGAAGTGAAGACAGTTAAAGAAACGTTATCCCCCAACGGCCTGACCGCTACGGCTCTTCAGGTACTGGAAAGGCGCTATTTACTGCGGGACGACAAAGGTAAGGTTATTGAAACGCCGGAAGAAATGTTCCACCGTGTGGCTAGGGCTGTCGCCGCTGCGGAGCTTATCTACAATCCTAAAGCTAACGTGAAATCTGTCGAAGATGATTTTTTCAAACTTATGTACGCCCTTGATTTCCTCCCCAATTCTCCTACACTCATGAACGCCGGAAAAAAGCTGGGACAGCTCTCTGCCTGCTTTGTCCTCCCTGTTGACGACTCTATGGAGTCGATTTTCGATGCTGTGAAATATACCGCCCTTATCCATAAGAGCGGCGGCGGCACCGGCTTTTCCTTCTCCCGCCTCCGTCCGGAAAATGATGTGGTCGGTTCTACCGGCGGCGTCGCTAGTGGCCCCGTTTCCTTTATGCGCGCCTTCGATACCGTTACCGATGTCACCAAACAGGGAGGCACGAGACGGGGCGCCAATATGGGTATTATGAACATCAACCATCCAGACATCATGAAATTTATTGAGGCTAAAGCCAGCCAGTCCGCCTTGACCAACTTTAATCTTTCCGTAGCTATCACCGCCGACTTTATGGAAGCCGTCAAAGCGGGCGCCGATTATGACCTTATTAATCCGCATACAAAAGAGGTCACCGGCAAGCTCAACGCTAAAGAGGTCTTCGATAAAATCGTCGATATGGCATGGCGCACCGGCGACCCCGGTATCATCTTTATCGACCGCATTAACGAGGCTAATCCCACCCCCCACCTCGGCAGAATCGAGAGCACTAATCCCTGCGGCGAACAGCCCCTCCTCCCCTACGAGTCCTGCAACCTGGCTTCCATCAACCTTTCCCATATGACGAAAAAGAAGGGTAGCGCTTATGAAATCGACTACCCCAGGCTGGCTCGTACGATAAAAACCGCCGTCAGGTTCCTCGATAACGTTATCGATGTTAATAGATTCCCCCTCCCCCAGATTGAGGAAATGACCAAGAAGACGCGTAAAATCGGACTCGGTATCATGGGTTTTGCCGATATGCTGGTCATGCTCGGCGTCCCTTATAACTCCGAGGAAGCGCTGGATATCGCTGAAAAGCTGATGCGCTTTATCAATGAGGAATCTTTAAAAGCTTCCGTCGAACTGGCTAAAGAACGGGGCGTTTTCCCCGCCTTTAAGGGTAGTATCTACGATGTGCCGGGTGGACCCCAATTGCGTAATGCCACCCGTACCACCATCGCCCCTACCGGAACTCTTAGCATGATTGCCGGCTGCTCCAGCGGCATCGAGCCCCTCTTCGCTTTAAGCTATACCAAGACCGTCCTCGATGGTACCCCCTTCGTTGAAGTGAACCCTTACTTTGAAGAAGCGGCGAAAAAGGGCGGCTTTTATTCCGAGGAATTGATGAAAAAACTGGCGGAAGGCGCGCATTTAAGCGAAATTAAAGACGTGCCAGAGAGAATTAAACGGGTCTTCGTTACCGCCCATGAAATAACCCCGGAATGGCATGTAAAAATGCAGGCGGCTTTCCAGCGCTCTACCGATAATGCCGTCTCCAAGACCATCAACTTCCCCCAGTCCGCTACCCGTGATGATGTTGCCCGCGCCTATATGCTCGCTTACGAAGAAGGACTCAAAGGCATCACCATCTACCGCGACCGCTCCCGCGACAGCCAGGTGCTTACCACCGGCAAAAAATCGGAAAAAGCCCTCGAAGAAACCGGAACCCTCGCCCCCCGCAAGCGCCCCTCCGAGACCAGAGGCACCATCACTAAGGTAAACACCGGCTGCGGCTCCCTTTACATCACCGTTGCCTACGACGATAAAGGCATCTGCGAGGTCTTCTCCACCCTCGGTAAATCGGGGGCTTGCGCCGCCGCCCAGCTCGAGGCTATCTGCCGCCTGATTTCGCTCTGCTTGCGGTCGGGCGTGGATGTTGCCCAGGTGGTCAAGCAGTTGCGCGGCATCCGCTGCCCGAGTGTTTCCTGGGAAGGCGGCAAGTCTATCCTCTCCTGCGCCGATGCCATCGCCAGCGTACTGGAAAAGCACATAAACACGGAGGAAAAGCCCAAATTAGAGGACTACGGCCTCGCCAAGAATATGGCCGGGCAGTGCCCGGAATGCTCCAACATGCTCATCTTCTCCGAAGGCTGCTACCATTGCCCGGCGTGCGGCTACACCAAGTGCTAAGGAGAGTAAATCCGAAAGAATTCAATGAACTTGCTTGATGTAAATATCATTAAAAATCTTTCCTTAAAATTCCAAAAAGCTTTCGAAAGAGGAGAAATTGATAAATTATATAAGCAGATGTATCAAACCGCCGAAAGCATAGCCAAGAAAGAAACATCTGAATATGTGAATAAAACTCTGCTTGAATATCAAGAGAAAATGTTTGGTATAGGTGGAAAAGACAAGGAAAATTCTCAATTGATTATAAGTAGAATTCCTGATTATAAAAATAATAGAATACAATTTCACCTTGATTATATGTTCAAATTACTGGAATTATACGCTAAATCAAAAAGTGAAAATACAAAATAAAACATTTTTATAGAAAGTAGTGTATCCTCTCCCCTTTTCCCCCAATGTCATTCCCGCGAAGGCGGGAATCCAGTCCTCTGTTTTGACCTTACCCCTGAATTAGCGCACCTCTGATTAGAGTCCCGCGGCTATTTCAGCATACTCCTTCGGGGTAGCTCCTTTCAATGAACTGTGTGGCCTGAACTCGTTATAATCTCTCCGCCAGTCTTCGATA
>DAOUCO010000043.1:0-30214 GCA_034432135.1 Dehalococcoidales bacterium | reverse complement strand
CGTAAAAACAGGCTGGAGTGATATAGAAAACAAGATTATTGAATCCATTGGCATCAGGAAGGACGGGACACAAGTACCTATTGAGTTATCAATGTCGACCAGAAAAGCTGGCGATAAATTTATTGCGACCGCTATTATCAGGGATATTACAATGCGCAAAGAAGCCGAAGAAAAATTACGTAAAATCGACCAGATGAAATCCGAGTTTCTTTCTAACGTATCCCATGAACTGCGTACGCCGTTACAATCCATCAGCGGTTTCACCAAGTTGATTTTAACCGGCAAGGTTCCCGACCCCGCCACCCAGCAGGAATTTCTACAGATTATCGATTCGGAGGTTCTGCATCTGGGTAACCTTATCAACAGTCTGCTTGATATGTCGCGATTAGAAGCCGGGCGGTTCCAGATTTACAAAAAGAAGGCATTTATACGCGATATTTTCACTGATGCCATGAAGACGTTACACAGTCTGGCCCGGGAGAAAAACATCACTCTAAACGAAAGCTTACCCGACCAATTACCAGAAATGGAAGTCGATAATGAAAGGATGCGGCAGGTTATCCTTAACCTGGTTGGAAATGCGATTAAATTCAGTGAGCGCGGCCAAAGCGTTAATGTCAGGATAGGGGTACGGGATAATGAGTTATTATTTCAGGTTACAGACCACGGTGTAGGAATAAAGAAAGACGCTCTACCCCATCTTTTCGAGAGATTTTACCGCGATGAGAGCGAAATGGTAAGGGGCGGTACGGGCTTAGGTCTTTACATATCAAAACAAATAATTGAGGCGCATGGAGGAAAAATTTGGGTAGAAAGTAAATACGGCGAGGGAAGCACTTTTAGCTTTACCCTGCCCTTTACCAACAAAGGAGGAGAGAGAAATGGGAAAGAAAATCCTGATTATCGAAGACGATCCAGCAACGCAAAGACTGGTAGATTACTCACTAAAGCAGGAGGGGTACCAGATAATCACCGCCTCTAACGGTCTGGAAGGAATAAGGAAAGCCCTTGGAGAATCGCCAGACCTGATTATCCTGGATGTGATGCTGCCCGGGATGGATGGATTTGAAATCTGCTACCGGTTAAGGTCGGAACCTGCCACGACAAATCTCCCCATCCTGATGTTCTCTGCCAAGGCGCAGGAAATAGATAAAGATACCGGCATCAAGGTGGGCGCAGATGATTATCTGGTTAAGCCTTCTGCACCGGCGGATATAGTGAACCACGTAGCCAAATTATTAGCTAAAAAGAAACCCGGCGTAACATCCAAGGAGAAAGTGGCCGGATAAGGAAAAGGCATGTTAACGGACAAGACTTCCAAAAAGAGCCTGGGTGATATGCTTATCGAGGAAAAGCTTATCACGCCCGAGCAACTGGAAAGCGCTCTGGCCATACAGCGGCAAAAGGGCGGCAAACTGAGCGATATATTACTGAAAGAGGGACTGGTTAAAGCCGAGGAGCTAGCCGTCGTCCTAAGTATTCACTTAAAGCTGCCGCTTATCGACCTCAGGAGACACGCGGTACAACCACAGGCGCTTAAGCTTATCCCGGAAGAAATGGCACGTAAACATGCGCTCATTCCTCTGGATATCGTCAACAATTCTTTGATGGTGGTCATGGCCGACCCCGAGGACATACGCACTATCGAGGATATTAAAGTTCAGGCCAAGATGAGAGTAGAGGTAGCGCTCGGCGTACGCTCCGATATAGAGAGAGCGATTAATATTCATTACCGGTCAAGCAGCGCTATTGAAAAACAGGTGAGTCAGTTCACGCCAACTGCGGAGGAGAAAAAAGAAGAGACGACTACCATCACCGCCAGTACGCCAATCGCCGAGACGCTCAACCTGCTGGTGGCGCAAGCCGTTAAAGACCGGGCATCCGATGTGCACATCGAACCGCAAGAAGACAGGCTAAGAATAAGATACCGGATTGACGGCATCCTGCATGATATGTATTCTTTCCCGCTTAGTATCCACTCTCCTTTAATATCACGGGTAAAAATCCTGTCAGAAATGGATATTTCGGAGCAGAGGCGTCCGCAGGACGGGCAATTTTCTATCAAGGTAGGGGGCAACGAGATTGATATCCGCACGGCAACCATGGAGACGCCTTACGGAGAGAGGGTAACACTGCGGATACTGGATAAATCGCTGGCGCTTTTCACACTTACCGAACTCGGTTTTCAACCGGATGTCCTTAAAAAATACCGGGCGATGTTGAAGAGCCCGATTGGCATGATGCTCGTTGGAGGGCCAACCGGCTCCGGGAAAACGACCACCTTATACGCTTCCATCAATGAGCTGGATAGAAACGAGCGCAATATCATGACGATTGAAGACCCGATAGAATACAGTTTTATGGATATTAACCAGACACAGGTTAACGCTAAGGCGGGTCTTACTTTCGCCAACGGTCTGCGGGCAATCATGCGGCACGACCCGGATGTGATACTCGTAGGAGAGATAAGAGATAAAGACACCGTTAACACCGCCATCCAGGCCGCCCTTACAGGGCATTTAGTGCTCTCCTCGATACATGCTAACGATGCTGTCGGCGTGCTTTTCCGGATGATGGACCTCGATGCGGAAGTGGCTTCCATATCAACGACGCTTATCGGTATCGTTTCGCAGCGGATGGTCCGCCGTATATGTACTAATTGCCGCTCAACCTACCGTCCGACCGAAGAAGAGCTGGAGGCTTTTACCAAAGAAATGGGGAATGAAGCGGCTACGTTTTATCACGGCACAGGATGTAATTTATGCGCCGATACCGGCTATCGCGGACGCACGGGAATTTTTGAATTTCTAGTTATGAGCGAGCCTATAAGGAAGCTGCTGCGGAATAATGCCGGCGCCGGTGAAATAAAGGCGCAAGCCATCGCCGAGGGCATGATAACGATGAAACAGGACGGCATGAAAAAAGTTAAGGACGGGATAACATCAATTAGCGAGGTAATGCGCAGTGTATTTTCCGTAAGCTGACGAGGGTACGATGACTTTTAAATACAAAGCATATTCTACAGATAAAAAGATAGTCGAGGGGACGATCGATGTTGCTTCGGAAAATATGGCCGAGGTCGCGCTTTACCGCGCCGGCTTCCAGAATATCCTCAGTCTCGAAGAAGTGGCGCCGGGAATAACTCTGGAAAAAATATTGCCGACTTTTACCGGCGTCAAAATGCGAGATATAATCGATGCTTCAAATCAGCTTGCCACATTAATTCAGGCAGGCATTCCATTGTTATCGGCACTGAAGCTACTTAGCGGACAGGCTACTAAAAAAGCAATGATACGGATTTATAAAGGATTGACCGAGGAGATTCAGGCCGGTAACTCGCTGTCTCAAGCATTAAGCAAATATCCCCAAGCATTTTCCAATACATATTGCCAGATAATAAAAGCCAGCGAACAGGCTGGCACGCTGGAGGCCGGTCTTAAACAAGCCGCTAAATATCTGGAAAAACGTGCCTATGCCAATCAAAAAATTAAACGTGCTATGATGTATCCTGCATTTGTTTTACTGATGGCCATCGGCGTGGCTGTCCTGTTGATTACGATAGCACTTCCACCCCTGATAGACCTTTTCAACTCTCTTAATGTTCAACTGCCCTGGACGACCAAGTCGCTGGTAAATACCGCCAATTTTCTTAGTGCTAATAGCCTTGCTGTAATTATCGTGGTGGTTGCCCTCATATTACTGATATTGGGTCTATCACGACTACAATCTGTAAAGCTCGCCAGAGATAAACTATTATTAAGATTACCCGCCATAGGTAATATCATTATCGAACGGAGCATGGGGCTATTCTGCCAGACGGCTTCAATGCTCCTGCAGGCAGGCCTACGGTTGCCCCAGATTATCGATATCGTCATCCAGACAAACCGTAACCAGATATTACGCAGCGCATTTAAAAACGTGAGAGAGAGATTGGTCCAGGGTGAGGGGCTATCCCAGCCTATGTCCGAAAACCCCATATTCCCTCCCCTGCTGGTTGAGATGACGGTCGTCGGCGAGAAGACCGGAACGATGGACACCACGCTCGGCACTCTGGCGGATTTTTATGAACTGGAAGTCGACCGTAAAATCGACTCATTAATATCGATGATTGAGCCGGCATTAACACTGGCTATCGGAGGGCTGGTAATCTTTATCGCCCTTTCCATGATAACGCCGTTGTATTCCATAATAAGGTCCCTGCGCTAAAGATTGAAGTGGAAAAAAAGACATGATTAAAGCATTATCGGCGAAAACACAATTAAATAATCAGCGAGGCATCGGTCTGATGGAAACGCTGGTTGCCGTCGCGATTCTGGGAACCTCGGTAGCGGCTTTTGTGGTTTCTCTTTCAGCAGGGTCTCTGACAGCAAATGAACTTAACCGGGAGACCATAGCGCAGGGCCTGGCGCAGACACAGATGGAATACATCAAAAATTCAGTATTTAACGACACTTATAATATATTACCCGTACCGGCTACTTATAGTGTATCGGTTGATGTGCGGGAAGTAGATAGCATTGACGACCCGAACATACAGAAAATAATCGTTACCGTCCAGAAAGACGGCGAGGAAGTACTTACCGTAACCAATTATAAGGTCAATAAGGTAAAACCATGAAAAGTCAGGCGGGCGCAACAATGGTCGAACTGATTACAGCCGTGGCGGTGACCGGTATGATTGTAGCATTTTTGGGGACGGCTATCTACCATATTATTACAGTCTCCGAATACGGTAATGACGAATTCACCGCCTTGCATGAGCTACAGAACGCCGCCTACTGGTTCAACAAGGACGGGCAAGAAGCGAAAGCAGCCGTTACCGTTGGGGGCAGCCAGATGGTGCTTACGTTGACCGATAATTCCACGGTCACCTACAGGTTAGTCGATACCGACGACTTACAGCGTATTGCGGCAGGGCAGCAGATAGTACTGGCGCGCAATATAAGCAGAGCCGTTTTTTCAGTAAACGGCAGCCTGGCGACAATGACATTAATTTCAGCTCCTCCCGGAAGAAATAACGTGAGTGAGAACGGAACATACATGATTTATCTAAGGCCGGTGGAGGTGGAAGGATAAAATGAACGGCGAAAAGGGACAAGCCCTACCCTTAGCCATCATGGCGCTGACCATAGGCACGCTGTTAATCGTGCCCTTCCTGGGACATGCCGGCAGCAGTATTATCGGGTCCAGGATATACAGCAAAGCGATGGACTACCGCAACGCCTGCGATGCAGGAGTGGAGTACGCCATCTGGAGTCTTTTATATAACGACCTAGGGGAACAAATCCCTAACCCCGGCGATGAAATTACCTTTCCACTCCCGGAGGCAATCAACGGGGTTACTACGACAATTACTGTAACCTCCAATGCAACGGGTGGCGGGGAGATAGGAAGTATTGACAAAACCGTTATAGACACTTTTGATTTTGAAGGAGCATTCTGCAATACGCCCGATATGATACATGTCTCCGGCAATATTTATGCTATAGCTTTTGAAGGCTCCGGCAGCGATGGGTTTGTCAGGACGGTGGAAATTGACCTGGACGGAAATATCACCAACAGCGCTATCGACACTCTGGAGTTCGACCCGGACACCTGCTATTTTCCCAATATTATCCAGGTAGCGAGCAACATCTACGCCATCGCTTACAGGGGGCCCGGCAACGACGGCTTTCTGAAGACCGTATCCATCGCCCCTAACGGCGATATAGGGGCCAGTGTTATCGACACTCTAGAGTTCGATACCAGTGACTGTTACGAACCGGATATCATCTTTGTTACCGGCATATATTATGCTATCGCCTACCGGGGCCCGGGCAACGACGGCTTTCTGAAAACGGTAACCATTGCCGCTAACGGTGATATAGGTAACAGCGTTATCGATACGTTGGAGTTTGACCCCAGCAACTGCTACGAACCTGATATCATTAACGTATCCCCTACCTACTTTGCTATCGCATATCGGGGCCCGGGCAATGATGGCTTTCTTAAGACGGTAACCATCGCGGCTAATGGCGATATAGGCAATAGCGTTATCGACACATTGGAATTCGATACCAGCGACGGAGCTTTTCCATACATCATAAACGTTTCCGGGGATATCTATGCGATAGTATACACAGGCTCCAATTCCGATGGTTTTGTAACAACGATGACCATTTCGGCGGTCGGCGTAATCTCCAATAGCGTTATTGGTAGATATGAATTCGATCCCGAGAATGGGCAACAACCTCAAATTGTCCATCTTGTAAGTAATGTATTCGCTATAGTGTATAACGGGCCGCAGAATGATGGCTTTCTGATAACATTGCCTATAGAATCAGACGGCACCATTCCCGGCACGATAATCGATACGTTTGAATATGATACCAGCAATGGATACTATCCGGATATTTCCATTATCTCCGATGGTATATTAGCCGTCGCCTATTGTATTCCGTCGACAAGGGGAAAGCTGGTGACTATCGGTGTCGTTACCAGCGCCGGCGCTAACACTTACCGGGTTAAAACCACAGCCGGCGATACTATCATTCAAGCCAGTGTAATTATAGATGATACTTCGGCATATATCGTTGGCTGGAGGGTAGAATAAAAGATACGAGAAAAAGCTTTTTTTAAGAGAGTTTTATGAAAAGACGCGGAATACTTATTACTATATTAATATTAACCCTGCTGGTGGTCTATTATCTTCTCGGCACGGATTACCTTAAACAAGGGAAGCAGAAACAAGACCTTGAGGCTCAGATTTCAGAAGCGTCGGCGGTGCTGGCTCTAATTCCCGTACCACCCGCCGACCTTGATAAGCAGCTCGCCGACGCTCAAGACAGTCTATGGGCAGCACAAGATTTTTTGAAAATAGATACGAATATTACTCGAATCATCAACAGGATTCTTAGACTGGGAGACGAGACCGGTGTCAAGGCGATTCCGCTCTCAACGCAACCATGGGTGGTTGAGCTTATTTCACGTCATGAATATTCCGTTTTCCGTATTGATATGTCGATTACCGGCAACTATACACAAATGGCTAACTTTCTATACCGCCTGGAAAACGGCGAACCTAAAACTCTTGTGCTTGAATATTTTAAAGTCGAAAAATTACCCGGCTCTTTCCTGTTTGAAAGCCCGGACGAAGGTCCAATAAGCGCTGAAATCAGGGTAGCCATTTACGCCCCGCCAGATACCGATTGATGGGAAAGGCTGAATTTAGAATATGTATATCGCGTTAAATATCAGTAGCCATAACATCAAAATACTATCGATGAAAGTGAGACGGGTAGTAGCCTGGGCCAAGGCTGACCTAACCGATGGACTGGTGCGTGACGGCCTGATTATACAGCCTGAAGCAGTTGGCGAGGTAATCAACTCACTATTCAAGTCAACCGGGATACAGAAAAATAACGTTATTGTAAGCATTGCGGGGCTATCCTTCACCTATCGGTTTGTCAGCCTACCCCGGATGAAATCCGCATTAGTTGAAGAAGCTCTTCTTCGGGCCGCGAAAAAGGAAATCACCCTGCCTTTAGAAGAGCTCTATGTTTCCTGGAAACCGCTACGCAGCAAGGGCGAGGAGCAGGATTACTTTATCATCGGGGTGCCGCGTAATCCGGTCGATGCCGCCGTTCAGACTTTGAAAATAGCCGGTATTGAGCCTTACCTCATGGACGTGAGGCCGCTGGCTCTAGCCAGAGCAGCCCACCGGAATGATGCCATCGTCGTTAATATGGAGCCCGACTGTTTTGACATCGTCTTCATTACTCATGGCTTGCCGGCAGTAATACATACGATAAGTCCGCGGAGCGACGGAGCGACGATAGAAGATAATATCCACCGCCTGGCTGACGAATTAACGAAAACGGCCGCCTTTTACCAGAGCAACCACCCGGATGTTCAGTTAGATGGGTCACTCCCACTGCTACTGGCGGGAGAGCTGGCGGCTGATACAAAAACCAGCCAGATGCTACAATCTGAAATTGAATACCCGATAGAACCGTTAATTCCACCGGTAGAATTTCCTGATAGATTGCCAATCGCTTCTTATACCACAAGCATCGGTCTGGCTACCAAAAAAACAACATTAAAGGTAACCGACCACGGTGGTGTGTCGCGCTTTTTTGATATCGATGTAAATATCTTGGAGGGGAAATACCGTAAGCCTAAAGCCAAGCCCATTCCCATGAGGTATTGGCTGTTGACCTCCTTTATTTTAGCAGTTATAGTCTGCCTATTCCCGCTTTACCAGGCCAGGAATCAAATAGCTACGGAAAATAGTGTACTGGAAACAAGTTTTAATAATATCACCCGTGAACTCAATCTGGCGACCTTAGTAAACGAGGAAACTATGTCAACCCAGCAAATGATTAACGACATTATTGCCCAGGCTGAAGCCCTGGAAACCACCAACAACAATATTTTCGGCATCAGGGGTAAATTCGATACAAGATTGCAGCGGGTTACCCTAGATATACCACAAAACACGTCTTTCACATCGATAGAAATCGAGAAAGACGTTATTATCATCAAGGGAGAAACAGATAGCGTTTTTAAGGTAATCGAATACGCGACAGCGTTAGAGGCGGAGGGAATATTTACCCAAGTACGTATTACAGACCTAGATGAAACTTACCTTACGGTTCCCGGTGCACAAGAAACAGATTCACCTTTGTCTCAAGTTCATGTCATCACATTTGAAATCGAAGCACATATACAGCAACCTGGATAAGGAGATAACTTAATGCACATCAATGACCTGCTGAAGCTGGCTATACAGCGGAATGCTTCCGACCTTCATCTAAAAGTTGGTAATCATCCTGTTTTACGCATTAATGGAGAGCTTACCGTACAGGAAGACTTATCATTAGTTACACCAGAAGATATGGATATCTTCTACAATGATGTAACTACCAAATTACAGAGAGAGGTATTCGTCAAGGAATTGGAGTCGGATTTCGCCTACAATGCCCAAGACATCGGCCGCTTCCGTATCAATATTTTTCAGCAGGAAGGGACGATAGGTCTGGTCTGCCGCCCGATCAAAACAGAGATTCCCACCATAGAAGAACTGGGACTGCCGGAAGTATGTAAAACACTTGCTTCAAAGAATAGCGGACTGGTGATAGTAACGGGACCTACCGGCTGCGGCAAATCGACGACGCTTGCCGCTATGATAAACTACCTCAACCATACCTTCAGCCGCAAGATTGTCACGATAGAAGACCCGATAGAGTACCTACACCGTGATATTAAGTGTATTTTTTCGCAGCGCGAACTAGGAAGAGATACTTTATCTTTTGACAATGCTCTGAAACATACCATGCGTCAGAACCCCGACGTTATACTGGTAGGTGAGATGAGAGACCTTGAGACGATGGCGGCCGTGCTCACGGCGGCGGAGACCGGCCACCTGGTACTAACCACTCTCCATACGCGGGGTGCGGCGGAGGCTGTTGACCGTTTTATCGATGTTTTCCCCCCTCACCAGCAGCAACAGGTGCGCATCCAGCTATCCATCGTACTCGAAGGAATTATCTTCCAATTATTAGTGCCTCGCGCTGATAATTCAGGACGTGTGCCTGCCGTTGAAATTATGTTGGCTTTACCAGCCATCAAGAACCTTATACGCGAAGATAAAACATACCAGATGATGAACATTATGCAGACGGGAACACAGTACGGCATGCAGACCCTGAACCAAGCGCTCACTGAGCTCTGTAAAAGAGGACTGATAACCTACGAAAATGCCATAGCCAGGAGTACCGATACTGAGGAACTATCGGAAATGCTCGGTAAACAGATAGCCCATCACTAACTTCTTCCAGATACCAGGGTTGTTAATTAAGTTATTGAGGGGGACGTGAATTATGGAAGTAATAAAACGCAAGGAAATGAACAAAATAAATAATGTGCTTCTATCTGTAGTCTCCCATGAGTTGCGCACGCCACTCGCCGCAATAAAAGGCTATGCCACGATGTTACTTGACTATTTCTCCGAACTTACGCCTGGGGAGACCAAAGAATATATTCAATCTATAGATATTGCCACGGACAGGATGACCCGACTCGTTGAAGACCTTCTGGACATGGTACACCTGGAGGAAGGACGACTCAACCTGGAAAAAACCCTGGTTGATTTTAAAGCCCTTATCAATCTAACAGTCAAAGAGGCTGAAACCAGAAACAAACATCATCAAATTTTAGTAGCACTGGATGATTATTTACCCCGGATTAACCTCGACCCAAATCGTATACGGAAAGTGCTTGATATTCTAATGGATAATGCCGCTAAATTATCACCTCAAGGAACAGAAATTCTCATATCGGCAACTGCTGACGATAGAGAAATAGAAATGAGCGTTATCAGCCGCGACCCGGGTATACCCGACTGTGAGTTCTGTAATATCTCTGAATTCATATATAAAATAGGCAAAGCAATCTCGGCAATAAATATCGGCATGAACATAGAATTTTACGTTTGCCAGCAACTGATTGAGGCCCATGGTGGTCGAATGTGGGCGGAAAGTATCGTAGGGAAAGGGACTACGATTAAATTCACACTTCCCTTAAACCAATAAAAAGTAAAAAATTATTATAATTTATTCTTTTAAAATTTGCATGATTCATTTATAATGTTTGTTTGAAAGGCGGAAAAGGGCGGAAATAGAGAGTTCGTTATGTCAAAAAAGAAACCTTTAATACTGATAGTGGATGACGACATACGCATGCTGCGTATGATGAAACGTATGCTGGAGCTTGAAGGCTTCGAGGCACTTACTGCAAATTGCGGCGAAGCCGCCTTAAAAACATTTGAAAAAGATACCCCCGCACTGGTGCTTCTCGATATCATGATGCCGGACATAGATGGATATACAGTATGCCGACGTATCAGAGAGTTCTCGCAAGTCCCCATTATTATGGTCACCGCCCGAGGTGATGATAGAGAAAAGGTTGAAGGTCTGAATATAGGCGCCGACGACTATGTTACCAAACCTTTTTCCGCCAGTGAACTGGCGGCCCGCGTTCGGGCAGTATTAAGGCGCGTCAGCGGCCAGGAGACAACTCAACAGGCTGTCTTTCGTTACAAGGACATGGTAATCGATTTTACTTCAAGGCGGGTTTTAATCAATGACAAGGAGCTGAAACTGACCTCGACTGAATATAAGATGTTATCTTACATGTCGCTTAATGCCGGGCGCGTGGTCACGCCAGACCAGCTGCTGAATAAGGTCTGGGGCGAAGAATATGTTGGTGCGTCGCATCTACTACAGGTAAATATCGCCAGATTGAGGAAAAAACTGGGTGATAATGCCAAAAAACCCAACTATATCCAGACCCGCCCCGGTATCGGATATATCATATCAAAACCTTCTTAGACAAAAAATTGTGTTCCCGAAAAGTAAAATAAAATCCACTTAAGTCTTCCTGAAAAATGGAAGACTTTTTTATTGCTTTTTAATGACACCAGCATTAATATTCCCCAGTTTAGAGCACCTTTTTGTAACAATTTAGTCACAATCTGTCTTTTTGATTTTTATGTGACGCCGTCCCCTGTGGTTGTGATACTGTCGTGAGCCGCTTTCTTTACACTTAATACTGCTTCAAACAAAAGCGACTCGCATGAAAAAATTTATTAAATTTATTTTAGTAATTGTGATGTTGCTACTCACGGTATCATGGTTAGCATCGGTCGTCTACGGCCAGACAAACGGTGATACTGAACAGACGAATATTCAGATGGAAGCCACGCCTTCAGAAGCATTACCGAAAGTGGACTTTTTTGGTAATGCCATCGGCAGTGTGACTCCGGGCGACATTTACTATATCAATGCTACCGGCAGTCTATCAGATATCTCCCTAGACCTGTATATTTCCAACTGTGACGAACTTATCCATAATTTGAGATATTTTATTTTAAAAGTCGCAGTTTATATGGAAGATGCTAACGGGCAATGGCAAAAAATAGCATCATCAAACGGGACGGCGCTACCGGATACCTATATTACATTACAGAACAGTCCAGTGAGCTTTACCTTACCGGGTCTGGCGCGCTATAAAATCACAATTGAGTCAGGGAGTTATCACAGCTTTCCTTTCCATGCTAACAACGGGGATATCTCACCATCTTTTTATCTTACTGTCAATCCTGTTTGAAAAACGGCTGTGTGATGTTTTTGTAAGGTTTCTTTAAACGTTTTTGATACCTTTGTGAGCCTATTTGAGTATTGTTAATAAGACGGGGAGTATTAAGAATGATTCTGGTATGGGATAACATAAAATCCTTTCAGCAGCATCTTGAAGATATGAGGTTATTCCGAAAATCGCACTTTCATAAAACACCGGTCGTAGACCTAAGGATGCTCAAGGATATGCCGATACCATTTGACATTAAACTGCCCCAGGAAACAGGCCTTATTAAAAGCGTTTATGACTCCAGGGGCAGATTGATACTCGTGCCGATATGGAGAGTTAATCTTTCCAGAGGCTCGCAGAATTAAGCAGGTGATGTAAGGAATTGATGACCAGAACTGTATTGCCATCGGAAATTAAAGAACGCCAGCGTATCCTGGTAATGGACAATAACCGGGATATGTTGATGTTACTCAACCGCATGCTTGAACTGGAGGGCTTTGATACTGTTATCTTCGTTGATTACAATGAAGCATTGGAGAAGCTAAATACAATCAATCCGGATATGGTCATCATGGACACCTATTTACCTGATACTAATAGTTTGAGAATCCTAGACACTATTAGAAAAAAATCGGATGTACCAATTATTGTAATTACATCAGATAGCGAACTGGAGATGTTAAAGACGGTATTCGACCACGGCGCTGATGATTTTATTCGCAAGCCATTCGGGATAAGGCCGTTCCTTGCCAGAATAAAGGCCAAACTAAGGCGCTACCACAAAGAAGTTATCTCACCACCTGAATAAGGCAATAATCCAGAACACCTTTTTTAATAAATCGCAGCTGATTAGTCATAGGTTTATTTCAAGATTTATGTAAAGTTATTTATGACTTGATTTTTTATTTTAGATATTATATATTAATAAGACAATTGAATATGTAAATAGGGGCTCTCTGACGTGAGTTAGAGACCAACCGGAAAGCAAGTCGGTGGGAAACCGACGCGGCCGCGCCGCTGTGATTGGTGAATAAAAAACCATAAGCCAGAACGCCGACCCCTGTAAAGCCTACAGTACTTCGCGGGGAAGTGGTAGGAATTTTTATTAGTTATTATCGTCCCCTCGGCTTATTGCAGGCGAGGGGTTTATTTTTAAAGGAGGACAAATGGAAAACATATTAAAGAAAATCGGCTTAATTTTAATGGGGGTTGCCCTGCTGGCAGGAGTAATAACTGCCTGCTCGCCAGCGCTGAAAAGCACCGGTCCTTTCACCATCACGGACCATTTCGGGAGAGTAGTAACAATAAATAACACCCATCCACAAAGGATTATTTCGCTAGCGCCGAGCAATACAGAAATCCTGTTCGCCCTAGGGCTGGGCGACCGCATAGTCGGTGTGACGGACTACTGCAACTACCCGCCCGAGGCGACCACAAAACCCAGCATCGGCGCTTATAACGAGCCAAACATTGAGGAAATAATCGCTAAAGAACCAGACCTGGTGCTGGCAACCGAGGAACACGAGACGGAGATGGCGCAGCTTGAAAGCCATGGCATTACCGTCGTAGGTTTGTATCCTAAAAATATGGATGAGATTCTTGCCTCTATTACCCTGGTAGGGAAAATAACGGGACAGGAAGATGAAGCTGCCAGTCTGGTAAACGATTTGCAAGAGAGGATTAACGCTATTAAGGACAAGACTATAGCATTATCCGAAGCCCAAAGACCGAGGGTCTTCTACATCATCTGGCACGATCCTATCTGGACAGTCGGCGCAGGGACCTTTCACGATGAACTAATACAGCTTGCGGGCGGGACAAACATCGCTCATGATTTAACAGGTTATGTAGATATCAGCCTAGAGGCGGTGATTGCCAGTAATGCGCAGGTCATCATTGCCGGTGTGGGCATGGGAGAAGGCGAGGACTTGCCGCTCCAGTACGTTAAAGAAGAGCCGAGGCTGGCGGATACCGAAGCACGTCAAAACAACAGGATTTACAGCGTAAACATGGATATCGTAGGACGCCCGGGACCGAGAATAGTCGACGCCCTGGAAGAATTTTTTAAGCTGATTCACCCTGAACTGTAATAGGGAGAAAATGGTATTTAAATCTATCGAACAAACAAAGGTTGCGGGATATTTCGCGGGGAGGCGGACACGCATCATTAGTCTGGTGGGGCTGGGTATAGGGCTTTTCATAATTATCGGTATAGCGACAAGTATCGGCAGCGTGCCAATCCCGCTGGGAACGACGGCCAGTGTCCTGCTGGACAAGTTGCCGTTCGTGGACATGCAACAGACATGGCAGAGTACGATTGCTACTATCGTGCTGGATATACGATTGCCGCGCATTATCCTGGCGGGGCTGGTCGGCGCTGCCTTGGCAGTAGCTGGAGCCACCTACCAAGGATTGTTCCGCAATCCCCTCGCCGACCCGTATCTTATCGGCGTAGCGCAGGGGGCTTCGCTAGGGGCAGTCATCGGCTTTTTAATGCCCGCTATGTGGAATCTCTCTGGAATAGGGATAATACCGATGTTTGCGTTCATCGGGGCAATCAGTGCCACCGTGGTCGTTTACCTGCTATCGCGGGTGGGCAAAACGCTGCCGGTGACCACGCTGATTCTAGCCGGGGTGGCATTAAGCGCCTTGCTCGGGTCGATAGTCTCTTACCTGGTCATTTCCAGCGGCGAGAGACTACACAACATCATTTTCTGGATGATGGGGAGCTTCAGCGGCAGCCAGTGGTCAGAAGTGTTAATGGTATTACCCTATATCGTGGTAGGGACCGCGGTAATCGTCATCTTCGCCCGGCTGCTGAACGTAATGCAGCTCGACGAAGAGCAGGCGCAGCAGCTGGGCGTTAATGTGGAGAGTTTAAAGGTGATTCTTCTGGCGGCGGCCACCCTGATAACGGCGGCCAGCGTTTCCTTCGTGGGGACGATAGGGTTCGTGGGCATCATCATCCCCCACGCCGTCCGACTGATATGGGGCGCAGACCACCGCTTCCTGCTGCCGCTATCAATCCTAACGGGGGCGATTTTTATGATTCTGACCGACCTGATTGCCCGCACCGTGCTAGCGCCCATCGAAATACCAATCGGAGTAATTACCGCCATTTGCGGCGCACCATTTTTCCTCTACCTGCTGCGTAAACGGAAAAAGGCAATTTTTTAAGGACAGCGATGATAGAACTGGAAATGCAAAACGTGATGCTAGGGTACGACCACCAGCCTGTATTGGAGGATATAACCTTTAAAGCACCGCCGGGCGAGATGGTAGGCCTGATAGGGCCGAACGGTTCCGGCAAGTCCACGATAATCAGGGCTTTAAGCCGCCTCATCCGCCATAAGGCGGGGAGAATAACGGTGGGTGGCAGGGATATCAGTAAAATTCCGCGGCGAGAACTTGCCTGCATGGTGGGAGTGGTGCCGCAACTGCCATTGCTACCCAGCACGTTCACCGCCTTCGAGATTGTATTGATGGGAAGGAACCCGCACCTGGGGCTGTTCCAGTCAGAGAGTCAACGTGACTGGGATATGGTGCGGCAAGCTATGGCGAGGACCAGCACCGAGACTCTGGCACACCGTCATGTCAACGAGCTTTCCGGCGGGGAGATACAGTGCCTGCTTATCGCGCGGGTGCTGGTGCAGGAGACGGAAGCGATTCTCATGGACGAGCCTACCGCCAATCTGGATATCGGCCGGCAGGTAGAAATACTGGACCTTATTAAAAACCTGTGCCGGGAGAACAATCTGACCGTGCTGGCAGCCATCCATGACCTTAACCTAGCGGCGCAGTACTGCGACCGGCTGATATTGATTTATAACGGGCGGATACACGCACACGGCACACCCGCGGAAGTTATCACCAATACTAATATTAAGCAGGTTTACGGAGCAGAGAACTGCGTTTACACCCACCCCGTTAACGGCCTGCCGACGGTATTGTTAAGCGCCCTTAAAAAGGAAACACCGGGGAGAAACGAAAATTAAATATGGAAATATTATGGATTCTGGCGGGGGCATTTGCCATCGACCTTTCGCTGGGCGACCCGCCTAATATCAATCACCCGGTTGCCTGGATGGGAAGGGTTATCACACTGCTGGAGAGGGGCGGATTAAAATTAAATTGCTTCGGCCAGTTTTTTTACGGGACGTTAATGACAGTCTTCGTTACCACCCTTTTCGCTGTCCCGGTCTATTACTTGATTAATTATTTGACCGACTTGAACCAAGCGGCGTATGTTATAGTAACGGCAGTTCTATTGAAATTAACTTTTTCCATACGCAGCTTATGGCGTGCCGCCTTGAAAATCAGGCCGTTATTAAAGCAAGATAAATTAGATAAAGCACGCTTCGAGATACGAGCACTGGTCAGCCAGGATACCAGCAATCTCAATGAATCGCAGCTGGCTTCGGCGACGGTGGAATCGGTAGCGGAGGGTACCTGCGATAGTCTGGTAGCGCCTCTTTTTTATTTCCTGCTTCTCGGCGTGCCGGGGGCAATGGGTTACCGGGCGGTTAATACACTCGATTCGATGATGGGTTATCATGGCAAATACGAATACCTAGGTAAGTTTGCGGCGCGTCTGGATGACGTGCTTAATTTTATTCCAGCCAGACTGGCGGCTTTAATGCTAATGACGGCCGCAGTATCAAAAAAGAGCTTCCGCCACGCCTGGGGAACGGCCCTCCGGGAACACAGGAAGACGGAGAGCCCCAACGCTGGCTGGCCGATGTCCGCTATGGCCGGCGGGCTCGGCGTACGACTCGAAAAAGTGAGGCATTATGTGTTAGGGGAAGGTAGCCCGGCGCCTTCAAGAGAGACCATTGGAGAGGCGGTAAAATTATTTTCCTTGGCGGCGGCGGCCTGGATATCAATTTGCTTTTTTGCGGAGGGTATCAGAATTGCCGTTACGACCTAAAAGAACGATAGCCAGACTTAGCAAATGCGTTCACGGCGGCTTCGACTATGCTGAACTGAAAGCATTAGGCATCGACGCAGGCGACATACTCGATTTCAGCGTCTGCACCAATCCATTTATGCCGCCGTCGGGCATCAGGGAAACGTTAAGCGAAACACCAATAGAACGCTACCCGGATTCGCAGGCTTTCATCCTGCGGCAGAAACTGGCGGAAAAGATGAGAATAGATACAGAAAGCATCCTGGCAGGCAGCGGCACTACCGAGCTGATTCGCCTCATCGTGCTGGTCTATTTCCGAAGAAACGACGATGTCCTCATTCTGGAACCTACCTATGGCGAGTATGAAGTTGCCTGCCGTCTCGGGGGAACCGGCTTAATAAAATACAAGTCTGCAGAGATAAATAGGTTCGCCTATCGAATCGAAGAGGTGACGGACATCTGCCGGCGTAAGAAACCCCGCGGTATCTTTATCTGCAATCCGAATAACCCTACCGGTTTATACCTTGCACAACGCGACATCGAAAAGGTAACGGTAGCCATGAAAGACGGCCTGGTGATTATCGACGAGGCTTACGCGCCATTTGTAGATAAAAGATGGAACTCCCTGGAGCTTATCAAGTATGACAACGTCATCATCCTGCGTTCCATGACCAAGGACTACGGCCTGCCGGGCCTGCGCCTCGGCTATTTGGTCGCCCACCGTGAAATAATCGATAATCTGCGTCCAGCCCTGCCGCCGTGGAATGTCAATGCCGCCGCCCAACAGGCGGGTATCGCCGTTCTGGAAAATGAGGCATATCTCGATAAAAGCCTCCGTAAGACGAAGGAAGCCAGCGACTTTCTGGTGAGGGCAATCTCGCAACTCGGGCTGAAAACGATGCCGTCAGACGCTCATTATTTCCTCGTAAAAGTGGGCAACGCTAAGTCGTGGCGGCGGTCCCTCCTGGCAAGGAATATCTTGGTGCGGGACTGTTCGTCATTCGGACTAAAGGAGTATATCCGCATTTCTCCCCGTACTATCCCGGATTGCCGGAAACTGGTAGCGGCCTTAAGCGATATTATAAAAACAAGCAATAATATTCCAGAACACTTTTAAAAAAGCATACGATAGATACATAATGAAAAAGGAGGCTCTTACGAAACTGCTTACCAATACAATAAGGAACATCAAGCCGCTGGACAAAATAGCGATGGAAAAGGCTAAAGCCCGCCAGGACCAACTGACCAAGCCGGCGGGAAGCCTGGGGAGGCTGGAAGAGCTTTCCATCCAGATAGCAGGCATCCAGGGAAAGGCAAAGCCATCTATTAAAAAAAAGGCAATAATTACCATGGCGGGCGACCACGGAGTTGTCGATGAAAAAGTGGGGAACTGGCCGAAAGAGGTCACGGCGCAAATGGTGGAGAACTTTTTAAAAGGCGGGGCGGGAATTAACGTGCTGGCGAGACAGGCGGGGGCGAGGATAGTTTTCGTGGACATGGGGGTAGCCAGCGACCTTAAGCCGAAAAAGCAACTCATCGTGAAGAAAATAGATTACGGCACGAAAAACATGTGCCAGGGTCCCGCCATGACCGAACAACAGGCAATAAAAGCCATCGAGGCCGGCATAAAAATAGTCGAGGAAGAAGCTAAAAAGGGGCTGGACATAGTAGGTACGGGGGACATGGGCATCGGGAATACAACAGCCAGCAGCGCTATCTTCGCGGCCATTTCCGGTAAAAAGGTGGCAGAAGTAACGGGGCGGGGTACAGGACTTAGCGACGAACAGCTTACGCATAAAATAAAAGTCATTAAACGGGCGCTGGAAATTAATAAGCCCAATCCCGATAAACCGCTAGAAGTTTTGGCTAAAGTGGGCGGTTATGAAATCGGGGGTCTGGCGGGGGTCATGCTTGGAGCCGCCGCGCGACGTATACCGATAGTCATCGATGGCTTTATTTCCGGGGCAGCAGCGGTTATTGCCACAAAGCTAGCGCCACAGGTAAAAGACTACCTCATCGCCGCGCATTGTTCCGCGGAAGCAGGACATGCCGCTATGCTGGAATACATGGGACTAAAACCGGTATTAAGCCTGGAAATGCGCTTGGGCGAAGGCACCGGCGCCGCTATAGGGATAATAATCGCCGAAGCCGCCGTGAGGACGCTAAACGAAATGGCGACCTTCGCCGAGGCTGGAGTTTCAGATGGTTCGACAAGCTCATCATGAGCGAGTGTAAAAAGGGAAGGAGAATAAGGCATTAAAAGCTTTTTAATTGCATTACAGTTTTTAACGAGTATACCGATACCACTTAAAAGTCAATTGAGACAAAAGCAGCTGGGACGTTCAACAATTTACTTTCCGGTAGTAGGACTGGTTATCGGGGGGATACTGGCGGGGCTGAATTGGATATTTAACCTGATATTACCGGCTCCGGTTACCAATGCCCTGCTCATTGTAGCGCTGGTTATCATTACAGGGGCAATTCACCTAGACGGTCTTTCCGATACCTGCGACGGCATAGCAGGACATAAAACAGTTGAGGAAAGATGGAAAGTAATGCATGATAGCCATGCCGGGGTTTTCGGGGTAGTAGGGGTCATTCTGGCGCTGCTGGTACAGTATTTAGCGCTAAATAGCATCCCAGCGGACAAGATGACCGCCGTTTTACTTTTTATGCCGACGGTAAGCCGCTGGGCGATGGTCTATGCTATCTATGCTTTCCCTTACGCCCGCCCAACGGGGCTAGGCAAAGCTTATAAAGAAGCAACAGGCTGGCTACAACTCGTGGGAGCCACGGTAATCATTTTAGCGCTTGCGGGGGCACTTTACCCGTTGTTCTATGTAACCGGATTTATATTAATTGGCGGAGTATTGATAATCACAACCGGACTTTCTTTTTACCTTAAATATAAGTTCGCCGGGCTGACGGGTGATACCTACGGGGCGATTAACGAGGTGGCGGAGGTGACGGCGCTTTTATTGACCATTGTGATCGCCATTAAAGCGACAGGACTAATATGAAGAAAAAAGCCAGAACAATAATGATACAGGGGACGGCGTCGGCGGTGGGAAAAAGCGTTATCACGACGGCGCTGTGCCGCATATTGAAGCAGGATGGTTATAAAGTAGCACCGTTCAAGAGCCAGAACATCGCGCTCAACTCCTTTGTGACGGAGGAGGGAGGGGAAATAGGGAGAGCGCAGGCGGTACAGGCGGAGGCGGCGGGCATTACGGCCACGGTAGATATGAACCCAGTGCTGTTAAAACCTACGTCTAACTCCGGCTGCCACGTCGTTTTACGGGGCAAGGTATTTAAAAATATCGCCGCGCAGGACTACACTAACTTTGCCCTCGCTCTCATGCCGACCGTTATGGAGTCGTTGGAACGCCTGCGCGCCGAATATGAAATAATCGTTATTGAGGGGGCGGGGAGTCCGGCGGAGATAAACCTCAAAGACCGGGAAATCGTCAACATGCGCATCGCCAAAGCGTCAGCCAGTCCGGTGCTGCTGGTGGGAGATATCGAGAAAGGCGGCGTTTTCGCGTCGCTGGTCGGCACACTGGAACTGATGGATGAGGACGAAAGACATTATGTAAAGGGGATGTTAATCAACAAATTCCGCGGGGATGTAAGCCTGCTGGAACCCGCCATCGAGTTCATCGAAAAGCGTACAGGACTGCCGCTGCTCGGCGTAATCCCCTACTTCCGGGATATCCGTATCGCCCAAGAGGACTCAGTATACCTCGATGAAAGAGAGGAAAATAAAGATAAAAACGGGCTGGATATTGCCGTAATACGCCTGCCGCACATTTCCAACTACGACGACTTCGACCCGCTGGAAGAAGAAGGTTGCACGGTACGCTACATTACGCAGGGTCGGGAGATAGGCAATCCCCACCTGATTATCCTCCCCGGCACGAAGAGTACGATTAACGACCTCCAATATCTACGAAAGACCGGACTGGCGAAAATTATTATAGAAAAAGCCGGAGCGGGCACACCTATCGTGGGCATTTGCGGCGGCTATCAAATGCTCGGTAAAAAAATCCTCGACCCGCAGGGAGTGGAGTCAAGCAAGACAAAGTCGAAGGGGCTGGGATTGCTTAACATAGTCACGGAGTTCGTCGCAGAAAAATCGACGCGGCAGGTCAGGGCACGGGTAACAGCCGATGTCGGACTTATGGCGGAAATAAAAGGTAAGGAGTTCACCGGTTATGAGATACATATGGGTCAGAGTCGTAACGAGGGGCAAACGAGAGCTTTCCGCATCATATCTACACCAAAAGGTAAAACCGATTATGCCGATGGCGCTCTGAACGAACAGGGAACGATACTGGGGACGTATATTCACGGACTTTTCCAAAACGATGATTTCCGGCAGGCATTTTTAAATAATCTACGTCGGCACTGGAGACTAAAAGCGAACAAGGGCGGAACTACATCTAAAGAAAAGCAATACGATAAGCTGGCTGACCATATCAGGCAGAATATTAATATGGCTGAGATATATAAGATAATGGAGGCAGGGGTTTGAAAAGCATATTGATCACCGGAGGTGCCCGCAGCGGGAAAAGCCAGCGGGCGCAGGAAATGGCTAAAAAAGCGGTCGGGCAGGTACTCTTCGTGGCGACAGCAGAGGCAGGCGATGACGAGATGAAGCGGCGCATCAAAGCCCACCGTAAAGCAAGACCAAAAGACTGGAAAACATTGGAAGTGACGACGCACATCGGCAGGGAGATTACAAAAAACATCGGCCAAGCGAAAACGGTGATAATCGACTGCATTACCCTGCTCATCAGCAATGTAATGCTTCAACATAGCGAAAAAACTAATGCATCCATAGTAGAAAAGGCGGTTACGGCGGAAGTTAAGGAACTGCTCGATTGTATGAAAAAGACTAAAGCGGACTTTATCATCGTCACCAACGAGGTGGGGCTGGGGATAATACCGGGGGATAAGTTAAGCCGGTTCTACCGCGACCTGCTCGGTAAAGTCAACCGGATGCTGGCGGAAAAAGTAGACGAAGTTTACTTAATGGTTGCCGGCATACCGTTGTGCATCAAAAAGACTTGATGCCTAATTGTTGACAGTTTTTATACGTTAGTGTAATATACATTCGTCGAAAACCCAATGATTATCCTATAGGGCCATTTTTTAAGAGGTGATAGAATGCCATATTATATGATGCTGACAAAACTAACCGACCATGGAAGAAAAACATTAATGCAGAATCCCGGCAGGGTCTGGGAGGTCAACAAAGAGGTGGAGGCGATGGGTGCCAAGATACTCACTCAATATGCGCTACTGGGCGAGTGGGATTTTGTAAATATCTTAGAAGCTCCTAATAATACCGTTATTGCGAGAGTAGCATCCGCGCTGGGCTCGCGGGGAACTTTAGAACCGCTGACCTGCGCCGCTATAACCGTTGAGGACCTGATAAAAGAGATACAGATGGCGAAAGCCTTGAATGAGTAATTTAATAATATCAATAATTTGCCCGGAATAAGCGGAATAAAAGCCCATTAGCCACACCCGCGGAGAAACACATTTAAGCGAAGCCCCCGGGTGTGGTATTGTTTATAGCGGACGAAAGAGAATGCTATGGCAACATCCATAAAATCGCTGAAATGGTACCGGCAGCTTGCTGACAGGAAAGGAAGACTCGAAGCCGGCGTTTTTATCGTCGAAGGAGAGAAAGCCATCCGTCAAATAGCCGCCAGTCACCCGGAGGCAATCACCGAGATAGTCGCCGTGGGAAAACCGCCTGATGTTTTTAATAATTACCTAGCACGCACGGTTACAGAAAGCCAGTTCCGCTATATCAGTAACACGCAGACGCCACAAGGAATAATGGCAATCGTAAAAATTCCGGCAAATACATATTCTGGTAATCTACCCGGAGATACAGGCAACCGTATACTGCTTTTAGAGGATATCCAGGACCCCGGCAATACCGGCACGCTGATACGCACGGCGGCCGCTTTTAATTACGCGGGAGTGATACTGACGGAAAACGGAGCCGACCCTCTAGCGCCGAAATGCGTCCAGGCAGCAGCAGGCACTTTACTATCCGTATGGCTACGGAGGACAGGGCAATACTTAGAAATGACACGGTCATTAAAAAGGCAAGGCTACATATTAACCGCCGCCGACGTTAGAGGAACCGAAGAACCAGCTATTTTATCACATCAGGAAAAACTGATACTCGCGTTAGGTAACGAAGCCGCCGGACTATCTAAAGAACTGCTGGAAATAGCCGACTACCGCGTGCGGATACCTATCACACCTGAAAAAGCGGAAAGCCTTAACGTTGCCGCCTGCGGGGCGATACTGATGTATTTAAGCTTAACTTAAAAAGCCCACGTAGGCGAACATCCTTTAAAGCTCTATTTATCCATGCCGCGCTGCATCCCACGTAAATATGATATCTCCCCAATGTGCCCGGTAGCATGCCCGACTATAAATGAGTAAGTCATCGCGGCAGGCATTTCTCCCCAGGGCATCTTTATTTTCTTGTCAAAGTCTGCCGGTTTTAAAGCGTCCACATGGGCAAGAGTGGCAGCACGGACCGCGGCGCCGTATTCCAGGATAGCCGCCAGCCTGGGGACAGGGAAGGCATTAACCTGTTCCACAGTATAATGCGCGCCGGCTTCTTTAACATCTAAACCCAGTTTTTGATACCATTTACCAGTCTCAAAAATAGGCTTGTCTTTATTGATAAAAGAATCCTCGGACCGGAAGATGTGAAAAAGGATAAGTCCGATAGAGTTACAGCCACAGGCCGGTTGCCATTCAATTTCCTTCTGTTTTAAGCCATCGATAACACGTTTTAGCTGCATATCAAGCCCTTCGATTGTCATTTTGATATATTCTTTCAGTTCCATATTGCTCCTTCCATTCATCGAAAAATATTGTTCCGGTATGATTATAGTTTTGGTAGAGTGGAGAGTCAATAAATGTATCATAGCGGTTGAAACAGTAATGGTAAGGTAATAGAATAGAGACAACCGTTGACGATTTATAGGTAATACAAATATGAAGTACGATTTCGACCGGGTATACGATAGGAAAAATACGAACAGCGCCAAGTGGGACGCCGTAAAGATAATCTTCGGGAGTGAGTATGTGATTCCAATGTGGGTGGCGGACATGGACTTTCCGGCCGCCCGGCCGATTATCGAGGCGCTAAAAAAACGTGCCGAACATGAATTCTACGGTTACACCCAGCCTGGGCCTAACGTTATCGAAGCAGTTACCGACCGCATGCGTAGGAAATACAATTGGAAGGTTGAGCCGGA
The DNA here is from genome assembly GCA_034432135.1 of Dehalococcoidales bacterium. Classification (GTDB taxonomy): domain Bacteria; phylum Chloroflexota; class Dehalococcoidia; order Dehalococcoidales; family RBG-16-60-22; genus RBG-13-51-18. The sequence continues at coordinate 5,884 of DAOUCO010000043.1, read as the reverse complement.
GTGGGTGGTCTTTACACCCGGTGTAATTCCCGCTCTAAGCACCGCCGTGAAAGCTTTTACCCACCCCGGCGATGAAGTAATCCTGCAGGAGCCTGTTTATTTCCCATTTTTCTCGGTGGTGAAAGCCAACGGTTGCCAGATAATAACGAACCAGCTGATACTAAATAACGGCCGTTACGAAATGGACTTCGACGACCTGAAAAATAAATTCAAACCCGAGAGAGGCATGCAGTTCGGGCCGAACAGGATTAAGACCATTATTATCTGCAATCCGCATAATCCCATCGGTAGGCTGTGGGAAAGGGAAGAACTAAAGCGTCTGGGCGAAATCATCATCGGGCAGGAAATACCAGTTATTTCCGATGAAATCCACTGCGAATTATTATATAAGGGTTACAAGCACACACCGTTTGCCACAATATCCAGAGAGTTCGAACAGAATTGCATCGTGTGTATGGCGCCCAGTAAGACCTTCAACCTGCCGGGATTGCATGCTTCTTCTATTATCATTCCCAACAAAAAACTACGTGATAAATTCAACGCTGCCAGAGCCGGCATGGAATCGGGTATCAACCTCTTCGGGCTGGTAGCGATGGAGGCAGCCTACCGCTACGGCGACGAGTGGCTGGAACAGATGCTGGATTACCTGCAGGGGAATCTGGACTTTACGTTGCAATACTTTGCGGAAAAAATATCTAAAATCAGACCAATTAAGCCGCAGGCGACTTACCTGCTTTGGCTGGATTGCCGCGCGCTGGGTATGGATGATAAAGCTTTAAGCAGTTTTATGCGGGAGAAAGCTAAAGTGGGGCTGAATGACGGCTTCATGTTCGGGGCAGGCGGCTCGGGGTTCCAGAGAATGAACATAGCCTGTCCGCGCTCGCTCCTGAAAGAAGCCCTGCAGCGCCTCGAAAAAGCGGTCAACGCACTTTAGACTACAAAATATATAACATAGAAAGGATGAACAATGCCCGAATTACGCTACGCCAAGAACATCGTCACGGATACCAGGGAATATACCAAAGAAGAAATCGCCATGATGCAGGAGATGATGAAGAAAGGCCCCCCGATAAAGTCGACCATAGAGTTGATACGGCTACTATGGATGGACGCTACCAAGGTAGCGGGCGCCACATTCTACATGGAATGCATATGGCTATGGGGCGGTAAGACGACATCCGGTACAACGGAAGCGCCACACCAGCACGCCCACGACGAGGTCATCGGGTTCATCAGTAGCAACCCAGATAACCCTAAAGAACTGGATGCCAAAATGGAAATACTGCTGGGAGGGGAAGAGACGCACTGGCTTACCAAGAGCTGTTTGGTACATATACCGGCGGGAATGAAGCACTGCCCACTGACCTTCCGCGAGGTCAACCGGCCAGTATTTTTCTTCACCCTAATGCCGATAAGCCAGTACGGGAGAAAGAGCGAAGAACCGATAGGAGGGAAAGAGCCGGAGATTAAGATACCCGAATTTAAAGCGCCACCTAAAGATAAATCGGGTTCGCGGTACGCCCGCTATATCGTCACCGAGCCGAAGCGGCATGGACCGCCGCCGGACAAGAGCAGGCCGATGCCTCCACCGCCGAAGGCAAAAACATCACATATCGTATCGCTGGATAGCGAAGTATCGCCGGGGGCTTTTTACGTCGATTTCGTCTGGATATGGAGCGGGGACATGACAATGGCGCCCGAGCCGCACGCGCATGATTTCGATGAGATGATAGGACTGGTAAGCGGACCGGATAAAGCCAACCCACGCGCCATGAACGGCAACGTTTCCATTAAAATCGCCGGCGATGATTACAAAATAAAGCAAAGCTCGCTCATCTTCGTGCCTAAAGGGGTAATGCACTGCCCCATCGAGTTCAAGGACATTAAAAGGCCGGTTCTTTGCTTTACCATCGGCAATACGACGACATGGAGTAAAAAATAAGCAATCCTTGCATTGGCAAATGCCGCTTTGATAAACTGGAAAATATTTATTTACGAGGTGGGACATGGAAGTAAGGGTTATTAATAACGGCGCAAACAAATTATCACTAAAAGTCTTTTTCAGTGACGAAAGCGGATTCGCGGTCGCTTCGGTAATCGTCATGGGCAAAAAGGACGCCGCCCTCATCGATACGCAATGGAGTCTTTCCAACGGACACCGTGTGGCGGCGGAGATACTGGAAACCGGTAAACAACTCAAGACAATCTATATCACCCACGCCCACCCCGACCATTATTTCGGGTTGGGGCCGATTATAGAAGCTTTTCCCGGTGCGAAGGTCATCGCCCTCCCCGCAGTAGCCCGTACCATCAATAAGCAGATGTTCGGTAAAATCGACCACTGGATGAACATCATCGGACCGACAAATGTGCCAATAAAAGCGATTAACATCGAGCCTATGACAAAAAATTACTTTGAGCTAGAAGGGCAACGCATCGAGATAATACCGGAAATCATGGGCGACCTTAAATATAATACGGTAGTCTGGATTCCCTCCATCAAGACGCTTTACGGCAGTGATGTCCTCTTTAACCAGGCGCACCCGTTTACCTGCGAGATAACAACGGAAGAGCGCAAGCAGTGGATAAGAGACATCGAGCGATTGGAAAAGATGGGGGCGGCGGTGGTTATCCCGGGGCACCAGAAACCGGGGATGCCTTTTGATGCCTCATCATTTAAGTTTACTAAAGACTACCTTATCGCTACTGAAGAAGAACTGGCGAAAACAAAAGATACTGGCGCTTTCTTTTACGCTATGGCTTTGCGTTTTCCCGATGCCAACCTGATATTCTTAAGCAACGAAATGAACGCGGCTGTTTTCAAAGGCGGAAGAGACTGGAATTGGCGCGACGAGTAATTACTTACTTCAATACCCGCTTTACAGTTGTAACTAAATCTTCCGGCGTGAAAGGTTTGACCAGACACGGCATACCCGATTCCTGCAGGAATAGCTGGACTTTGGTATTCATCGTGTCACCGGTAATGAAAACCATATGAAGCGAGAGTTGCGGATGGTTTGCTTTTAGATACTCGTATAATTGAATGCCGGTAATGCCGGGCAATCTTATATCAGAAACACATAAATCATAATGATTTTTATTAACCGCTTCTATAGCAACACGGCCATCCTGCACAAAATCAACGTTAAAACCTTCGCCATTAAGAATCCTTTTAAAGAGTCGCCCGATAACCGGCTCATCTTCAACCAGCAGTATTCTCTTTTTAATATTGCCTGTCCGTGTCATACATTCAGCTTTTTGATTTACTACGGGTAGGTAATTCTACCACAAAAGACGCGCCTTTACCAAGCTCACTATTAGCATATATCCTGCCGCCATGAGACGTTACGATACCGTAACATATACTAAGCCCGAGACCAGTCCCCTTGCCAACTTCTTTGGTCGTAAAGAACGGGTTGAATATAGACCTTATATTTTCCTTAGAAATTCCCGGACCGTCATCTGTAAAGGTAATAGTGACATGATTATTGGTTGCTTTTGCAGATATTTTTAAAGTTCCGCGGCCATTAGCGTCAATCATCGCGGTCTCTGCATTAAGGATAATATTAATAAATACCTGCTGTATCTCAAAATAATCTGCGACAACCTCCGGAAGGCTGGGAGGAAACGATGTTTCAACAGAAATATTATTTATTTTATGTTCATAAGCGCGCAGTTTTAATACGTCAGCGACAATTTTCGTAATATCCAATGGTTCTTTCTTGTAGACATGTTTTCGGGCAAAAGTGAGGAGATTTCTCACAATACTGGCGCATCTCTGCGCTTCAGAATAAATAGCGCGCAGGTCTTCTTTAACCGATTCAGGTACATCCTGTTTGGCTAATATGCTCGATAGACCGATAACGCTGGTTAACGGGTTATTAATCTCATGGGCAACACCGGCAGCCATTTCACCGACCGAAACCAGGCGGTCCGTTAGATAAAGCCTTTCCTGTCTTATCCGCTCTTCGGTCACATCGTTGATTACCAGTAGAAGATACTCTTCTTCCATAGCGAAAATATTAATGACTAATATTTTTTCGGATGAGCCAATAAGATAACGGATTTCAGTACTTACTTTTTCTTCTCTACTGCTCAATACTTTTTTAATAGCCTGGTCTAATTCCGGCGTTTTAATCAACTCACTGACAGGCTTGTTTTCAACTTGATTTTTCCTAAATTTAAAGAGATTATAGAAAGTCTTATTAGCAATAATTATATTCAGGTTTTTATTTAAAAGCAGCACTGCATTGGGTATCGTCGCCAGTATACGGTCGATGAGGTCTTTTTGTAATTTCAGGTTTCTCTCGGCCTGCCTAATCTCGGTAACATCTCTTAATATAGCCAGGTCTCCTATTATTTTTCCTTCCTTACGCACCGCCATAGCATTAATCTGGATTATCAGTTGCTCGCCGTTTTTCTTAAACATTTCAACGTCATAGAACGGCACATTTTTACCCGCCATTCTTTTAAGATAATTTTTCGCAACCATGTCCAGGCTTTTCTTAGGCATTATGCTGGATAGCGTCCGAATATCCTTGCCAATAAGTTCCTCACGTTTATAACCGCCTATGTCTTCAATTCTGGCATTTACATCTACTATTCTACCCTTATTATCCAGCAGCATTAGAATATCATTCGCTGATTCAAAAATAGTGCGGTATCTTTCTTCGGATTCGCGTAATGCCTCAACCATTTGCCTGCGTTCAGTAACGTCGCGGCACACGCAAAAGATAAGCTTTTGCCCTCCGAATTGTGCTCCATTGACGCTGATATCGACATCAAAGACTGTGCCATCTTTACGGCGGTGTTGCGTTTCTAGATGTAAACCTTCTGAACCCGAGCCAACCCCTCGCCCCATCTCAAGCAACGTCTCGGGCTTCCATTTAACATCCCAGTCCCATGTATGTAATTTGCGGACTTCCTCGAGGGTGTAGCCTAGCATTTCGGCGAAGCGTGGGTTTGCTTCAATAACAGCGGCGTTGTCATCAAGGATGACTATTCCGTCCAAGGACTCATCAATCAGGATACGCTTGCGGACAGCTTCGTTAGCCAGAGCCTCAATATTACTGATATTTTTTACCGCCAGCCCGCAGTGCGCCCCGATCATCTCCAGAATATCGAGCGGCACGTCCTGGGTTAAGAAAAATAGCAAATTACCCCATGATTCGCTTTCCACCATAATCGGGACAATAACGAGCTTTTTCACTCCCATGATTTTCTGTATCCCGTTACAAAGAGCCCGCGGCCAGACACCATCGAGCAGTTCGGCAAGGCTCGGGAAAACCATAACCCTGGGATTCTGTAAATAATCTTGAGCAACCTTGAGTTTGGAGAAACGGAAACGGAGTTTATTGCTGGTAGGGTTTTCCCCCAATTCTTTATCCGGATCAAAACCTAAGGCTTTAATAGCATCCACCATAAATTGGTATTGGGAGCGGATTTTAGAATAGTAAGGGGTAACGACAAATTCTTTGGATTCATCCAGCCTCTGGACAAGTACAAATCGTACGCCTTCGATTTCTCTCGCCTGTTCGACGGCGAAACTTAAGGCTTCGTCAATTGTCCTGACCTTATCAACACCGAGGGCTATTTCTCGTACAATAGCCAGCTGGCTGTTTCTGGCAGTTAATTCAATATTCCGCGCTACGAGATTATTGATATTGATGATGTTATTCAGAGCCAGTCCACAATGTGTCCCTATCATTTCTAGAATATCTATAGGAGTGTCCTGGGTTAAGAAGAAAAGTATGTTTCCCCATAGTTTGTTTTCAACGAAAAGAGGCACCAATACAAGTTTTTTCACCTTGAGTATTGTCTGTATAGAGTTACATAGAGCACGTGGCATAACACCATCGAGTAAATCTGCAAGACTGTCCATTAC
>DAOUCO010000042.1:0-8319 GCA_034432135.1 Dehalococcoidales bacterium | reverse complement strand
GGTAAAAACCGGTATTCAACCGAGGCTTCGGTGCTGGAAATGTTGGCGGAAGCTTACCCCGTCGCCAGATATGTTCTGGAATATCGCCAGCTTACCAAGATAAAGTCCACCTATATTGATACCCTCCCCGAGTTGGTTAATCCTAAAACTGGACGCATTCATACCAGTTTTAACCAGACTCGTACTACTACCGGGCGTCTTTCTTCCTCCGACCCCAATATGCAGAATATACCGGTGCGCGGCGAACTCGGCGGTCAGGTGCGTCAGGCTTTTATCGCCGCCACGGGTTCCAGTCTGCTTGGCGGTGACTATTCTCAAATCGACCTCCGTGTTTTAGCCCATCTATCGCAGGATGAAGCGCTTGTCCGCGCTTTTCGCAACGACGAGGATATCCACTCAGCGACGGCGCAGTTATTGTTCGGCGTTAAGAAAGAAGAAGTCACTAAAGATATGCGGCGCTTCGCCAAGACGGTCAATTTCGGCGTTATCTACGGCATGAGCGACTACGGTCTTGAGCAGGCGACCGAGCTTTCACGCGAGCAGGCAAGTAAATTCATTAAGTCATATTTTGAAAAATACCCGGGCGTCCGTAAGTACCTCGATGATACCAAGGAAAAAGCCCGCCGCGATGGCTATGTGGAAACATTGCTGGGACGCCGCCGCTATATCCCCGATATCAATTCGGCCAATCGCCAGGTGCGTGAAGCCGCCGAGCGCATGGCTATCAACATGCCGGTGCAGGGCACTTCCGCCGATATTATCAAGGTAGCGATGATTAATCTCTACCGCGAAATGCAGAAAAAGCATTTGAGTAGTAAAATGCTCCTCCAGGTGCATGATGAACTGGTATTTGAAGTGCCCGATAAAGAGCTGGATTTAATGCGTAAGCTTGTCTCGCACACTATGGAGTCCGCTATCACTTTAAGTGTCCCTATAAAAGTGGATACTAAAGTCGGTAAAAACTGGGGAAAGATGCGATGATCCCTTCCCCGATAGGGTGTCAAAGAGGGGCGTCAGCCCCTCTTAAAAAATTACTCCCTCTCCAAACAAATATAGCGGTGTTTAAGTACATATTGAGTTTGGAGAGGGTAGGGTGAGGTAAGCACGTCCTATAAGAGTATCTTAAAAATGCTTATTTAAAGGAAAAATATGCCCGAGCTCCCCGAAGTCGAAACCATCAAAAACGAGTTGCTACCCCACGTTCTCGATCGTACTATTCAAAGCGTCGATATCTACTGGGATAAAATGGTCAAACTGCCCTCTGTGGCAACCATACCGACGAAAGTCGGTATCCAGGGGGTAAAAGGGCGGCGTAATATAGTTGAAGAGTTCCGTGCTCGGCTTATCGGCCAGAAAATCACTGCTCTTTCCCGCCGCGGCAAGTACCTCTTCTTTCATTTAAGTGGCGGCACTGTACTGGTCATGCACATGAAAATGACCGGCTCTCTGCTGGTCAATCCCTCGGACGATAGATTTACCCGTGCCGTCTTTCACCTTGATAAGGGAATCGCTATCCATTTCTGGGACCCCCGCAAGTTCGGCAAAATGTGGCTGGAAAAAGACTCCAGCACCGTCATAAATCAACTCGGCCCCGAACCGCTGGATGCCGATTTTACCCCCGACGTGCTGGCTCGTATCTTACGTAAGCCTAACGCCCCGGTAAAACCCATCCTCCTCGACCAGTCTATCATTGCCGGCATCGGCAATATGTACGCCGACGAAGCTTTATTTCAGGCTAAAATCCACCCCCTCAAGCCCGCAAACAAACTCACTAAACCTGAAATTGTACGACTTCACTCCGCTATTCAGGCGGTGCTGCGGAAAGCTTTAGATAAAAAGGGCGCTAGCGTCCGCAACTATATCCGCCCTGACGGTTCTCCCGGCACCGCCCACGATGAATTTGTCGTCGCTCACGGCGTTGGTAAAACCTGCCCCCACTGCGGCACGGCTATAAAGCGTATCGTTGTTCGCGGCCGGGGGACATATATCTGCCCCCGCTGCCAGCCCGCCCCATAGTCATTCCTGCTGTTCGTACGCCCCTATATCGTATCCCGCCCCTTTTCCCCTCCCCAACTACAAGCTACTAATTACTAACTACTAATTACCCTCCCTTTACCCTGAGCGAAGTCGAAGGGCTAATCATCCCATAATCTAAACGGCGGGTACTCGTCCGTCATTAAAGTAGCGTAAGCCGCCACCCGTATCGCCCACCGGTTGAATCCCATCACCAGCTTGAAAAGCGATTGCGGATACTTTCCGGTGAATAATACACAGAACGCGGCGAAGATGGCTAGCCAGAATATCAACCCGCCAAAGCTGAATTGCCATTTATCCGCGTGATAGACCTGGTTGTTGATTGTCAATTCTGCTCCGTTAATTGTCCATGTAGGCCCGCTCGTAAAAAGACTGACGATGATATAGTGCGGGACCGCTAACAGCCACCACTTCACCAGTACCAGCCCCCGTGATAGCTTTTCGGGGTAGGCGATTTCTATATCGGCGGGATAGTTCAGGTCTGGCTCAAGACTGAAGGGAGGATATTTATCCGTCGCCAGCGCCCCATAGCTGTAAAAAGACACGCGCCAGCCCCAGCGCAGCACACCGACGTTGAAATTGAACAGCCCTCTCGGGTATTTACCGGTAAATAAGATGGCGAAAAACGATATTATCCACGATATTGCCAGACCTATGAGCAGGAAACATAAAACGATGTAATGCGGTATTGCCAGTAACCATTTTATCAACCACCACCCCCGTTCCGGCGGTATTGAGAGCTCGCCCCTTATATTTACCGGATAAATGTTCATCTTAACCTCCTTGACTGGTCGCGTCATTCCCGCTTAGGCGTAAATCTAGCACCCTTCCTTCTCATCTTTAACTTTTTTTCTGTGGTTTTGACTTTTGAGTTTTGAATTTTTCTCTATAAATACTGCCTCAATCGCCCTATCTCTTTCATCAGTTGCTCGAACTGTTGCGGATATAGCGACTGCATCCCGTCGGAAAGGGCGTGGGTGGGGTCGTTATGCACTTCGACGAGCAGTCCGTCAGCCCCTACGGCGATCGCGCCCCTTGAAAGCGGTATCACATAGTCCCGCCGCCCCGCCGCATGTGATGGGTCGATGATAATCGGCAGGTGGCTAGCTTCTTTTATTGATGGTATTGCGCTTAAGTCCAGCGTGTTGCGGGTGTTATCGGCAAACGTCCTTATGCCCCTTTCGCAGAGCATGACGCGGGAGTTCCCCTCCGACATTATATATTCTGCCGCCATTAGCCACTCTTCGATGGTGGCGGCCATGCCTCGCTTGAGGAGGACAGGTTTCCTCGCTCGGCCTGCCAGTCGCAACAACGAGTAGTTCTGCATGTTCCTGGCGCCTATCTGTATGATATCGGCGTGCCTTTCCACGGCGGCGAGGTTTTCAGTATCTGTAGCCTCGGTGATAATCAGTAGCCCGGTTTCATGCCGCACCTTCTCCAGTATCTTTAACCCCTTTTCCCCAATGCCCTGGAAGCTGTACGGGGAAGTACGAGGCTTGAATGCTCCGCCTCGGAAGACCTTGGCGCCGCACTTCTTGACGAAACGGGCGATAGTTAATGCCTGCTCCTCGCTTTCCACGGCGCAGGGTCCCGCCATGATGACCGGCTCTCCCCCGCCTATTTTCACATCGCCGATTGATATTATCGTAGAATCGGGATGGGTCTCGCGGCTGACGAGTTTATAAGGCTTGGTGACGGGGATGGCTTCTTTGACGCCTTCCATCGCCAGGAAAAGGGCGGCATCTACTGGCCCTTTATTTCCCAGGATGCAGACGGCTGTCCTGACGGCGCCTGGCATGGGCACCCCGCGGTAGCCCATCTTCTCGATTTCTTTAATGACCGCCTGCACCTGTTCTTCGGTGGCATCGTTTTTCATCACCACGAGCATTTGTATAGGTCTCCCTGTTTTTTATATATAATATAGCACATAATCATCGGGGTTATCAGTTTATCATTGATGTTTGGTGGCTTTATATTTGACTTTTATATTAAAGTTGTCATAATCTATTAGTGCTAGAAAGGTGCTGGGATATGAAAATAGTTAGAGGTAAAAAGACCATCGTCCTCCGACGTGACAGTCTTTGATGAACTGTGAAAGACTACGTAGTCTCTCAATGCAGGTATCGTCCTTTAAACCTGTTGGCCGGTAGGCAATCCGGTAATCGTAAAGGTAAGCAATGCCGGGCATAATCGTCGATATAGGTACCGGCGACGGAGAATTCGTCTACAAAATCGCTAAAGATAAACCTGACCGGTTCGTTATCGGTATAGAACCTCATCACCGGGGTCTGGAAAGAATATCGGCCAGGGTCTATAAGAAACCATCGAAGGGCGGTATCAAAAACGCCCTTTTTGTTTTAAGCAAAATCGAGGAAATGCCGGAAGAGCTGAATGGCATCGCCAACCAGGTATTTATCAATTTCCCTTGGGCGAGTTTATTAAAAAGTCTCTTACTTGCCGAGGACGCGGCTTGGAGACCCATTAAAAGAATCTGTAAAGATGGCGCTTTTATTGATGTTATCTTCGCCTGCGAAGCAAGCACTGAATTAAATGAGTTTAAAAAGCTTGGTTTGCCGGTTATCAATATTGCGTATTTAAAAAACATTCTGGCAGTCAAATTAGCAAACAAGGGACTGAAAGTACTGGAAATTAAAGACGTTAACTATGAGTATATCAAGAAATACCCGACCAGTTGGGCAAAGAAACTGGGCTATGGTCGAGACAGGAAATATTTTTATCTAAGAATCAGGCGGGAAAATCCCTAGCCCTTCTCTCCTTTAATGTCCCAGAGGGCGTCCATATAAGCCTCATAGGTTCGATTATCGAAAAGTACGAATACCACTTCTTTTATTGAACTGGCCTGTTTCAGGAAGGCAACGACTTCTCTAAGCGCGATGACTGCGGCTTTCGCTACGGGATAGCCGTAAGCGCCGGTGCTTATCGAGGGGAAAGACACGGAGGCTAGTTTATTGGCGGCGGCAAGTTTAAGGCTTTCCCTGTAGGCGCTGGCGAGCAGGGCAGGCTCGTTTTGATTGCCCCCTTGCCAGATAGGCCCCACGGTATGTATCACGTGCTTCGCTTTCATGTTGCCGGCGGTGGTTATGACAGCCTGGCCGGTCGGCAAGTGCCCCTGCTTGGCGACGATTTTGATACACTCCTCAAGTATCGCCGGACCCCCGGCGCGGTGTATCGCCCCGTCAACCCCGCCGCCCCCCATCAGGCTGGAGTTGGCGGCGTTGACTATTGCGTCCGTAGTTTGTCGCGTAATGTCCCCTTGAATAATCGTTATTTTAGCTCGATTGACCTCATAGGTTGCATTTTCCGTCATCGGAAGGAATCACCTCTAATTGAGTGAATTCTCTAAAAGATAATTGACCGCCCATTGCACGGCGTCATCTCCGGTTAGTTCGAGTTTAATATCCGGTTCGATGCCTTTGCCTTCGATTAGTCTTCCGTTGGGCGTCAGCCATCGCGCGATTGTAACATTAAGGGCGGAGCCGTCATCGAGAGTAAAAACTACCGATGCGCTGCCTTTGCCATAGGTAGTATTCCCGGCAATAATTGCCCGGCCGTAATCTTGTAATGCCCCTGCTACTACTTCGCTGGCGCTGGCGGTATTTTCATTCACTAGGAGTACCATCGGCAGCTCGGTGTGCAGGGAGTTTGTATCGACTTTATATTCGGTTATTTCCCCCTCGCTTTCTCTGGTGGTGACGACGATGCCGGAAGTCAGGAAATGACTGGCAACTGCCACTGCTACGTCCAGCAGTCCGCCTCCATTATTACGCAGGTCGAAGACAATCCCCTTAGCGTTATCCTGTTCTATTTGTTGTAGCACCTTGATAAGCTCGGTGTCGGTGTGTTGCGTAAACTGAAAAATGGAAATGCAGGCAATGTTCTCTTGCAGTTTATAAGTAACGCTTGGTAGCTCGACCTTCGACCTGGTAATCTCAATGAGCAACGGTTGCGCCTCGCTGGCACGCTGGATGAGCAGCCTTACGATGGTATCTTCGGGTCCCTTTATTTTGCTGACGGCTATATCGAGGGCTAGGCCTGCAGTCGGTTCACCGTCGATTTCCAGGATGATATCATCTGCCTTTATCCCGGCCTTTTCCGCGGGAGAGCCCGGTATGGGAGCGACAATCGTTAAATTTCCTTCCTTAAGGGTGACGATAGCGCCGATGCCGACATACTCTCCTTGGAGACTTTCGGTAAAATAGCGATATTCTTCGTTCGTGAAATAAGCCGTGTAGGGGTCGTTCAGCGTGTCGATAATGCCCTCGATGGCGCTTCGTGTCATATTAGCGGTGTTGAGCCTGTCCCTGTCGACATACCGGGAGTTGATTATATCCCAGGCCTGTTCGATGATATTCGTTCCCGTTAAGCTGATGGGACCGGAAGCTCTGCCGAAAAAGTAGCCGCCGCCGAAAGATAGGGCAATGATAATAACAATAGTCGCGCTGATAACGATATTTGATAGTCTGGACATATATTGAAACTCCGTTCAGGTGTTAAACTTGATAACTTACTTCTCTTAACTTTTTGTTGGGTCGGTGAGCTTGCCCGGCCCGAAGGAAGTGTAGTCCAGGTCATAAAATTGACGGCATGCCGCAAAATAACCTAGGTGGCTGCCGCCCATTACCAGCTTGGCTACGGGTGCGTCGCGATAAAACTTCTCATAATGGTTGGCGCGGATATACCCGTAACAGCCCATGAGCTCCATACCCTTAAGAATCAGGTCTGCCGCCGTCCTCGTAATCATTGAATGAACGGCGTGGGCTTTGGCTACCATACTGGTTGTTGTCCAGTCGCCGTAGATTTCCGGGTGGTCAAACTCGTGTGCCAGCTCTAGGTAAGCCGACCTCGCTACCGTTATGAATGAAGCAATTTCACCCAGAATCATCGCCGCATCGAGGTGCTGGTTAATCGTTCTGCCTCCCGCCACCCTTTGCCCCGTGTAATCTAAAAGCACATCGAAAGCGCCTTGGAGAATGCCCGTCATGTGCCCCGAATTTAGCGGGAAAGGCGCCGCCGAAGCCGTCTCGAAGATTTTCCACGCTACCGGACCTGCCAGCCCCCATTCTTTAGGCACCCGCACATTATCGAAATACGTGGAGTTGTTTCTATCGGCTTGCATACCGCATTTGACTTCCGGTTTGCCGTGGGAGACCCCCAGCCATGGTTCGGGAACGTAAATCAAAGCAAAGGCGTCTTTTCCCAGTCTCGGGTCCATGTTGCATATCACGCAGTTGAGGTCGGCTACGCCGGCATTGGATGCCCAGAACTTGTTGCCGTTGATGACCCATTCATCCCCCTCTAGCTTGGCCCTCACCCTGATGGTCTTGCCTTCATTGGTTAAATTCTCGATGTCGCAGGCGGATTCCGGTTCGCTCATATTGAAACATCCGGCGCGCAGCTCGTTTCCGGTAAACATCGGCGCGAATTTATCGAGCACTGCTTTGCCCCATGCCTTGGCTTCTTTGGTGGGTGCTGTCAGGTAAGCCAGCGTGGCTGGCGTCCAGCACCAGTCGGTGACCGCGCTGTGCATGCTGATGCCGTAGTCGCCCCGGCCTATCTGCTCCTGCTTTAAAGCTCCCGTAACGATGGAAAGTATTTCGTTGCCGCCGTAGTCTTTCGGTATCATATTCTTCTGGCACCCCAGGTCGACCTGCAACTTTTTCAGGATGGGATTGATTATTTTTTCGTGCGTTACGTCGTCGTCTATCTTATCGCGGACTGGTATGATTTCATTATCGGTAAAATCCGACCACAGTTTTTGCAGCATCCTCTGCTCTTCGTTGACGAAACACTCGGGGTATTGTAGTTTATACCACTGGCTTGTCTGGTCTAACATTTAACTCTCCTCCTGTTTTAAATAATATTTTACTTGTCAGTGCGAGTGGAGTGTAACCTTTTTAGCTGGGATTTGTCAATGTAAACAGCGGATGGAAAATAAAAAAGCGGGCCAAGCAAATCTATAAGCCGAGTTCTGTGTCCTTCATATGTGAAGGATGGTGACCATCTATCTGGTCCCGATGTTACCATCGGGTTCAAGCGACCAACCCGGGGAATAGGCCGGGCGTCCTTTATCCCTCTATTCGGTCTTGCTCCGGATGGGGTTTGCACAGCCGGCCGGTCGCCCGGTCGCTGGTGAGCTCTTACCTCCCCATTGCACCCTTACCCCGATTTAATCGAGGCGGTATGTTTCTGTGGCACTTTCCGTAGGGTCGCCCCTCCTGGGTGTTACCCAGCGTCCTGCCCGGCGGAGCTCGGACTTTCCTCCCC